>CAZCJG010000037.1:8021-19616 GCA_964498575.1 uncultured Anaerolineales bacterium | reverse complement strand
GCAGTTGATGACCACGTTTTCGTCGGGGCGGATGTGGCCTTCGCCGATCAGCATTTCCAGCCCGGCGAAGGCGACGCTGACCGCCGGCTCGACCGAGAAGCCCTCGGTGCGCGCCAGCCGCCGCATCGCACGGAAGGCGTCGCCGTCGCCGACCGCGACCATCGCGCCGCCGTGGCGGTCGGTCGCGCCCTTGAGGATCTCGTAGGCGAAGCCGGGATCGCCGGTGGCGAGCACGGTGATCAGGGTGTCGGGCTGCACCGGCCGCGCCTGGGCCGCGCCGCGCCGCCAGGCCTCGACCATCGGCGCGCAGCCGGCGGACTGCACCACGGCCAGCCGCGGCACGCGGTCGATCAGCCCGGCCGCATGGAGCTCCTCGAAGCCCTTGAGCACGCCCAGGGGGCCGATGCCGCCCGACACCGCCTGGACGTACCAGTCCGGCGCGCGCCAGCCAAGCTGCTCGGCGATCTCGAAGGCGATCGTCTTCATGCTCTCCTTGCCCGGCAGGGCCTTGGCGCCGCGGTCGAAGCGGATGCCGCGCCGCGCCGCGAAGTCCGCCGCGATCTCCTTGGCCTGGTCGTAGGTGCCGGTGATCTTGACCACCTCGGCCCCGTACAGCGCCAGCTCGCGCATCTTCTCGGCCGGCACGCTGCTGGTCAGGAACACCCACAGCTTGATGCCCGCCCGCGCGCAAAAGGCGGCGTAGGCCGCCGCCGCGTTGCCGGTCGAGGCCAGCACCAGCTCGCGCATGCCTTCGGCGACGAGGGCGCTGACGGTTGCGGCCGCCTGGCGGTCCTTGAACGAGCCGGTCGGCTGCTGCCGCTCGTCCTTGATCCACAGCTCGCCGTAGCCCAGCTCGCGCGCCAGGCGCTCGGCCGGCGTCAGCGGCGTCCAGCCCTCGCCCAGGCTGACGCGCGGGAAGCCGTCGGGGAAGGGCAGCAGCTCCTGGTAGCGCCACATGCTGGTCGGGCGGCCGGCCAGGCGCGCCGGCCAGTCCGCCGGCAGGGACGCATAGTCGTAGCGCGCGTCCAGCCAGGCGCCGCCGCAGGCCGGGCAGGCGGCGGCGTGGACGTCGGGCGGCATGGTGTGACCGCAGGCCAGGCAGGCGACGGCGTTGAAGAGCGACGATGTCATGCGGGTTCTCCAGCTCCCAGGGCGAAGAGCAGCGGCTCGGGCTCGGGGGGATAGGTGTGGATCGGCAGCCGCACGGTAAAGGTCGTGCCGGCGCCGGGTTGGCTGCGGACGTCGATGCGGCCCTGGTGCAGCTTGACCAGGTGGTGGGTGATCGCCAGGCCCAGCCCGGTGCCGCGCGCGCGGCGGGTGAAGGAGCCGTCCGCCTGGCGGAACTTCTCGAAGATCGTGCCGAGGTCCTCGTCGCTGATGCCGATGCCGGTGTCCTGCACCTCGATCGCGATCATGCCGTCGTCGCGGAAGGCGCGCAGCCAGACATGGCCTTCCTCGGTGAACTTGACGGCGTTGGAGACCAGGTTGTTGAGGATCTGCTGCACGCGCAGGCGGTCGCAGCGGATCGCGGGCAGGCCGCTCTCGACCTCGATCGACATCTCGATCGGCTTCTTGAGCAGCAGGCCGGCGTTCGAGGTGCGGATCTCGTCGAGCAGCGGGCCGACCAGGACGTCCTCGATCTCCAGCCGCATCCGCCCGGCTTCGATCTTGGCCAGGTCCAGGACGTCGTTGATCAGCGCCAGGAGCTGCTGGCCGTTGTCGTAGATCGCCTGCACGTCGGCCTGGGTCTCGCCGTCGAGCTCGCCGTTGATGCCCATCAGGATCAGCTCGGCGTAGCCGATGATCGAGTTGAGGGGGGTGCGCAGCTCGTGGCTCATGTTGGCCAGGAACTCGCTCTTGAGCCGGTCGACCTCCTTGAGCCGCTCGGCGACGGTCTTGAGCTCGTCGAAGACCCGCGCGTTCTCCAGCGCGATGGCGATCTGGCCGGCCAGGATGCGGAAGGTGTCCCGGTCCGAGGCGCTGAAGCGCGCCGGGCGGTTGTCCTGCACGTCCAGCACGCCGATCAGCTCCTGGCGGATCATCAGCGGCACCGCCAGCTCGCTGCGTGTCTCCGGCAGGAGCGGATTGGGCATGAAGCGCGCGTCCTGCCGCACGTCGTCGACGTTGACCAGGTCCTCGTCCCGCGCCGCGGAGGCGACGATGCTGGCCGGCGTGTCCAGCGCGATCGCGTGCCCGGCCGCGACCAGCCGTGCGCCGACCTCGCCCGAGCCGGCCCGCACCACCAGCGCGTCCAGGTGCGGGTCGTAGAGGTAGAGGTGGGCGTGATAGAGCCCGAAGCGGTCCTGGATGAGCTGCACGATCTCGCCGACCAGCGCCTCGGGATCGAGCAGGGTCTTGAGGCTCTCGCCGACCTCGGCCGCGGTGCGAAGCTGCTCGATAAAGCGCAGACGCTCCTCCTCGGTCTCGCGCCGCTCGGTCACGTCCAGCAGCACGCCGGCCATGTAGGATCGGCCCTCCTCCTGCGCCACGCCGACCATGTCGTCGCGCACCCAGATGTCGCGGCCCTCGGCGTGGCGGCAGCGGAACTCCAGGGTCAGCACATCGGGCTTGCCGGTGGCATTCCACTCGGCCACGCGCGCGTCGAGCCGCGGGCTGTCGTCGGGATGGATCAGGCCAGGGAAGAAGGTCCGATCCTCGACGAAGCGCTCGATCGGGTAGCCCAGCATCGCCTGGGTGTTGCCGATGATCGTCTCGCGCCCGCCGCCGGTCTCGTACAGCAGCACGTGCGGCAGCGACTGGAGCAGGGTGTCCAGCCGGCGCCGCGCCTCGCGCAGCTCGGCCTCGATGCGGTGCTGGTCGCGGAACAGGCGCGCCTTCTCGATGGCCACCGCGATCTGCCCGGCCAGGATGACGAAGGTGTCGATGTCGTAGCTGGTGAAGCGATCGGGCTGGTCGTCCTGCACGTCCAGCACGCCCACCAGCCCGCGGTCGGTCACCAGCGGCACCGCCACCTCGGAGCGCGTCTCGGGCAGGAGCACGTTGGGCAGGAAGGCCGGCTCGGCCGCGACGTCGCGCACCGTGACGACTTGGCGGGTGGTGCCGGCGCGGGCGACCAGGCTTTGCGTGGCGGTCAGGGGAATGCGATGGCCGCTGGCTTCGAGCACGCGGCCGACGCTGCCCGAGCCGGCGCGGACGACCAGGTCGCCACTGTCGCGGTCCAGCAGGTACAAGTGGACGTGGTACAGGTCGAAGCGCTCGCGCAGCGCGTCGACGGTCTCGCGCACCAGGTCCTCGGGGTCGAGGATCGCCGACAGGCGGCTGGCGGTCTCGGCCGCGGTGCGGAGCTGGCTGGCGAACTGGGCGCGCTCGAGCTCGCCCTTGCGCCGCTCGGTGACGTCCTCGGCGATCGACAGGATGCCCCAGGGCGTGGGGTAGACCCGCGCCTGGAGGTAATGCCCGCCGGGGAACTCGCCCTCGGCTTCCTGCGGCTCGCCGGTCTCCAAGGCGCGCTGGAAGGCGGCGTAGGACCCGGTGCGGGCGAAAGCGGGGAAGCGCTCGACCAGGTGGCGTCCCTCCAGCGCGTCCATCGGGCTGTCGACCAGCTCGGCGAAGGCGTCGTTGCAGTACAGGATCGACATGTCGGCGTTGAGCGCCAGCACCGGCGAGCGGATGCTGTCCAGGAGCAGGCGGTGCTTCTCCTCGCTGGCTTGCAGGGCCGCCAGCGCGCCGCTCCGTTCGTCGATCTCCTGGCGGAGCTGGGCGTTGAGCGCCGACAGCTCGGCCGTGCGCCCCCGAACCTGGGCTTCGAGCGAGGCGCGGGCGGATTCCAGGGCACGGTTGCTGTCGGACTGGCGGGCCAGCGCCTGGTCCACCAGGTCGGTCGCCAACTGCATCAGCACCGCCATCAGGGTGACGAGCAGCACCTGGATCGCCAGCGCCGACGGCAAGTCCGGCGCGCCGATCGGGTAGACCGGCACCGCCCCACCCGCCTCGAGCGCGGCCAGGGCGAGCGTCGTGACCAGCACCGCGCCGGTGAAGTACAAGCTGGTGCGCCGATCGAAGAGCAGGTTGGCGGCGGCGATCAGGACGAAGAAGGCGCCGTAGCCGGGCAAGGTGATCCCGGTGAGCAGCAGCGCGTAGCCCGCCAGGATCAGGCCCAGTCCGAAGGTTTGCAAGCGGCTGGCGAGGGCCACCCGGCCGCCGCGCAGGGTCAACAGCACGCCGAGCTCGAGCGCCACCACCAGCCCGCCCGTGCCGGCGCGCACCAGGCGGTGCTCGCCCACGGGTACGGTGAACAGGACGAACAGAACCAGCCCGACCAGGGTGGTCAGGGCGATTGTATGGAGCAGGCTTGCCGTGCGCGCGGTCTGCTCATCGCCGGCGGCAGGGGGAGCCAGCCAGCGCCTTGCCCAGGCAACCATGAAACGACCTCTTCAATCGACAGAACGGCTTCAACGCGGCGTTGGGATCGTTCTGCGCGGCACCGAATGGGCGCCGCGCGGCAAGATCGGTGCCAGCCGGCCCGTGGCGGATGCGTGGGCAGCACATCCGGCGGCCGGTGGCGGCGACTAGGGATTCGGGCATGAAACATACACCCCTTTTGATTTGGGGTCAAAATCAGATTAATCGTGCCGGTCGGGAGCCGGGGGTAGAACTGCAATAGACCGTGGACCATTCTGGTACAGCCGCGTGAGGCCTGCCGGGCGGTCGTGCCCGGTAACGCCTCCTACGCGTCGCGCCGCGGTCGTGTTGGCCTCCCCGGCGGTGGCCGGCGGGCGGTGGCGACCACCGCGGCGTGGGCGGCGGCGAGATAGGCGCCGATCTCCGCAACCGACCCGCCGTGGGGATAGGCTGGCTCGATCAGGCTCCAGGCGGCGAGCACGGTCTCCTCGGTCCAGGCCTCGTCGCCGGCATCCAGCGCGGCGACGGCGGCATAGGCGTCGCGAAAGGCGGCGAGCCGCGCATCGATCGACGCGTCTTGATCGTTCCTGAGTGCGCGCGCGGTCAGGCGGACTGCGAGGTCCAGGCGGGTGTCTTCCAGGCTCATGGGGATTCTCCTCCCATCTTGTGGCTCGGCTCTTCAGTCGTGATGGAGCGAGCAAATTGTGACATGGCCCGCGATCGGCCGAAGCCGAACGTCGCTGTTGCCAAACGGTCTTACGCCGGAAAAGGTTCCATCGGGCACGTGGCTGGATCGTTCGGATCCGGCGCAGGCGGCGATAGAGAGGCCGGGCGGTTGGGGAAAATTCCCCCGCGGTGTTCCGGGGAGCGGGGGATTTCCCCGTTGCCCTGCCCGTTCCTGCGCGACCCGCCGACCGGACCGCGAATCCGGTATCCCTTCGGCCCTCAAACGTGTTATCATTGTCACACGTCAAGCCCGTCGCGCCTGGCGGCGTTCCCCACAACCCGAAAAGTCCCTTCCAGGAGGCTGCGCCCATGAACCCCAAGTGCCTCGACCGAATGCGCACGTGGATCTCCCGGTCCGCGCCGAACCCGCGCCCGCCCGGCCCGCTTTCCAGCCCGGCCGCCCACTCCCCCGCTCGCCGCCTGATGGTCGCGCTGGTGCTCGGCCTGGCGGTGGCGGCGCTGGCGGGATCGATCGCCCCGGCGTCCATGGCGGCCCCGGCGGCGCAGGCTGGCGAGCCGCTCTACCGCTATCGCCTGGTCGACACCTGGCAAAACAAGCCGTGGTCGCTCACTCCCGGCCACTTCGGGCTGGTCGGCGACATCAGCTCGGCGCCCGACCTGACGATCTACGTGCTGGACACCGGGCACAAGGCGGTGCACGCCTTGTCGCGGGACGGGCGGCCGCTGCGGGTGTTCGAGCTGCCCAACCTCACCGATCCGACCGGCAAGATCCTGGGCGAATGGACGCCGCAGCGGCTGGATGTCGGCTTCGACGGGCTGCCTTACGTGCTCCTCATCGGCCGCTACATCGAGGACAGCCAGGTCAAGACCATGGCGCGGGTCGACCGGCTGTCGCCCCAGGGCGCGCAGCTCTTCAGCTTCCAGATCGAGGTCGACAAGCTACAGCCCCCGCGCCAGGGCAGCTATCTGGACATCGCGCTGCGCCGCGACGGCCGGATCTACCTGTCGCGCAGCGCGGTCAACGCCTTCATCCAGTTCGCCGGCTGCGATCCGGCGACCGGGGCCATCGACATCCCGGACGCGGGCGTCGACGTCTTCAGCCCGACCGGGGACTACCTCGACACGATCGTCTTCCACACCCACGAGAGCGTGCCGTTCAGCCTGGACATCGGCGCCGACGACGTGATCCACGTGATCAACTCGGTGCCGGCGGTGCTGTTCAACCCCTACTGCGGCCCGCAGCCGACGGCCGAGCCGTCGGGCATCCGCGGCGCCAGGGCGGATGCCACCGGCGCGGACCGCGCCCAGCAACAGGTCGAGCGCTGGATCTCGGGCGTCGCGATCTTCGAGCCGGACCACCGCCTGCGCGAGATCGTGCCGTTCGCGAACGGCGAGGACATCGCGGTCGGGCCGGCGGGGGTGTTCCTCTCGCGCAACGTCGAGATCTTCCAGATGCGCGACGGCACCCCGATGTACATCGGCCCGACCGGCGGCCGGGTCTACGCCGCCTACTTCGGGCGGATCGTGCACTTCCTGGACGCGACCTTCGACGGGCGGGTGCTGGCGGGCTTCGCGCACTGCTTCTGGCAGGGCGTGATGATGTTCGAGCACCCCGGTAAGCGGCAGGACATCCCCCTGTTCGCCGGCAGCACCGATGCGCCGAACCTCGAGGGGCCGCCCTTCCCGGTCCGCGTCGACGCGTCGGACGAGATCGCGGTGCTGCAAGGCCGCTTCAACATCTACGGCGCGCCGCCGAGCCAGACCTATGTCGCGACGACCCAGGTGATCCTTCCGCAGACCGTGCAGCGCTGGACGCGGCACGGGCAGATGTCCGGCGCCTCGCCGCTCCAGTCGCAGGTGGGGATGTGCGCCGGCGGGCGGACCTGGTTCACGCGCGACGTCGCGATCGACGGCAAGGACATCTACACCGTCGACTTCGCCCAGCTCCACCGCCGGCCGGACGACTTCCTGCCGGCCTGGACGGCCTGGCCGGGGGTGATCAACGATCCCGACGCGCCCTCGCGCCTGGCCGCCGTCGCCGCCGACAGCGGCCGGGTGGCGGTGCTGGACGAGGGCACGGCCAAGGTGCACGTGCTGGACAAGGACGGGGGCGACGTCGCGGCCTGGGACATCGGCGGCGGCGGCAACGCGATCCCGGTCGACATCGCGATGCACGGCGATCGCGTCTACCTGGCCGACCGCGGGCGCAACCGCATATCGGTGCGCGGGCTGGACGGGACGGTGCAGACCGAGTGGGCGACGCATGACGGCCCGGTCAGCATCGCGATCGGCCCGACCGGCGACGTCTTCGTGCTGGGGCGCGGGCGCTGGGGCTTCCGCTACAGCGCCCAGGGCAAGCTGCTCGCCGCCTGGCCGATGCCCGACCGCAGGCTCTGGCCGATGGACATCGGGGTCGACGACGACGGCAAGGTCTACATCGGCTTCATCGAGCCGGAGGAGTACCCGGGCATCCCGTCCAGCCCGTCCTACGTGACCAACGCCTTCCGCATCGTGCAGTCCGGCATCTGGATCTTCGACGGCGAGCCTTATGTCCGCGAGGAGGTGCCGCCGCCGCCGCCGGGCGCTTGCGTCGCGACGCCCGACAAATGGGCCGCGCCGCGCCGCATCCCGCTCGGCGACACGGTCGACGTCACCCTGACCGTGCAGGGCCAGTGCCCCGGCAAGCAGGAGCGCGTTCAGGTCGCGCTGGTCTTCGACACCTCGCGCTCGATGAGCTTCCTCGACGCGCTGGACCGCGCCAAGGACGCGGCGAGCGCCCTGCTCGGCGAGCTCGACCCGCGCACGGCCGAGGTGGCGCTGGTGACCTTCGACGACGGCGCGACCCTGGAGCAGCCGCTGACCAACGACATCGGCCTGGTGCGCACCCTGGTCGCGGGGCTGGACGCCAACGGCGACACGCGCTCGACCGCGGGGCTGAGCACGGCCATCGGCGAGCTGACCGGCGAGCGGGCCAAGCCGGGCATGCGCAAGCTGATCCTCGTGGTCACCGACGGCGTGTTCAAGGACGACCCGCTGGGCGAAGGCGCGACGGCGCGCGACGCGAACATCGACGTCTACGCCCTGGTGCTGCCGACCAACGAGTACCAGGTCGAGAACAGCGAGACCGTCGTCAAGCTGGTCGGCGGCGACCCCCGGCACGTGTTCACCGAGCCCGATCCGTCGCAGATCGTGGCGCTGGCGCATGGCATGACCAGCTACCAGCCCGAGCTCGGCCTGTTCGAGACGATCACGATCCGCGACGTGATCCCGCGCAACATGAAGTACATCATTGGCTCGGCCCAGCCGGCGGCCACGTTTGACGCGGCGGCCAACACCTTGACCTGGACGCTGGCGAACGTCTTCGCCAACGAGCCGATCACCCTGACCTACAAGCTCGAGCCGCTGGAGGTCGGCATCTGGCCGACCAACGTCGAGGCGGTGGCGACCTATCGCGACGCGCTGGGCAACGACGGGCGGCTGGTCTTCCCGATCCCCGAGGTCGAGGTCTACGCCGGCATCCCCACACCGCCGCCGGTGACCTACACGGTCTACCTGCCCTTCGGCGCCAGCCGGGTGTGCATCCCGGTCGAGAAGCCGCTGGACGTCGTCCTGGTGCTGGACACGTCCAGCAGCATGCGCGAGCCGGCGGCGGGCGGCCAGGGCACGAAGCTGGACGCGGCGCGCGAGGCGGCGCGATCCTTCCTCGGCAACCTCAAGCTCGGGCGCGACCGGGCCGGGATCGTGTCCTTCAACATCGACGCGCACGAGGTCGTGCCGCTGACGGACTCGGGGGTGACGCTCCAGACGGGGCTGGACAACCTGGTGTCGGTCGAGGGCACGCGGATCGACCTCGGCCTGGCGCAAGCGGTCGCTACGCTGGCCGCCGGCGCCCGCTCCGAGGCCAAGCCGGTGGTGATCCTGCTCACGGACGGCTTGCAGAACATCGAGCGCGCGCCGAACGCGGCGGTGCTGGCGCAGGCGCAAGCGCTCAAGGACCGCGGCGCGCTGGTCTACACCATCGGCCTGGGCGACGACATCGACCAGGGCTTGCTCGCACAGGCGGCGACCTCGGCCGACCGCTTCTACCGCTCGCCGACCACCGACGACCTGACGCGGATCTACACGCAGATCTCCGAGCGGATCACCTGCGACCTGCGCGCGCCGGGGCCGTAGCGCCAACCGCGCGGCGAAGGCCGCGAATCGTCGACGTGGCGAGGCAACCGGGGATGTTCTCCCGGTTGCCTCGCCTTTTGGTTTCCCGGGCGTTGGGTAGGACTGCAACAAACCGTGGACCATCCTGCCGGGCGGTCGCGCCCGGCAGGGAATCGCGCGGAATCCACGATTATCCGTGGTTCCCCGGGCGTTGACGCTCCCAACCTTTCCGCTATACTACTTGGCAATGCAAGATAGCCCGGGCGGTGAGATCAAGGTCGTCATCCTCGGGGCCGGCATCGGCGGGCTGGCCTGCGCGCTGGCCCTGCGCGCGCGGGGGCTGGGCTGCGTGGTGTACGAGCGGGCGCCGGAGCTGCGGGAGATCGGCGCGGGGCTGCTGCTCACGCCCAATGCCTGTGCCGTGCTGGCCGGGCTCGGAATCACGGAGCGGCTGGCCGGCCGGTCGATCGCGACGACGCGTTGGGGCATCTTGGATCCGCGCGGCCGGGTATTGCAGGAGGTCGGCCTGTTCCCGCCCGAAAGCGGGGCGCTGAGCACGCGGCGCAGCGACTTGCAGTCCGCCCTGCGCGCGGCGGCGGGGGACGACGTCATCCGCCTGGGGCACGAAGCCCGGGCGATCGGGGTGGGGGAGCGGGCGGCGACGATCCGTTTCGGCAACGGGGCGGTGGTCGAGGCGGATCTCGTGATCGCCGCGGATGGCGCGGACTCGCTGGCGCGGCGGACCTTCTGGCCCGGGCGCGGGCTGCGTGATCAAGGCTATGTCGGCTGGCGCGCGGTGGTGGACGGGGTGCCGCCGGGTTGGGAGGACGGCTGGGTGACCGAGAGCTGGGGGCGCGGCCTGCGCTTCGGCATCGCGGCCGTCGGCCAGGAGCGGACCTATTGGTACGCCACCGCCAACCACGGCGCCGCCGGCGACGACGATCCGGCCCGGCGCCGGGAGCGGCTGCTGCAGATTTTCCGCGGCTGGCACGCGCCGGTCCGGGCGCTGATCCACGCCACGCCCAGCGCGCTGATCCTGCGCCACGCCATCGCCGATGCCCACCCGGCCGGGCGCCTGAGCGTGGGCGGACGGCTGGCGCTGCTGGGTGACGCGGCGCATCCCTTGACACCGAACCTGGGCCAGGGAGCGGCGATGGCGCTGGAGGATGCCTGGGAGCTAGCGCGCTGCCTGGCCACCGCGCCGGACCCGGCCTCCGCCCTGAGTCGCTACGAGCGCCGCCGCCTTGGCCGCGTGGCGCTGATCTGGGCGCTGTCGAACGGCCTCGGGCGGTTGATCCAGTCCGAGCACGCCGGCGTGACCGCCCTGCGCGACGCCGGGATGCGGGCGACCCCGCGGGCGGTCGCCTGGGCGAGCCTCCAGGCACTGCTTGTGGATCCGGCGCGCTCGCCGGATGTACCGGATCGACTGCGATGACGTGATCCCGCTCAGGGTTGCACATGACTAAGGAGACGCGCGATGACGACGATGATCCTCCCCCGGGCGCAAGCGGGCGCGCGCGATGCGGCGCCGATCGCCCGGCCGCGCAAGCCGTCGCTCCGCGACTTGGGCCTGGACTTGCTCGAAGTGACGCCCTTGGAGCGCTGGTCCTCGCTGGGGCTACCTTTCGCCTGCGCGGCGGGCTTCCTGGCCTTTGGGATCGCGGGCTGGTGGTCGCTCGCCCTGGCCTGCGCGGTGGCGCAGAGCTTCTTCACCTACGCATCGGTATCGCATGATCTGGTCCACCGCACGCTACGCTTGCCGCCGCGGGTCAACGAGACCCTGCTGTGCCTGATCGAGCTGATCTGCTTTCGCAGCGGTCACGCCTTCCGGGTCACCCACCTGCACCACCACGCCCGCTTCCCCGCCGCGGACGACCTCGAAGGCCGGGCGGCGCGGATGCGCTGGTGGCGGGCGCTCTTGGACGGGGTCGTCGCCCAGCCGCGCCAGTGGCTGTGGGCGCTCGGCCACGCGCCGGATCGCGAGCGGCGCTGGGTCGTCGCGGAGGGCATCCTGGTGCTCGTCCTGCTCGCGATCTGCCTCGTCGCCTGGCCGCTCTCGCCCGTCCCCGCCGCCTACGCGCTGGTGATCATCGCTGGAAGCTGGGTCTACCCCTTCATGACCAGCTTCATGCCGCACGACGCGGGCGGCGCGGACGTGCTGAGCCAGACGCGGCTGTTCCGGGGACGGATGATCTCGATCCTGGCGGTGGAGCACCTGTATCACCTGGAGCACCACCTCTATCCCCAGGTGCCGCACCAGCGCTGGCCGGAGCTGGCGCGGCGGCTCGATCCGTACTTCTCGGAGATGGGCCTCAGCCCGGTCAAGCTATGGAAGTGATCCACGGCGGCGATCCGGCCGCATCCGCGCCAGTGAGAGATTCCGCTTTCCCCGCG
>CAZCJG010000037.1:0-7921 GCA_964498575.1 uncultured Anaerolineales bacterium | reverse complement strand
GTCGGCGATCCCGCCCCATCCGAATCCGGCTTCCTGACCGCACTGATCGGCGACGGGCGATCGCTGGTCTTCGTGACCGCGCTGGGACTGGCGATCTCGGGCGGCTTCGCGGTGTTCCTGGCGCTGACCGGCGCCTACCTGCCACACGACCTCGCCTTCCTGCGGATGACGCCGGACGAGCTGTGCCGGTACTTCGGCTGCCGCATCGTGCGCTTCATGATCCACGACCGCTTGGCCTTCGGCGGCGCGCTCCTCGCCGTGGCGACGCTCTACGCCTGGCTCGCGCTCTTCCCCTTGCGACAGGGCCGGGCCTGGGCGTGGTGGATTCTGGTGCTGACCGGAATCGCGGGCTTCGGCAGCTTCCTGGCCTACCTCGGCTACGGCTACCTGGACACCTGGCATGGCGTGGCCAGCCTGCTGCTCCTGCCGATCTTCGTGCTCGGCCTGTGGCGCAGCCGCGCCTTGGTCGACGATTGGCCGACGCCGCGCGCGCTCGTCGCGCCGGGCTGGGCCCCCGCCCGCTGGCGCAGCCGCGCCGGCCTGGGTCGCCTGGCGCTGCTCGGCACCGGCGCGGGCATGATTGGCGCCGGCGCGACGATCCTGACGGTGGGCATGACCCTGGTGTTCGTGCCGGAGGATTTGGGCTTCATCGGCGCCAGCGCGGCCGAGATCCAGGCGATCAACCCGCGCCTGGTGCCGCTGATCGCCCACGACCGCGCGGGCTTCGGCGGGGCGCTGTTGACCACCGGCTTGCTCGTCTCCTGCATCGTCTGGAAGGCGGCGCCGCGCCGGCACCTGTGGCAGGCGCTGCTCGTCGCCGGCCTGTTCGGCTTCGGTGCGGCGATCGGCGTGCACTTCCCGATCGGCTACCGCGACGCGATCCACCTCGCGCCGGCCATCGCGGGCGCGCTGCTGTTCGCCGCCGGGCTGGCCCTGTCGGCGCGGGAGTTCGGGGTGGGGCGGCAGCCGCGAGGCAGCCTTCCGCCTCAGTCGCTCCCAAGATCGAGCGGATGATCACCAACCTCCGGCGCTACCGACATCCACGGGAGGCGCCCGCCGTCCTACTCGCCGACCCCCACCATCTCCCCCAACCGCTCCCGCGCCTCCGCCGGCTTGAACTCGAACGGCCCCGGCCCGCCGCGATAGGCGACGCGGCCGTCCCGGTCGACGATGTACAGGCGCTCGGGCCAGGCGGCGAAGGCCTTGCGCGCGGCGTCGTCCATGCCGTCGACCAGGGTCGGGATCGACAGCCCCAGCGCCTCGGCGCAGCGGCGGGCGGCCGCGCTGCGCTGCTCGAAGGTGACCGCCTGCGGGATGCGGATGCCCTCGGCCTCGTTGGAGTCCATCTGCCAGCCGTCGACGGAATGCGCTTCCGCGATGTACACGACGAACATGTCGGCGCGGTCCTTGAACGCGCCGTACATGTGATCGAGCTCGCCAGCCTGGCGGCGGAAGGGTGGTCAGGTGAAGCTGCCGAAGGCGAGCAGCAACGGGCGATCCCGCTCGCCGTGCAGCGCCTCGGTCCCCTCCGACCCCAGCCGGCGCAACACCAGCGGCGGCACCGGGTCCCCCACCGCCAGCGTGTCCGGCTGGCGGTAGGCGAGGAGCGCGCAACGCATCGCCTCCCGGCGGACCGGGTCGGGCTCGGCGTCGACGTAGGTTCGGTCGCGGGGGTCGAGCATGGGGGGTGGCCTTGTCGTTCCTTGGGGGGGCCCAATTGGCAACAGTCGAGCTTTCGGTGCCCACTGGAATGAACCCAGGATAGCAAACCGAGCCCAACGATGTCAATGAGGTGTTGTCCGGGGACCTCAGGTCGCTTTACCTTGAAAATTCGGTATGACACTTGGAATATTCAAGGATAAGATTAAGGCGCGAAGTTGACTCGACCGAACTACCTGACCCAGTTGTCCGACGCGGTGCGGCGCGCGCCGGTGACGGCCCTGCTCGGGCCGCGCCAGGTCGGCAAGACGACGCTCGCGCGCTTTCGCGGCGGAGCGGCCGACCACCTTCTTCGACCTGGAGTATCTCGCCGACCTGCGGCGGTTGGAGAACCCGGACCTGGTGCTGGGGCGCCTGGAGGGCCTGGTGATCCTGGGCGAGATCCAGGCGCGCCCGGACCTGTTCCCACTGCTCCGGGTGCTGGCGGACCGGCCGGACAATCCGGCACGGTTTCTGATCCTGGGCAGCGCATCGCAGGACCTGGTGCGAGGAGCCTCCGAGACCCTGGTGGCGATCAAGGACGTGGGTCGCCTGGCCAGCGAGCTGGATGCGCCATCGCCCGATTGAGGCGATGGAGGTAAGTTCCGTTTGGATCGTGCAGTTCCCGGAACGCGGATCAGGGGTTCGGAATAGACTCGCCCCCAGCCGTCAGCACCATCTCCCGCACCTCCGCCCGGCGGACCTTCCCCGAAGCCGTGCGCGGCAGCGCGTCCACGAAGATACAGTGCCGCGGAACCTTGTATCCGGCCAGTCGTGCGCGCAGGAAGGCGAGCAGGTCGTCGCGATCGATGTCGCGATCCCGGCAATTGCAGGCAGGGTCGCGATCCCGTGGATGGGAGGCAGGGCCGACCTCCGCGGCGACCACCACCGCCACCACCCGCTCGCCCCACTCGGCGTCCGGCACGCCGACCACGCAGCAGTCGGCGACCGCCGGGTGGCCGGCGAGCAGCGCCTCGATCTCCGCAGGGTAGACGTTCTCGCCGCCGGTCACGATCAGGTCCTCGCGCCGGCCGGAAAGGTGAAGGTTGCCGGCCGCGTCGAGCCGGCCTATGTCGCCGGTATGCAGCCAGCCGCCTTCGAGCGCCGCGGCGCTCGCCTCGGGCTGGTTCCAGTAGCCGGCCATCACCGTGGGTCCGCGGACGAGGATCTCGCCGTCGGTCTCGGTGGGAACTTCCCGGCCATCCGCCTCGACGACCCGGACCTCGGTGAACGGCAGGGGCGGCGCGCCGAGCCGGCCGGAGTCGTCGGGGCCCGTGCCGGGCCAGGCGGTGGCGACCTGGCTCGCGGCTTCGGTCAGGCCGTAGGTCACCGCGACCGGGAAGCCGAGCCCCAGCGCGCGCCGCACGAGGTCCGGCGCCACGGGACCCCCACCGACCAGGACGGCGCGCAGCGCGGGCGGCGCGGGCCGATCGCCCCAGGCGTCCAGCACCCGCGCCAGCATCGTCGGGACCAGGGAGACCAGGGTGATGCCGTCCGCGGCCAGCGAGTCCGCGATCGTGGCCGGCTCGAAGCGTCCGGGCAGCACGACGGTCGCGCCGGAGAAGGCGGCGCGCCACAGGATCGCGAGACCGCCGACGTGGAAGAGCGGCAAGGGCGCCAGCCAGCGATCCCCCGGCAGCGCCCCGAGCCGCAGCGCCGAGCCGAGCGCGTTCCACAGGTGATTGCCGAAGGTCAGCACGGCCCCCTTCGGCCGCCCGGACGTGCCGGAGGTGTAGACGATGGTCCGCGGCGCGTCGAGAAGGGACTCGGATGCCAGGCGGACGTCGAACGGAGCGATGGCCAGGAGGCGGTCGGGGTCGATCGCGATGCCCGGCAGCTTCCCGCCGACCCCGTCCATCCCCTCACCGTCGATCAACACCCGCGGCGCGGCGTCGGCGACCTGCCAGGCGATCTCCGCCGGCGCCAGCCGGGTGTTCAGCGGGACGAGGATGGCATCGAGGCGCGCCGCGGCGTGGACCACGGTAGCGAAGAACGCCCCATCCACCACCCGCACCGCAACGCGATCGCCGGGCACGACGCCGAGCCTGGCCAATCGACCGGCCAGGTCGTCGGCACGGGCGGTGAGCTCGGCGTAGGCGAGCGACGCGGTTGGTGTGATCAGAGCGGGGTGCTTGCCGCGGCGCTGCGCCAGCGAGGGGAGGGGCAGCGCGAACCGGGGGGGACTCCGGCCGGGAGCGCCGATCGGGGGGACGATGCTTGGCGTCACCCGTCCGCCCGCTGCTCCTCTATCCCGAAGAGCTCGTCCCGCGCCATCCGCCGCTCCAGCTCCCAGCGCACCGAGTCGTCCAACGGCGGCGGCGGGCGCATGTCGCAGAAGGGCACCCCGGCGAAGCGCCCGCGGTTGCGCGCGACCCAGGCGTAAGCCAGGTCCGCGAGCTGACGCAGGCCGGGAACACGATAGATCGCGGTCATCACCGGCACGCCGGCCGGCAAGAACGCATCCAGTGTAGCCGCGACGGCGCCCGCGCCGCGCCGGTGGGCGCCGCTGGGCATGACGGCCCAGGCGGCGGCATCGGTGTCGGCTTGCGTCAAGCCGACCAGCGGACCCAGTCCCGGAGTCTGCGAAGGCAGCCAGACCACCTTGCGGCGCCAGTCCAGCCCGGCGACCCAGGCGACCACGCGTGAGCAGAAGCCACAGGTGCCGTCGAAGATCACGAGGAGCTGGTCCGGGTGCAACAAGGCCTGGGTCTGGATCGCGACCGGAAGCGCGGCGGCCATCATGTCACCTCGATCTCTGCGACGTCGCCTGGGCGTCCACTCAGGGCACGCTACGTGCGGGTTCCACCGATCCCACCCGCCGGCCGAACGCCGGCGCCAGGGCGTGGAGCTCCGCGATCAGGTCGACCAGCTCGGCGGGGCGCAGGGCCTGCGGGCCGTCCGAGAGGGCCGCTTCGGGGTTCGGGTGCATCTCGACGATGACGCCGTCGGCGCCGGCGGCCAGCGCGGCGCGGGCCATCGGTGCGATCAGCGCGGGATCGCCGGTGGCATGCGAGGGGTCGACGATGACCGGCAAGTGCGTCTCGCGCTTGGCCAGGGCCACCGTCGCCAGGTCCAGCGTGTAGCGCGTATGCTGGTTGAAGGTGCGGATGCCGCGCTCGCACAGGATCACTTGGTCATTGCCGCCGGCGAGCAGGTATTCGGCGGCCAAGAGCCACTCGTCGAGCGTCGCGCTCGGGCCGCGCTTGAGCAGCACCGGCCGATCGACATCCGCCAGCGCCTTGAGCAGCTCGAAGTTCTGCATGTTGCGCGCGCCGACCTGGAAGGCGTCGACCTGCGGGTACATCGCCTCGACCTGCGCGCTGTCGAGCACTTCGGTGACGAAGGGCAGCCCGGTCGCCGCCCGTGCCTCGGCCAGCAGGTCGATCGCGGCCAGCCCCAAGCCCTGGAAGGCGTACGGGCTGGTGCGCGGCTTGAAGGCGCCGCCGCGCAGCACGCCCGCCCCAGCCGCCGCGGCCGCGCGGGCGGCGGCGAGGATTTGTGCCCGGCTCTCGACCGCGCAGGGCCCGGCGATGACGCCGAAGGCCTCCCCGCCGAAGGCCACCCCGCTGATGCGGACGACGCTGCCCGCCGGCACAAGGTCGCGCTGCGCCAGCCGATAGGGTGCGCTCGGCGTGTACACCCGCTCGATCGCGGGATGCGGCCGCAGGTGCTCGTCGAGCTCCGCCGCCGACACGTCCGGCAACATGATCACGCCCGGCCCGGCGTCGTAGACCGACGCCTCGATACCCCGGACGCGCAGGCCCTCGACCAGCATGTGCACCTCCCGCTCGCTCGCGTCCGCCGCGAGCACCGCCAGCGCCAGCACGCGTGGGGTGGGCTGCGGCGCGGCGACGGCCCGCTCCTTCGGCAGCGGCAAGCCCGCGAGCCGTTGGTCGCCGTTGACGGTCAAGATCAGGGATTGGCCGGAGCCATTCAAACCGTTGGTGTTGTTCATCTTCCTCAGCGCCTTTCTTGGAGCCTTGGGGCCTGGATGACCCATCCCGCCAAGTCAGAACCTGGGCCTACTATAATGTATTGCAAGGTAGTTGTCAAGGAGCGAAAGTCAGGATTGGGTCCAATCCGGCGTGAATGGTAGGAGCGGGGCAACCGGGAGACGAACCACCGCCAGACACGTTATCCCTGCGTTCCCGGTTGCCTCGCCCGGCGAACCGGCCCGCCTTTCACACCCCCACCTCCGCCCGCGTCCGCAGGTAGCGCAGCACCTGCTCGCGGGAGAGCATGCCGACCAGCCGGCCGTCCGGCGTGATCACCGGGAGCTGGTTGATGTTGGCGCCGTCCATCGCCCGGAGCGCATGGAGCAGCCGGGCCTCGGGCATGACGGCGGTCAGCCGCTCCCAGGGCACCATCACGCGCGCGGCGGGCACGTGCGGCCAGTCGGCCTGCGGCACCCGCGCGACGTCGGTCAGGGTCAGCATCCCGCTGGGCTGCCCGTCCTCGACCACGATGAAGCTGCGCTCGCCGCCCTGCATCACATGCTCGGCGATCAGCCGGTCCAGCGGGATCGCCGCCGGCACCACCGGGAAGGCCGGCGTCATCACCTGGCCGACGCGGACCGCCTGCAAGATCTGCTGGAGCTGGGATTGGGCGAAGCTTGCGGCGGCGGCGTTTTGCAGGAACCAGCCGATCAGGGCCAGCCAGATACCGTTGTACAGGTTGCCGCCGAGGATCGACCAGATGCCGAAAGCGATGAACAGGAAGGCGACGAGCTGGCCGCTCAGCGTGGCGATGCGCGTGGCGCGCATGGCGTTGCCGGTCAGGCGCCAGACCAGCGCGCGCAGCACCCGCCCGCCGTCCAGCGGGAAGCCCGGGATCATGTTGAAGATCGCCAGCATGAGGTTGACCCGCCCGAGCCACCAGGCCGGCACGCCGAGGGCGGGGAGGTCGCCGGCGACCAGCCCCAGCGCGCCGAAGCCGATCCCCAGCGCCAGGCTGACCAACGGGCCGGCGATCGCGATCCGCAGCTCGATGCCCGCCGACGGTGGCTCGCGCTCGATCGTCGCCACGCCGCCGAACACGAAGAGCGTGATCGACCGCACCGGCACCTGGTTGCGCAGGGCGATCACCGAGTGGCCGAGCTCGTGCAGCAGCACCGAGGCGAAGAACAGCAGGCTCGTCCCCAGCGCCAGCAGCCAGTAAATTGGCCCGGCCGCGCCGGGATACTCCTGCGGGAAGACCGCCGCGGCCAGCGACCAGGTCAACAGCCCGAAGATCAGGAACCAGCTCCAGTGCAGGCCGATCGGGATGCCGAGGATGCGGCCGAGCTTGATGGTGGCTTCCATAAGACCATCATGCTAGCCGAAGACCGCGCGGGGGGTCCAATCTCCGCCCCACAGTGTGGATTTGGAAGGTGCTATACTCCGGCCAGCCCCCCCACCCACCCGAATGCTTGTGATCGGTACGATTGACACACGATGCCCGGGACGCCCGAGCTGCCGGAGATGGATTGGAGTGAAAGCGTGATCCTCAACCTCCACCTGCGCGACGTCGCCGACGCCGACCTGCCGACCTTCTTCGCCTTCCAGCTCGATCCCGACGCCAACCACATGGCCGCCTTCACCGCCAAGGATCCCGCCGATCGCGAAGCCTTCGACGCGCATTGGCGCCGGATCATGGCCGATCCGACGGTCATCATCCAGACCATCGTTCGAGATGGGCAGGTCGTCGGCAGCGTGCTGAGCTACGAGGATGAGGGCAAGCCGGAGGTCAGCTATTGGATCGGAAAGGACTACTGGGGCCAGGGCATCGCCACGCGAGCACTCGCGGACTTCCTGGCGCAGGGCAACCGGGCGCGCCCGATCTACGCCCGCGTGGCCAAGGACAACCTCGCCTCGCGCCGCGTGCTGGAAAAGTGCGGGTTCACGGTCATCGACGAGAGCCGGGGCTTTGCCAACGCGCGCGGCGAGGAGATCGAGGAGCTGTTGCTGGAGTTGAGCGAGTGATCACGGCGTCCTCGGCGACGCGTTAGCGGCCGCGCTTCCTTCCAGCGCCAACAACCAGCGCTTGGCCTCGGTGCCCCCCGCGTAGCGATCGAAGCTGCCGTCGCGGCGCAGCACCCGGTGGCAGGGCAGCACCACCGGCAGCGGGTTGGCCGCGCAGGCGCCGCCCACCGCGCGCGCCGCGGCGGGGTTGCCGAGGGCGGTGGCGATCGCGGTGTAGCTGGTCGTTGTGCCATAAATGATGTCGGGAAGGATGGCCAGCACCC
>CAZCJG010000036.1:0-19789 GCA_964498575.1 uncultured Anaerolineales bacterium | reverse complement strand
GACCGGGAGGCCGCGGGCGGAGGAACTCGTGAACGGGACCGGGATATGCGACGACGAGCCGATGCTGGCGCGCGCGCTGGACGGCGCCGGTGTGCTGGCGCGGATGCAGGGCGATTACCCGGCGGCGCGGCGGCATCTCGAAGCCGCCTTGGCCTCGCGCCGCTTGTCGGGCGACACCGCTGGCATGGCGGAGACGCTGCGTCAGCTCGGCGCGGTCGCGGACGAGCAAGGGAACTGTGGCCAGGCGCTTGGCCTCCTGGGCGAAAGCCTGGAGCATTTCCGCGCCCTGGGAAATACCTGGGGCATGGCCACCGCCCAGAACAGTGTGGGTCTCGTTCACTTTCATCAGGGCGACTTCGCCGCGGCCGAGGCGGCGCTGACCGAGAGCCTTGGCTTGTTCCGCAGCCTCGGCGAAGGGTGGGCCACCGGAGTGACGCTGTTCAACCTGGGCAACGTGGCCTTCGACCGTGGCAAGCTCGACGAGGCGGAAGCGCGCTACAGCGAAAGCATGGCGATCTCGCGCGATTTGGACGACCAGGCGGGCGTGGCGATGGCGCTGGAAATGCAGGGCCAGATCCACGCCCGGCGCGGGAACCTCGAAGCAGCGCGTACGCAGTACACCGATGCCTGCCGCATTCGACAGGAGATGGACGACCGCCACGGCCTGGTTGAGTGGCTGGAGCTGATGGCCGATCTCGTCGAGCGCGAGGCGTCCCAAGCGCAGGCGGTCCGTCTCCTCGCCGCGGCGGACCGGAAGCGGGGAGAGCTCGGGACGCCCCTACCGGATAAGGAGCTGGCCGAACGGGCCGAGCGGGAGGCGCGCTTGCGGGATGCCCTCGGAGATGCGGCCTATCACCGGGCGCGGACCGCCGGTCACGCCTTGAGATGGGAAGACGCGCTCCAGGAAGCCATGCGATCCGATTGATCGAGCCACATAGCCACGACCTCGGGGTTACGCGTCGCCTATTCGCCACCTGTTCCAACTAAATCGTGGTAAGCTCCGGGTGACTATGCCGAATTGTCGCCAAGGGAGCCAACCCCATGTCATCGGAGTCCCCCGATCTGCCGACGAGTGCCTCGCTTGTTGGGGATGTCGAGCGCTTTCTGGCGAGCGTCATCGCCGACTTGCCACCGGATGCGGGCGAGGGTCGTCCGGGGAGGCGTGGTCGGCCGCGCATCTTGATGTCGATGTGTCTGTGGAGTGGCCTGCTGGTATGCGTGCTGCGTGGCTTTTCCAGCCAGTTGGCGCTGTGGCGGTTGCTGGCAATCGAGGGGGTATGGCAGTACCCGCGACTGTCGATCAGCGATCAGGCGGTCTACAAGCGCCTGGCTCAGGCCGGCACGACACCGCTGCAGTGGCTGTTCGCCAGCGTGACCGCTCTGTTGGCCGAGCGGCTGACCCCGTGGATGGCGACCGATCTGGCGCCCTTCGCCTCCGATGTGCTTGCGATCGATGGAACGACCCTGGACCCGCTGGCGCGCCGGCTGACGGACCCGACGGAGGCCCCATCGGCCGATGTCGTCCTGCCTGGCAAGTTGCTCGGACTGTTCGATGTGCGCCGCCAGCAGTGGCGCCGTCTGTTGCACCGCGACAACCCCGACGAGAACGACAAGGCCTGTGTTCGGGACCTGATTACGGGGCTGTCGCAGGGGACACTCATCCTGGCCGACTTGGGCTTCTTCGCCTTCCAGTGGTTCGACGACCTGACCGATGCCGGCCATTGGTGGATCAGCCGCCTGAGGGCCAAGACCAGCCTGCAGGTGATCCATACCTTTTACCAGGATGGGGACATCTTGGATCAACTCGTCTGGCTGGGTGCCTATCGCGCCGATCGAGCCAAGCACGCCGTCAGGCGGGTGCAATTCCGCCAGAGCGGAGTCCTGCGATCCTATCTCACCAACGTCCTGGACCCGCAGGTG
This sequence comes from uncultured Anaerolineales bacterium, assembly GCA_964498575.1. GTDB lineage: Bacteria > Chloroflexota > Anaerolineae > Epilineales > Epilineaceae > CAZCJG01. Next base: position 17,869 of record CAZCJG010000036.1, on the reverse strand, counting down.
CTCACCATGCACGACATTGCCAAGCTCTACGCCCGCCGCTGGGACATCGAGATGGCGATCCAACTGGTCAAGCAACATCTGGGCGTGCGGCTGTGGTGGAGTACAAACCTCGTCGTGGTCCAGCAGCAACTCTGGGCCACCTTGATCATCGCCCAGGTGGTCATGGGCCTGCGGATGGAGATCGCCGGCCGCGCGGAAGTCGACGTCTTCGACGTCTCGGTATCGCTGTTGGTACAATATCTCCCCCGCTACGCCGCGCGCGGAGTGGATCCTGTGGCCGCTTTCCTCCGAGATGGTCGCCAAGCCAAGTTCATCCGACCGTCCCGCCGCATTGTGATCCAGACCCCTCTCCTCGATCCAACTCAGCTCGTCCCAGTGCCCCCTGGTATCACCCTCCAACGGACTCCCCGCTACGCTCAACGTCGCTGCCTCACCAGCTCCAGTGCCATTTAGTTGGAACAGGTGCCAAGGGGGCCGCCCCTACGGCCGTTTGTGGTTCTGAACCGCGCAAAGAGCATAAAACGCCGGGCATGGTGCAAGCCCATGCCCGGCGCGGTGGCGGGTGCGGGTCCGCGAACTCCCGGACCCGGACGGTCAGCGCGATGGCGGTTGGGGTGTCGCGACGGGCCGGCTGGCCGCACCGGGTCCGGGGGGCCGGGTCGGCGTCCGCGTCGGGGGCGGTGGGACGTAGGGGTTGCGATGGGTGATCGGCAGATACAGCGGCGTGGAGCCGCGCAGGCCCACGTCAAGGCTGTAGGTACCGTCCCAGACCGGGATCATGTCCAGCGTGTTCACGCCGTACTCGCGGTGGCTGACGATCAGGCGGTACTCGCCGGCCGGTAGGTTGTAGAAGCCGTAGCTGCCGTCCAGCCCGGTGATCTGAGGGTTGGACTGGCCGGTCGGCCGGGCGTCCCAGTTGGTCCACACGCCTGTGTCGGGATTGCGCTGGCGCAAGGTCACGTCGGCGCCGGCCACCAGCGGCTCGCCGCGGTCGTAGCGGCCATTGCCCCTGCCGCCCGGACCGATGACGACGTCGTCGATGTACCAGCCGGTGTCCACGGTCGCCGGGTTGGCGTCGGTCTTGATCCGGAAGCGGATTTGCACCTGCCGAACGTTGGCGAAGCTGTCCAGGGGGATGATTTCCGCGCGCCAGCCGTCGAACACCACGTTGGAATAGGTCCTCAGGATCGTCCAGGTGGTGGACTCGTCGAGGCGCAGCTCGATGAACGCCTGATCCCCGATCGCCAGCCGCATCTGATGCCAGAACATCAGTTGCGGCGACGCGACCGTGTTCAGCGCGAACTGGTCCGACGAGCCGAGCGCCTGGTCGATGCCCGGCCGATACTTCTTCATCACCGGTTTGCCGTCCGGGCCCGGCACCGGATTGCCCTGCCCGTCGAGCTGCAGCCCGGCGTTGGCAAAGCTGTGGTCGCTCTCGTAGCCCATGGGCGTCCGAACCCAGTCGCCGTCGCCGGTCCAGCCGTCGCCGGGCACCTCGAAGCCCGCTTCGAGCACCGGCTTGCCGGGCGCGCCCGTGTCGGCGAAGACCCGGCCGGTGCTGCCGAGGTAGATGTAGCCCAGGCACTCGGTCGCCTTGGCACCGTCGACCTCGATCGTGAAGCTGCCCTGCTGGGGGCGGAAGGGCCGGCTGCGCCAGAAGCCGCCCATGCTCTGCAGCTCGACCTCGAGGCCGGGCTGGACGAACGCCACGCGCGTCGGCGAGCCTTCGATCGTGCCCTCGATGCGCACCTGGACGTCGATGCCCGGCGGCAGGGTCACCCGGCCACTGGTCGGCCCGCCGCAGGCGGTGCTGCAGCCGCCGATGTCGCGCACCGGCTGCAGGCGCGGCGAGTCGGGCGGACCGTACTCGAAGCGGATGCCGGTCGGGTCGACCGGCGAGTTGCGGTCCACGGTCACCACGCGGAAGCCGGTCCGCGCGCTGGACACGGTCTTGCCCCCGATGTCGGCCGAAGACTGGAAGCTCAGCTTGCGCGGCCCCGTGCCGAGCACCAGGTTGGCGCGGAAGCTGCCGTCGGCGCCGGCGATGGTCTGGCCGGCTTGCTGGTCGCCGTCGAAGATCTTCACCTGCGCGCCGGCTCCCGCCGTTCCGACGACCACGATGTCGGATTGGTTGGTCACGCCACAGATCGGCAGGTCGACCAGCGGCGCCGTCGGCGGCGGCTGCGTGAGGAAGTCCGTGTAGCGCACGTTGTTGCTGACCGGCACGCCCTTGACGTTCTTGTTCTCAAGGTTGGGACCACAGGCATCGCGCGGCTCGATGGCCTTGTCGTAGGGCCCGCCGGCGTCCGCCCACCAATTGTCCTTCGCCTCGACGCACACCGTCGAATCGATGTTGTTCACGCCGGCGGTCGACATCTCGGTCATGTTGTTCTGGCTGAGCACGGGCAAGGACTTGGAGCCGGTCGAGATCCCGGTCAACATGCTGGCCAGCCGGTTGTTGGCGATGCTCGGCAACGAGCCGCCCTCGACGACGATGCCGACCGAGCTCGTGCCGGAGAGCTCGCGGAGCAGGTTGCCCTCGATCCGGCTGCGGCGGTCGCGATTGCCCCTGAAGTTGATCCCGATCGAGCCGAGGTCCAGCATCGTGTTGTACAGCAGCTCGACCGGGTTGTTTTGCGCCATGACGCTGATCGCCCCCGTGCCGCCCGGCTTGCCGCCGAACAGCACCAGGCTGTTTTTGATGTACCCCCCGCTGCTGTTGTCGAAGCTGATGCCGTTCCAGTAGTCCGCCGGCTCTGGCGAGCGCTCGGTCGACGCGAACACCGCGCCCTCGGCGCGCAGTTGGTTGGCCACGCGCAGGCCGCCCTCTTCGGTGAACAGGACCACGGTGCCGGGCTGGATGTCCAGGGTCACGCCGGAATCGACCGACAGCGCGGTATCGATCTCCCGCACCAGGTCGCTCTGCCATTCCTGATTGGCCTTGACCGATGCCTTGACCAGCATCGGGTCGTGCACGTTGCCCACGGCGACGTTGTTGAGCGTGACCGTCGCGCCGGTCGAGCGCAGGACGACCGAGCGGTCGTTGTCGGTGAAGCGGTTGCCCTCGATCGTCGCGCCGGCCGAGCCGCGCAGCTCCAGCGCCACGCCGCCGTTGTGGTGGATCAGGTTGTCTCGGATCGTCACCGGCGACGCGCTCTCGACGGCGATGCCGTTCAGCCCGGCATAGGCGATCTCGGACCGCTCGACCACCGTGCCGTTGGCGCGGATCAGCAGCGCCGAATCCCGCAGGTCGCCGTAGAACAGCTTGACCTGGCTCAGCGTGACGGTGCTCGCGTTCACCGCCGCCTCGACGCCGCGCCAGTCCCCGGGCCTGGGGCTGGTGCGGTCGCCGTCGCCGTTGGTGTCGCAGGCGGGGTCGGTCGCCGGCGTGCCCGCCGGGCAGCCGGTGGCGTCGTCGCGCAGCGAAGTCAGCACCACCGGCCCGTCGCGTTCGTTGCCGGAGGCGACCAGGATGCCTCCTTGCAGGGCGCGGAGCTGCGCGTCGGTCTCGGCCTTGATGACCGTGCCCGCATCGATCTCCAGCCGCCCGCCGGATCCCACGCTGAAAGCCTGCTCGATGACGAAGGCCAGGTTGCTCTTCTGCCAGCGGCGGCGCACCGACACCGTGCCCTCGACCACGACGCCGTTCACGGTGTTGCCGGCCACCCGGTTGGCGTTCAGGCTCGGCTCGACGTTGGCCGCGATCCGTACCGCCGCGCGGCACTCTTCGATCGTGTTTTGATCGAGCACCGGCTCCACCGGGGTCGAGCCGGCCGCCGTCACGTGGATGCCGTCGCCGAGCATGCGGCGGATCGTCGTGTTGCGGATCTCCACCGTATCCGCGGAGATGCTCGGGCTGAGCTGGACGCGGATGCCGGGACCGCTCCCATCCCGGATCGTGGTGTTGCGCACCGGCACGCCTTTGCGCTCGATGGTCAGCGCGGGGGCGGACGCATCGCCCGCGTAGCGCAGCTCGGCCCAGGCCACGCGCGGCTTCTCCAGGGGGTTGGTCGGGTCCTTGGCCGTGTCGTCGAAGATGATGCCCGACCAGTCGCCCGGTCCGGGCATGCCGTCGCCGGGCTTGACGTCGCCACCCACGCTGTCGTCGCGGACCGAGGTGAGGATGATCGGCTGCTCCTGGGTACCCTCCAGGACCAGGGAGCCGGCGCTGGTCGTGATCTTCGCCTTGTCCAGCTTGACCACGACCCCGGGCCGGATCTCGAAGGTGATGCCCCCGGCGACGTCGATGTTGCCGGTGACCACGTAGGAGATCCCGTCGAGCGACTGCCAGGTCCGCGCCCGCGTCATCGTACCCTTGACCGCCACCGCGTTGAGGGCGTTGCCGCGGATGACGTTGGGCGCGCGGCCCGGCGTGTCGGGGTCGTCCAGGTCCAGGATCGAGTTGGCGTCCATCTCCACCGCCGCGCCGGCGTTGTTTTCCACGGTGTTGCCTTCGAAGATCAGCTTGATCGCGGTCGTCTGGCCTTCGACTGTCACCCCTGGCCCGCGGTTGTCGTGCAGCCGCGAGCGCGTGATCTTGACCTCGGGCACCTGGCGGATGCGGATGCCGCTGCTCGCGCTGCGGTCGACCTCGACGTTCTCGATCAGGGTGTTCCCGCTGTTGGTGTCGATCGTCGCGACCTGCCCGCCGCCGCCGTAGCGGATCACGGTGTCGAACAGGAACAGGCCGTCGCTGGTGTTGCGCGCTTCGATCCGGCCCCAGTCGCCCGGCGTGGGCTCGCCGCCGCCGTTGTTGGTGTCACAGCTTGGGGCGCCACCGTCGGCCGCGCAGGCATCGTCCTTGAGCGACGTGATCAGCACCTTGGCGCTGGCGCCGCGTTCGCCGGACTTGAGCAGGCCCTCGGAAGCGAGGAACTGTGCTTTCTCGCCCATCTTGACGACGACGCCGGGTTGCAGGAAGAGCAGCGGCTCGGCGCCGGCCGACTCCTTCAAGTCGATCACGGCATTCTTGTCGACGACGAACGGCAGGTCGCCGGCTTGCCAGGTCCGCGGCGCCTTGATCTCGCCGCCGCCGACCACGTAGCCGTTGATCTGGTTCCCGCTCGCCTGGTTGCCGCTGTTCTGCAGCGAAACGTCGGGCACCATGGCCACTGGTATCCCGTTGCGCTCGAAGCTCGAGTCAGCCAGGGTCAGCGTCATCGGGCCGTGGGTGGAGCTGGTGATCGCCACGCGGATGGCGGCGCCGTTGTTGCCCATGGCGTCCGGGAGGTTGTTCGTAAAGCGCGCGCGCTGGACCGCCAGCGAATGGTTGTTGACCACGATGGCATCGCCGCGGGCGTAGGTGAACAGGCTATCGGCGATGCTGACGCCTCCGGCATCGATCTTGAGCATGTCGTCCCAGCCGTAGCGGAACTCGGCGTGGTTGATCGTGCCGCCCGCGGCGCCGGAGCGCAGCTCGACCCGCTGCCACAAGCCCGACACCGGCTGGGTGCTGGTGCCGTCGTTGCCGGTGTCGCAATCCACCGTGGCGGAGGTGCAGGCGGCGTCGTCGACGATCGACGTGAAATAGACCTTGCTCTCGGCCGTGCCGTTGACGTCGAGCCGCCCGACGTCGATGCTGATCCCGGTCCCCGGCGCCCCGGGGGTGGTCGTGAACTTGACCACGGTACCCGCTTCGATGGTCAGGTCCTGGCGCGCGCTCCACGACTGCGAGATCACGTAGGGCAGGTCGCGGCCATGCCAGGTGATCGGCCCGGTCGGTGCGCCGTTCTCGATGTGGATGCCGTTGATGCCGTTGCCGCTGGCCCGGCTGGCCGAGGTGCTGAGCTGGACGTTGGCGCGTTGATGCACCGCCGCGAGCGCGTTGCGCTCGTAGGTGTTGCCCTCGAGGGTGGCCACCACGCGCATGTCGGTCCGATCGGCCAGGTCGACGCCGTAGGTGGCATTGTCTCGCAGCACCGTGTTGGCCACGACCACGTCGCTGGCGCTCTCGACCAACACGCCGCTGGCCGACGACTTCTCGATCAGCGCGTTGCGAACCGTGGTGCCGGGGGCGCCGATCGTCAACCCGACGACCGCGTAGCGGATGGTGGCGCCTTCGAAGCTGACCTTGGCTTCCTTCTCGATGTCGAGCCCGGGCCAGTCGCCGGGCTTCTGAGCCGCCTTGTTCGACGTGAACTCTATGTCGGCGGCCGCGCTGCCCGCGACGGTCAGCGTGCCGAGCACTTGCAAGCGGCCGTTGTCGTCGAAGCGAACCACCGCCCCCGGCTCGACGCGCAGCGACGAGTTCTCCTTCTCGACCTTGAGCGCGCACTTGATGATGTACGGGCTGCCCTCCGCGTTCCAGACCGTGCCAGCCGGGATCGTGGTCGTGGTGCCGAGGGCGGTACACACATCCGTCTCCGCGGGCGCACCCACCGCGGCCCCGCCGCCCGCCAGCATCAGCATCAAGCCGAGACCGATCGGCGGCGCCCAGCGATTCAAGAGCGGTAGTCGAGACATGACGTCGTTTCTCCTTTGGATCTCATCTTGCGACGAGGCGGATGAAGGCTGACATGAAAGCTGACACCATGATAACACGCCGACTGACCCAGGTCCAGCCCTCTCTGAAAACGCCGTCCCGCCCCGTCGCTCCGCCCATCCGGGCTGCGCTCATCGGGCTTTGGCAGATTTGCAGCTCGCCCGGGGAGTCAGGGTGTGGGCACCGTGGGAGCTCGGGCGCGGGCACCGGCGCTGCGGCGGTCAGGATCAGGCCTTGCGGGGTTGCCGTGCTCCGCGCGTCAACCCGGGATCAGCGCCGCAGGCTCAAGGGGAGAAACTGGCGGTAGGCCAGGGTCTGCGGCAGTGCTTCGGCCGCCGACAGGTAGCCCCCGGTCGGTCGCTCGGCGACGTTGGCGATCAAGGTCCAGGCCGACGTCGTCTCGCCGGCCGGCGGGGCGCTGATCGTCCATCCGACCTGTGCCGCCCCGGCGCCGCAGTCGGTGCTGACCACCGGGGATGGGGGTAGGCCATGGGCGTTGGTCGTGGTCGCGACCACTCCGGAGCAGGTCGACCCGGGCACGCTGGTGCCGGCCGTGATCGCCAGCCCGCGCTGGCGGACCGTCCACTGGTCGACACGGGCGGTCCAAGCGCCGAGGAAGAAGTCCACGTCACCACGCGTGTCCGCCGGATGGACGTTCGGGCGCGCGCGGCGATACTCGCCGCCAAGATCGATCGACGCGAAGCTGAACTGCCCGTCGCCGAGGTTCGGATCGTTGAGGAAAAGCGCCAGCACGTGGTCCCGATATACCTCGGCCGGACCCAGCCCGACCGGGAGCACGGCGCGCAGGCCGTCCATCCCGTTGGCCGGGTGCGCGACAAACCGCTGCAGCCAGGTCGGGTCGTCGCGCGCGAAGCGATCATGCAGATACAAGAAGAACAGATAGACCTTGCCGTAATCCCGCGCCGTTCCGATCCAATAGGTCAACGAGCTCTGCGGACTGGCGAGATAGGGCTGCACGTGCCCTTCGGGGTGCCCGAACCCGGAGATGAAGATCGCCAGCTCGGCCAGACCCTCCGACACCCAGTTGTCCTCGTCGGAATCGTGGTGCCACAGGATCAAGTGGCTGAACTCATGCGCCACCCGTTGCAGGACGGCGTTGCCGCCCAGATCGGTCGGCCCAGCGATGTCGATGTAAACCATCTCGCGCTCGTTGGAGCGCCGGTCATCCGGCAGGTTGACCTGCCGTTTCTCGTTGTCCGGCTCGAAGTAGCCCGCGACATAGGTGTCCGCGCTCCGGTTGTGGTAGAGCGCGTCGCGGATGTCCAGCAGCAGGATCGTGACGGTAGGATCGTCGTCGATGCCGGGCTGTGGATCGAAACCGTAGGCCTCGTGCAGGCGCGGTCCGATCTCGTCCTCGAAGGCAACGGCGAGCTTGACCAGGAATGGGCCGGGCACCACCGCCCCGTCCTCCACGTAAATCCGCAAGGTGTTGCTGACATGCACCTCGCGCGCCCAGAGCTCGTAGAACCGCTTCTCGTGGAAGTCCCAGGCCCAAAAAGACTGCCGGGGCAAGTCGCTCGACTGCGTGCCGGTGCCATCATCGGCGTCAGGGTGCAGCTTGTCCAGGCCACCGACGACATCCGGGATCAGGCCGCCGGCCTGGTCGTGGAGCGCCGCGGGTAGCGCCAGCGGCGGTAGCGCCGGTAGCTCGGCAGGGTCGCGTCGCAACACGCTGCCACTGACCGGTTCGATGTCCGTCGTCGGGAACAGCGCCTCAGCAGGCCTGCCTGTCTGGGCGGTCCCCGTCGTCAGGCGTGCATGGCCGGACGTGGGGACCACCGCGCTTGCGGTGGCCGGTCCCCCGAGGGCAAGCCCCACCAGCAGCCAGGTCGCACCGATAAAGCAGGCGATCATCCCTCGCCGCCGGCCGCCCGGGTGCTGAGCGCGATCGGCGCTACGCCCAGACGACGTGTTAGAATCCACTGCTTGGCAAATGTTGCTCATCGACTTCGCGCACCATTGTCTAGGCAAGCGCTTGACATCAAAGCCACTCGGCGTCGGGGACGGCCGGCACCGGCCGTGCTGCGCGGAAGCGACCAGCGCCTCTGCTCGAACTTCGCATGGGCGACGGCCATGATCTCTGCCGGCCCCGACAGGATAATCCAGCTCAATTAAGGTCTTCAATAAAAGAGGTTAAGTCTTGCCGACAATCAAGACGCACAATTCGCGTGCGGGGTCGTGCAGGACTGTGTGAGGTTGGGGTGACCGGATGGCGGTTGAGCGGCCGGGGCCGGTCATCCGGCCTTGGCGATCGCCGCGTCGACCGCCAGGCTGATGATCTGGCTGGCGCCATCGTCGCCCATGGTCACGCCGTAGATCGTGCTGGCGGTCTGGATCGTGCCGCGGTTGTGGGTGATGATCATCACCTGGCGGTCGGCGGCCAGGGTTTGCAGGGCCGCGCAAAAGCGATGGACGTTGGCTTCGTCGAGCGCGGCATCGACCTCGTCGAGCACGACGAAGGGGGTCCGGCTGACCTGAAGCAGGGCGAAGATCAAGGCCACCGCGGTCAATGCCCGCTCGCCACCCGATAGCAGGGCCAGAGGCTGGCGGCGCTTGCCGGGCGGCCGGGCGAGGATGTCCAGCCCGGCCTGGCCGCCCGGCTCCGGCTCGCGCTGCAGCACCAGCTCGGCCTCCCCGCCGCCGAAAAGCTGGGGGAAGAAGGCGGCGAAAGCCCCGGCGACCGCGGCGAAGGTGGCGTCGAACTTTTGCGCCATCTCGACTTCCAGAGTCTGCAGGAGCGCGCGCAGGTCGGCCTCGGCCGCGCGCAGGTCGGCCTGCTCCGCGCCGAGCACGGCGAAGCGATCCGCGGTCTCCTGGTAGGCCGCCAGCGTCTCGTGGTCGATCGGTCCGATGACCCGCAGTTGGCGGCGCAGACCCGCCAGCCGGACCTCGAAATCGTCTTCGAGCGCATCGACCGCGACCACGTTGATGTTTGCCGCGGCGGGTGGATCGACCCGGCCCGGTACCGCGAAAGGCAGCCACTCGGCGTCGGCGCGGAGCTGGTCCAGCATCCGCTCCAGCCGGTCCTCGGCGCGGGTCGCCTCGATGCGCGCCTCCGCCAGGCGTGATTCAATCTCGGCCAGCCGCCGCCGCGCCAGGTCTCGCTCGGCGGATTGGTGGCGCAGGTCGAGGCGGGTCGCGCGCAGCTCGGCCTCGGCCGGCCCGAGCTGCGCGTCGAGGGTGGCCAGCTCCGCACCAAGCTGTTCGGCATGGCCGAGCTGCGCGCTGGCTTCGGCGGTCAGCTCGGTGCCCTGGGCGTCGAGTGATCCGGCGCGCGCCTCGTCGCGCGCGAGCCGATCTTCGGCGTTCCGCAGGTCCGCCTCCGCCGCTTCGCGGCCGGCCCGCGCGCTCGCCAGCGCCTGGCTCGCCTCCGCCAGATCCGCCGCCGCCTCGCGCGCGGCGGTGCGCAAGAGGCTGAGGTCGCTGGCCTGCAAGTCCTGTTGGGCGGCCTCCGCGGCCGCGCGCAAGGCTGCCTCACGCGGAGCATGGGTGTCGATCTCGGCCTGGAGAGCCGCGTGCTCGCGCGCCAGCCCGTCCAGCGCATCCTCGATGCGCCGGAGGCTCTCGGCCGCCCAGGCTTGCTCGCGAGCGGTCCGTTCCGCGCGCGCGCTGGCTTGCTCCTCCGCGGCCATGGCGTGGTCGCGCGCCGCCGCCGCTTCCTTGCGGCGATCGAACAAGTCGGCCAATCGGCGTTCGAGCTCCTGCCGCCGCGCGACCACGCGATCCACCTCGGTGCCGGCTTCCGCCTCGGCCGCCAGGGCGGCTTCGAGGGCGGCGGGCAAGGCGCGGCGCTGCCGCTCGAGCTCGAGCACGGCTTTGGCCGGCGTGCCGCCGCTGACGAGCCCGCCGCGCCGTACCAACAGTCCATCGCGGGTCGCGGCGAAGGCCGGCGCGCCTTCGCCCCGCGGCCTGGCCAGCGCCGCCAGCGCGGCTCGGAGATCCTCGACAAAGACCGTGTCTCCGAGCACCGCGCGGACCAGCTCGGGCGCTCTTGGCGACCGGGCCAGGCCGGCCGGGTCGACCTCGCCGGACGCCGGCGTCCATGGCTTCGCCGCGAAACCGTCCGCCGCCAAGGCGACCAGCGTCAACATGCCGTTCGGTTCGCGCCGCATGTGGTCGATCGCGCGCTCCACATCGGCGATGCCCTGGACCGCGACGGCGTGGACGGCGCCGCCCAGCGCCGCGGCGACCGCCGCCTCCCAGGGTTCGTCGACCTCGATCAGTTGGGCGACCGTGCCGAGCACCGTGACGTCGCCGGCGGCCTTCAGCACGGTCAGGGTCTCGCGACTCTCGTCCGCCTCGCTGAACCAGGCCTCCAGCGCGTCGGACCGTGCCCGCAAGGCTTCGCGCGCCGCGCGTGCTTCGGCGAAGGCGTCGCGCGCGGCGCCGAGCGCCGCGCCGGTCTCTGCCAGCTCCGCCTCGGCCGCGGTGATCTCGGCGACGACCGCCGCGTGGGCCGCATGAGCCTCCGCGCGCGACGCCACGGCGCGATCACGTTCGGCAACCCTGTCCAGCGCTTCAGCTTGCGTGGTCGCGATTGCCGCCTCGGCCTTGGCGTGCTCGGCCAGCCGCGCGGCGCGCCCGGCCGCGATGCTCTCGATGCGCTTAGCGCGCGCCGCCTGGTCGGATGCCAGCGCGAAGAGCTCGGTCCGGACCTGTTCGAGCGTGCGCGCTTGAACTTCGCGCGCGGATTCGGCCGCGGCCAGCGCCTCGCCGGCGCGCGTGCCGGCGGCGACCGCGGCGGCGTGCATGGCCTCGAATGTGGCAAGCGCTTGCGCGCGTTCCGCGACCCGCGCGCGCAGTCGATCGAGATCGGCGGCGGCGCTGCCCGTGCTCGCGGCGATCTCGCCACGCCGGGCCTCCAGGGCATCCCAGCGCGCCTGGGCCACCGCCGCCGCCTGGCGTGCCTGCGCCTCGCGCTGCGCGAGCGACTCGCGCGCCGCACGCCTGTGCCGCAGGGCATCTTCCGCTTGATCCACCTGTGCTTCGCGAGCGTGCAAGGCCGCTTCGGCGGATTCCACCGCCGTGCCCGTCGCGTCGACCTCGGCCCGCGCCGAAAGCACCGCCCCTTCCGCCGCTTCGAGCTGGCGGCGCGCGCGGTGCCAGTGGTAGCCATACCAGGTCACGAGCTGGCTCGCGAGCTCGGCCGACAGCTCCTGGTAACGTTCGGCCTGGCTTGCCAGGCGCGCCATGCGCCGCAGGCGCGGTCCGAGCTCCGCGACGATGTCGCTGACGCGGGTCAGGTTCTCGTCGGTCTCGGCGAGCTGGCGCAAGCTGTGGTCGCGCTTGCGTTGCAGCGGTACCAGCCCCGCCGCCTCGTCGATCAGGACACGCCGGTCCTCCGGTCGCAGGGTCAGCGCGCTGTCGACCAGGCCCTGGCCGATCACGGTGTAGTTGCCCAGGCCGAGCCGGCTGCCGACCAGGTCCTGCACCTCGCGCATGCGCACCGGCGCGCCGTTGATCGCGAAGCTGGTTGTGCCGTCGCGGCCCGCGCGGCGGGTGATCACGACCTCGCCGAAGTCGATGTCCAGCCAGCGTTCGCGGTTGTCGAAGGTCAAGCTGACCTCGGCCAGTCCGGCCCGCGGCCGGCGCTCGGTGCCGGCGAAGATCATCTCGTCGGTGCGCCGGGCGCGTAAGCTGGAGCTGCGATGCTCGCCCAGGATCCAGCGCACCGCGTCGGCGATGTTGGACTTGCCACTACCGTTGGGGCCGACAATCGCCGTGATGCCGCCCGGGAACTCGAAGCGGTGCTTGGTGGCGAAGCTCTTGAAGCCCTGGATGCTCAGCTCCTTGACGTGCACGGGCGGGGAGTATAGCCGAGCGATTGCCCAGGCCCGAATATCTGTAGCGACGGCGACTGCTGGTCGCAGCTGCCGTGCCGGTGGTCCGCCGGGCCGCGCGCCGACTTCCGCCCAAGCTCCGCGAGATGTCGCGGATTGGTCACGATTGCCTTAAGAGTGCTATCATCTCACCCCGACTGCCCGTGGCGCTGCTCCCCACGCCTTCGCTGCCGGCGGCCAAGGCGATTCGCGCACTCCTTTGGTTGATGGCAGGAAGGCTGAGGGCTACCGTGTTCAGATCGATTCGCAGGTTTGGCTGCGTCATGTTGGGTCTTGCGTTTTTCTTGGGCGGCTGCAGCGAGCCGTCGGACGGGGGGGCCGCCTTGAACCGTTACCGCGAGCGGTTGAAGGCGATCCAGACCCATGACTTTTTTCAGACCACCCGCATCCTGGACCGCCGCGGCGTGCTGCTGGCGGAGATCGCACCGCACGGCTACCGCACCTGGGTCCCGCTGGCCGACATCCCGCGCTCGATGCAGCAGGCGGTGATCGCCACCGAGGACCGCACGTTCTACAAGAACCCGGGCATCGACCGGCGGGCGTTCGCGCGGGCCGCGGTGCAGAACTCCCAGGCCGGCACCACCGTGTCCGGCGCGTCGACGATCACGATGCAGCTCGTGCGCCTGGTCGCTTTCGACCCCGAGGAACGCTACACGCGCAGCCTGGAGCGCAAGCTGCGCGAGGTCTACCTGGCCGCCGAGGTCGACGAGGCCTATACCAAGAGCCAGATCATGGAGGCCTACCTCAACGTCGCCTACTTCGGCAACGGCGCCTATGGGGTCGAGACGGCCGCGCGGCGCTACTTCGGCCGAGCCGCGCGCGACCTGTCGATCGCCGAGTGCACCCTGCTCGCCGGCCTTTTGCAGGCCCCGTCGGCGCTGGATCCCGCGCAGAACTTCGAGGGCGCCCGTGAACGCCAGCGGGTGGTGCTGGACAGCATGGTCGAGGTCGGCTCGCTGTCGCGCGAGGAAGCCGATGAGATCTGGGCTACGCCCGTCGCGGTCATCGAGCCGCCCACGCCGCCGAACCGCCATGGCGACCACTTCGTCGATTACGTGGTGCAGGTGGCGCTGCCGCGCCTGATCGGCCCGCAGCTCGCGGCGCGCGGGGGGTTCACGGTGACGACGTCGATCGATCTGGACCTCTCGACCCGGCTGACGAAGATCGCGGCGGATCACATCGCGCGGCTACGCTCCAGCCACAACGTCAGCGACGCGAGCGTCGTGGCGATCCACCCCCAGACCGGCGAGATCCTGGCGATGGTCGGTGGGATCGACTACGACAACGCGGTCGATGGCCAGATCAACATGGCGGTGCGGCCGCGCCAGCCCGGCTCGGCGTTCAAGCCGATCGCCTACGCGGCGGCGCTCGAGGCCGGCTGGTCGCCCGCCAGCACACTGTGGGACATCCCGCTGACCTTCGGCCAGGGATCGGGGGCTTACCGGCCGACCAACTTCGATGGCCAGTATCGCGGGCCGATCCGCCTGCGCCGGGCGTTGGGCAACTCGCTGAACGCCGCCTCGATCGACCTGACCGCGGCGGTCGGCCTGGACCAGGTCCACACCCAGGCCACACGCATGGGCCTGCCGCTGGATACCAACCCCTGGCGCTATGGCCTGGCGCTGACGCTCGGCGCGGCCGAGGTGCCGCTGGTCGACCTGACCGCGGCCTACAGCGCCTTTGCCAACGGCGGGCGCCTGGTGGCCCCGGCGGCGATCCTCAAGGTCGAGCCGATGAGCGGCGAGCCCGCGCTGTTCGTCCATTCCCCGGACCCCAAGCAGGTCGTGTCGCCCCAAACCGCGTGGTTGATCTCCGACATGCTGTCGGACGAGCAGGCCCGCCAGCCGGTGTTCCCGGCGGGCCCGCCGATGAAGGTGTCGCGCACGGCGGCGGTCAAGACCGGCACGACCAACGACGTGCGCGACACGCTGACGATCGGCTATACCCCATACCTCACGGTCGGCGTGTGGACCGGCAACAAGAACGGCCGGCCGATGGGCAGCGATGTCTTCTCCAGCAACAGCGCGGCACCGATCTGGAACGCGGCGATGGAGGCGGTGTTCGCCGATGCGTCGATCATGAACCTGCTCGGCGGCGGTCAGGCACCGGTCGATGGCTTCCCGCGGCCCGACGGCATCACACGCATCACCGCCTGCGATCCGGGCAGCAACGGCCGCTGCCAGCAGGTTGACGAGGTGGTCGCGTCGGCAAGCGCCGGTCGTGCGCCCGCCTCGGCCTGCCCGGGCATCAGCGGCCAGGTCGGCTTGGGTGACCGCGGTGGCGCGCTGACCGTCTACCGCAGTGGGCGCGTCGCCGAGCAAATCTCCGCCTGGGCTTCCAGCCGGCGCATCCAAATTGCGTTTGCCCCCTGCGGCAACGGCGACCGGGCCTACTGAGGCGCGCAGGCTCGGTCGGATCCGTCCCTGGGTCGGGATCACCTGCGTCACGATCCGTCCCGGGGCCACGATCAGTCCAAGGTCGGATCACTCCAAGGTCATCGCCACTTGCCGCGCACTTGCGCAACGCAACGCGGCCTGGCACGTATAATCTCGCCTGCGCAAGCGCGCCGTCTGAACGGAGCCGCCCTGTACTTGCTCCGATCGACACGGTGCCGGCCAAGCGGGCGCATTGCCCGCAACGAGCCCTGGAGCCAGCGGCGATTCCCGGCAACGCATCCAGGGAAGGTGTGACCGATGACGAGGAGGAGTGACTGATGACCAAGCGAACACGGATCGTGGCGATTGTGGCCTGTGTGCTCGCCGCGGGGCTGATCCTGGCCCCGGCGGTGCTGGCCTCGACCATCGTCGGCGACGAAACCTACGTCGTGCCGGCGGGAGAGACCGTCGAGGGGAACCTGTACGCCTTCGGCCAGACCGTGCGCGTCGAGGGCACGGTGACCGGCGACCTGATCAGCGCCGGCACCAAGGTCGAGATCGCGCCGGGCGGCAGCGTCCAGGGCGACGTGATGGCGGCCGGACAGAGCGTGATCGTCGGGGGCGACGTCGACGGCGACCTGCGCGCGGCCGGCTTCCAGGTCCTGGTGGAATCCGGCGCCACGATCGGCGGCGAGCTGATGGGCGCGGGCTTCACCGTCAGCCTCGCTGATGGCGCCACCGTCGGCGACGACTTCACGGCGGCCGCCCGGCAGGCGCTGATCGACGGCACGGTCGAGGGCGACGTCCGCTTCGGCGGCGACGCGCTGGACATCCAGGGCACGGTCGGCGGCGACGTCGATGCAGAAGTCTCCGCGCCGAGCGCCGAGATACCCGACATGACCTTCATGCAATTCATTCCCGGGATGCAGGAGATGCCCAAGCCGCCGCGGACGGCGCCGCCGGGACTGACGATCGGCCCGGATGCCGAGATCGCCGGCAGCGTGTCCTACACCAGCCCGGCAGCGTCCGAGGTCGCCGAGAGTGCCGCCGGCGGCGGGGTCACCTTCACCCAGCAGGCGGCGCCCGAGGGAGAGTCGGAGGCGGCGAGCGCCGCCGCACCGGCCACCGCCACGAGCCAGGCCGCCGGTTGGCTGATCAACTGCCTGAAGTGGTACTTGTCGCTGGCGATCGTCGGCTTGCTCTTGGCCTGGCTCGCGCCGCGTTTGCTCGGGTCGACCGGGCAGGTTTTGAGCGACAAGACGCTGCCGAGCGCGGGCGTCGGTTGCGGGACGATCCTGATCGCCTTGGCCGGCCTGGTGGCGTTGGGTATCGCAACGATCTTCGGCCTGCTGTTCGTCGGCGCCATCCACCTCGGGCCCTTGGTCAAGCCGTTGCTCTCGGCGTCCTTCCTCACCTTCGCCCTGTTGACCGCCGGCCTGCTGCTCCTGGCCTGGATCGGCCGAATCGCCGTGAGCTACTGGATCGGCCGGCTCATCCTGGGCAAGCTGGTGCCCGCGCGCGCCGGAAATCGCTACCTGTGCTTGTTGGTGGGACTGTTGGTCTACGTGCCGCTCGTGAACCTGCCCTGGATCGGCGGGCTGCTCGACTTTGTCGGCATC
This sequence comes from uncultured Anaerolineales bacterium, assembly GCA_964498575.1. Classification (GTDB taxonomy): domain Bacteria; phylum Chloroflexota; class Anaerolineae; order Epilineales; family Epilineaceae; genus CAZCJG01. The sequence goes on along the minus strand of CAZCJG010000036.1, from coordinate 1,533 downwards.
TTGCTCGGCCTCGGCGCGGTGATGATGGTCCTGGCCGGCTTGCTTCAGTCGTCGTACAGGGGCCAGGATCGGGAGACGGCGCCGGCCTGAAGCGACCGGCGTTCGCCGCGATCGTCGGGCCGGGGAGACCTCCGCCACTATGCTATACTGAGGCGCAATTAGGCGCTTGACTTTGGGCGCATCTTCGCGCCGAGAGGGCGTGGCGGAGGTTTCCTATGCCTGACCACGATGTCCGGGTGGACGTCGTCATTCCGGTTTACAACGAAGAGCAGGTCCTGGCGGATTCCGTGGCGCGGTTGGCGGACTTCCTCGACACCCACCTGCCCTACGATTGGCGCATCATCATCGCCGACAACGCCTCGATCGATCGGACGCCCGAGGTCGGGCGAGCAGTCGAGCGCGACAACCCGCGCGTGAGCTACCTGCGCCTGGAGCAGAAAGGCCGGGGGCGGGCCCTGCGCCGCGCCTGGCTGGACAGCCCGGCCGACGTCGTCGCCTACATGGACGTCGACCTGTCGACCAACCTGTCGGCCTTCCCGATCCTGGTCGAGCGCATCCTGCACGATGGTTACGACGTGGCGATCGGCTCGCGGCTCAAGCATGGCGCGCGGGTGACGCGCCAATGGAAGCGCGAGCTCATCTCGCGCTGCTACAACCTCCTGGTCAAGCTGTTCTTCCCGCGCCGCGGCTTTTCGGACGCCCAGTGCGGCTTCAAGGCGATCAGCCGCCGCGCGGCCGACCACTTGCTGCCGATCGTCGAGAACAACGCCTGGTTCTTCGACAGCGAGCTCCTCCTGCGCGCCGAGCAGCACGGTTATCGCATCGCCGAGGTGCCGGTCGAGTGGATCGAGGACCTCGACACGCGGGTCAAGATCGTCAGCACGGCGACCGAGGACGTCAAGGGCCTGATCCGCGTGCGCTTCACGCCCAAGGAGGGCCGGACCCCGCCGGTGAAGGGCGGGCAACCGGCATGACGCTGACACATCTGGGTACCGACGGGCGCGCGGCGATGGTCGATGTCGGTGCCAAGGCGGAGACCGACCGCGTCGCCCTCGCCTCGGGCCGGCTGATCATGGCGCCCGAGACCCTCGCGCAGATTCTCGCCGGCGACCTGCCGAAGGGTGACGTGATCGCCGTGGCGCGGATCGCCGGAATCCAGGCGGCCAAGCAAACCGCCGGCTTGATCCCGCTCTGCCATCCCTTGCCGCTGACGCATGTCGCGGTGGACATCGAGCCGGAGCCCGAGCTCCCCGGCCTCGCCGTCACCGCCACCGCGCGCACGCGCGGCCGGACCGGCGTGGAGATGGAGGCGTTGACCGCGGTCACGGTGGCGCTCCTCACCTTGTATGATATGGCCAAGGCGGTGGATCGCGGCATGGTGATCGCGTCGGTGATGCTGGAGGAGAAGCGAGGAGGCGCGCGCGGCGACTGGCGGCGCGGCGAGGCGCCTTGAGCACGCCCGCACCGTCGGCGGTCGATAGCCCGAGCGCAAACGTCGCAGCGGCTTCCGGTGCGGGCCATCACTTCGCCTGC
>CAZCJG010000035.1:16869-19904 GCA_964498575.1 uncultured Anaerolineales bacterium | reverse complement strand
GCGACTTCGAGGTCGTCCATCACTCCCAGCTCATCGCCGAGCTGGTCGGGGCGGGTCGCTTGCAGGGCATCTCCGGCTCCGACCAGCGCGTCGCCTTCCACGACTCCTGCTATCTCGGCCGCTACAACGGCGAGTTCGAGGCGCCGCGCGCGACCTTGCGCGCGGCCGGCGTCAACGTGGTCGAGCTGCCGCGCAGCCGGACCAACGGGCTGTGCTGCGGCGGCGGGGGCGGCAAGATGTGGTTCGAAGCCAAGGTCGACAAGGACGTCAACCTGATCCGCATGGAGGAGGCGCTCGAGGCCAAGCCCGACGTCGTCGGCGTCGCCTGCCCCTTCTGCCTGACCATGCTGGACAGCGCGGCCAAGAGCATGGGGGTGGACGACGTGCGGGTGATGGACGTCAGCGAGGTGCTGGCGGCGGGCTTGGCTGAGGATCCGGCGGGGGCCAACTGAGCTTCTCGCGAGTCGCTTCTAGCGCCAAGGGTGGTCGGCGTGACGCCGGCTGCCGCAGGCGGCTGGGAAGCAGCACCGCCGCCTCGTGCGCCCCGAGCTCCAGGGCGCGAACGGTGGTCTCGTCGAGGCTTCCGGGCGCGGAGCCGTCCGCGGGCACGGACCCGCCCCCGCGCGGCAGGATCCGCCGGTAGGGGCGGCCGAGGTCGATCTCCCGCGCCGTGTCGCCGGGGTTGACGAGGACCAGGCCGCGGGCGTAGCGCCGGACGTAGACGCCCCAGCGCTCGTCGCGCAGCGCGTCGATGGTCGCGGGCGGCGGCGACTCGGGCGCGCCGAGGTCGATCCCGTACTCCGGGAACCACTCCGGCGCCAGGCCGGTGTCCAGGTTGATGTAGGTGTGATCGCCCTTGACCAGGAGATAGGTGCCGAGCACGAACATCCGCTCGCCGGCGTCCGCCGCGTTCGGATAGGTCTGGCCGATCACGATCTTGTCGGCGCCGACGAGGGCGAGGACGCGGTTCTGCTGCAGTCGCCAGTCGTCGAGGTGGAGCCAGCCGCCGCCGCCCCACTCGGCGAAGCCCTCGATCATCGCGCCGTCGATGTTGCCGTGGTCCGACGGATCGCGCGTCGTCACCAGCGCGCCGAGGTTCGGGATCCAGCGCCAGCGGCCGGCGAAGCGGCCGCGGATGAAGTCGGTGAAGACGTGCTGGCGCCGCGCCCAATCGGCCTCGAACGCGGCGTCGACGTCCGGCAGGCAGGGCCGCCACCCGCACGCGCCGAAGTAGTTCGGCACGCTGAAGCTGTCGGCGAACAGGCCGTCGTCCTCGTTCGCCTCCAGCTCGGCGATCACCTGGTCGCTCCACCATGCCCGCCACCCGGCGTCGTCGAGATCCATGAGGTAGTGACCCCACCGGCAATGGAACACCCGCTCGCCCGCCCAGGCGAAGAACCACGGGTCCTCCACCCGATCGTCGCCCGGCCACTCCTGCACCCACTGGTCGCCGCGGACGATCTGGATCATGTCCCGGCTCGGCCGGCAGCCCGCGTCCGGGCCGCTGTGCCCGAGGGCCTGCCCGAGCCGGTAGTGGAGCACGAGGAAATCGGGATGGACGGCCCTGAGCCGCCGCGCCTCGCGCCGCAGCAGCTTCTGCGCGCCGGCGTAGTGCGTGGCCGCGAAGGCGACCTGCGCGTCGGTCATCGCCGACATCGCGAGCTGGTCGTTGAACACGCGGATGGTATCGCGCGTATTCGGGAAGGGGCGCGCGGGCCCGGGCTCCGTCGGCGTGGGCGTGACTTGGGGTGATGGCGCAGGCGGCGGGACGCTCGGGCTCGGCGGGGCGGTGGTCGGGACCTCACGCCGGGCGTTCCGGGACACGTGCGGGAGATAGTGGCGCTCGGGAAGCCACGCGGGGGTCCGCGTCGGCGGCTGGGCCTGTGCCAAGGGCGGCACGGGCCGGGTGGCGGCGAGCACACCGCACGCAAGACCGATCCCAATCCACCATCCTTCACGCCGCATCGCGCACCTCGTCCGCAAGCACAAGCTCGGGCCCATTGAGGATTAGGTCGACCCAACCCCAACTGCAGCCCACGACGCGTAACCGGCCGTTAGTCCGCGAGGACGCGGATTGTTCCGATCGAGCTCGCCGCAAGGCCGGCGCCCCCGCTGGCACCGTCGTTTCTGATCAGGATCATACACCCTCGGTCAAGTTCGCGGCACTACGATTTCGCTCCCCAAGCTCAGCGAATCCCGCGCAGCCACGCCAGCAGCCTGGCGACAAGCCCCCCATCATGCGCGTATTCCGGGCGGATGGTCGTGTGCACCGCCTCCGCCGCGAGATCGGCGGACCGCGCGGCCGCCGGCAGGAACAGCCGCACCCCATCCCAGCGCACCTCCATCGGCCCGACCATGTCGGGCGGATCGTCGCGATTGACCACTTCCAGGCGGTAGAAGTAGGTTCCCTTGGCCGGTGGCACGTCGCCGAGTTGGTAGCGCTGCCCGACGCCCGCGCCGCCGGTGGCCGGGATCACCGCGCGGTTGACGCGGTCACCCTGCGCGCCTTCCTCCACCGAGCGATAGACGTTGAAGCCCAGCACCGCCGCTTCGCTGGCGGTCTCCCAGACCAACGCCACCCGGTCGTCCCGATTCACGGCGCTGAAGGAGCGTAGATCGACCGAGGTCGGCGGGCAATCGACTGCCGTGCATTCGGTGACCGAGGTACTGCCGCCCGCGCCGTTGTCAAAGGTCGTGTTGATGCAGAGCGAGCTTCCGGCCGGAACTCCCGCGGCAACGCGCACTTGGTAATTGATTGTCAAGGTGCTGGTGGCCGGGATGTCGCCGGTCCAAGTCATGCCCCCGGCGGTGACGACGCAGCTCTGGGTGCCCGAGCCACCAGCGTAGGTGCAACTCCCAGCCAGGCCCGTCAAGCCGGCGGGCAGGGTGGCCTGGACCGTCGCGCCAGCCCAAACGCCACCGCTGTTGTTGTCGATGAGCACCTGGACATTCAGGGTGTCGCCGTTGTCGGTGCAGCCCAGAGGATCGGTGATCGATATCGTCGGAGCGGCGGGGGTGGCGGTCGGCGTGCTGGT
>CAZCJG010000035.1:0-16769 GCA_964498575.1 uncultured Anaerolineales bacterium | reverse complement strand
GGTTGGCGCCACATTCCCGTTCCCGTAGATCACGTAGCTTTGGCCGGAGGCGCTCCCGTTCGGGTCGGCCCCGTACGCCCCGATCAGGACGTCGTCGAAGCCGTCCATGTTCACGTCACCTGCGCTGCTCACCGCGCTGCCCGAGAGGTCGACTGGCGAGATGCCGTTGACGCGGAAGCCGTTGGTGCCGTTGAGGGCTGAGAGCTCGACGGTCGAGGGCACGGCGCCGCCGCCATAGACCACGTAGCTCTGGCCGGTTAGGGGACCGTTCGGCCCGGCGCCGCGGGCCCCGATGAGGATATCGTCGAAGCCGTCCATGTTCACGTCGCCCGCCCCACTCACCGCGAAGCCCGACTGGTAGTCTATCGAGATGCCGTTGATGCGGAAGCCGTTGGTCCCGTTCAGGGCCGAGAGCTCGATCACGCTCGGCACGGCGCTGCGGCCATAGACCACGTAGCTCTGGCCGGATTCGTCTCCGTTCGGGTCGGCAAGATAGGCCCCGATCAGGATGTCGTCGAAGCCGTCCATGTTCACGTCACCTGCGCTGCTCACCGCCCAGCCCGAGTCGTCGCTCGCCGAAACACCGTTCGCGCGGAAACCGCTCGTCCCATTGAGCGCGGACAGCTCGATCGTTCCCGGCAGCACCGCGTCCAGCTTCAGCACCGGCAGCGGTCCGGCACTCCACAGGCCTACCCCGCTCCCCGACCACAGCCGCCCCGCCGCCCGCATGCCCTCGCCGGCCTGCCACAGCGGCGCGAGGGCTCCCAGTGCCAACATCAGCCCCGCCGCCGCGTGCGCCAGCCGCTGCCACGCGCCTTGCCGCCGGCTGTGGGCCCGCCCGCGCGTCGCCCGTAGCAGACGCCACTGGTCCACGACCTCCGTGCAGCGCGCGAGCACGTGGCGGGCGAGGGCGAGCGCTAGCCAGTGCGGCGAGGCGCGGTGCGGAGCTCCCGGGATCCCGGCAGGAAGCGCGGGATGGTCTGGGTACGTGACGAGATCGCCAGACGAGTCGGCGATGGCGGGGGAGTTCGTGGCTGCGAGCGGGGATTCGGGCGGCATTGGTCTCTCCGGGGTTGGGCTGGTGCCTGCGACGAGCACCGGACACAACGCGACGGCCGCGTGAATCGGGGGATCGCGCGGCGAGACTGGGAAATGTCCTACGATCACCCTAATTAACGCGGTCGGGTAGGGAAAGATACGGGGCGGGACAAGGCAGCTCCCTGGCTCTGCCGGGCGCCAGGTTCAGAAGTTCTGGCGCAGCACGGTACCGTGCGCGCCGAAGATACGGGGGGCCGAGGGTAACCATCCAGCATTGACACCCCCGCGCGGCCTTCCTATAATCCGGGCAGGCTTCCAGCCGCACACGCTTACCACCATCCCGCGAGGCAGGTCCCATGGCAGAACTCAAGACCACGCCCTTCCAGACACCGACCATCGATCCAGAGATCATGGAGGCCTGGTCGGCTTACGTCGCGCGCTTCGAGGCCGACCCGGACTTCATCCAGAGCCAGGTCGAGCAGAGCGTGATGATCACGACCTTCGACCGGGTCGTCAACATGGTCGATCAGGTCTATAACTGGGGCCGGCGCTCCAGCATCTGGCCGCTGGGCTTCGGGCTGGCCTGCTGCGCCATCGAGATGATCAGCACCGCCGCCGGCCGCTACGACATCGACCGCTTCGGCGCCGGCCTCTTCCGCGCCAGCCCGCGCCAGGCCGACCTGATGATCGTGAGCGGCACGGTGACCAAGAAGATGGTACCGCAGATCGTCCGCCTGTGGAACCAGATGCCCGAGCCGCGCTACTGCCTGTCCATGGGCGCCTGCGCCACCGGCGGCGGGCCCTTCAAGGAAGGCTACAACGTCGTCTCCGGCATCGACCAGTTCATCCCGGTCGACGTCTACGTCCCCGGCTGCCCGCCCACGCCGCAAGCCCTGCTCCACGGGCTGATCACGCTGCAAAAGCTGATCGACGGCCAGACCGTGCGCAACGTCTCCTGGTATCGCCGCGGCCCGGTGGAAGAGATCCCGGTGCCCGTCCTGGGCGCGGACCTGATCGACCTGCGCCAGCTCCCCGCCATCCGCGCCCGCGCCCTGGAAGCCGGCGCGGTGATCGAGGAAGCCCAGGAGGCGGGCGGCGCGGCGGAGACCGCAGGGGCCGGCGACGCGGCCGCCATCGCCGAGCGCCTGGCGATCTGGCGCGAGCGGGCCAAGGCGGCCGGGAAGCTGTAGCGGAGACCGAGGGAGCCGAGGGGAGACAGGGAGACCATCACCATGACCATTGCCGCGGACGTCCAGACCCCCACCCGATCGACCAACGGGACCGCGCCGGCCAATGTCGCGGGGCAGGTGCGTGCACGCTTCCCGGATCAGACCAGCGTCGACGCGCGTGGCGCCCTGGTCGTCGACCGCGCCGCGCTGCTTGAGGTAGCGCGGGCCTTGCGGGACGAGCTCGGGCTGGCCTACCTCAACAACATGACCTGCGTGGACTGGCCGGATCGCTTCGACGTGGTCTACCACGCCAGCGCGCTCTCCGGCGGGCAGGCGGTGACCTTCAAGTGCGCGGCGGACAAGAGCAATCCCGTGGTCCCCTCGCTGGTCACCGTGTGGGCGGGGGCGGACTTCCAGGAGCGCGAGGCCTACGACATGTTCGGCGTGCGCTTCGCCGGGCACCCCAACCTGCGGCGCATCCTGATGTGGGAGGGTTTCGCCGGGCATCCCTTGCGCAAGGATTGGAAGGAAGCCTACTTCGAGCAGAACCTGAAGCCCTTCAACAGCCGCTGGCCCGACGGCAAGTTCTTCTTCGGCGAGTCCAAGCTGTCCGAGTGGGGCAGCAACGCCAAGTACCCGCGCGGCTACACCGCGGTGGGCGTGGAGGACACGCGGGCGGACAACAACCTGGTGGTGCTGGACGCGGCGGACCTCAAGCGCGCGCCGGATATCGGCAGCGAGCGGCTCGTCGTCAACATGGGGCCGCAGCACCCTAGCACCCACGGCGTGTTCCAGATGCGCCTGACGCTGGACGGCGAGACCGTGGTCGACCTGCAGCCGGTGATGGGCTACATGCACCGCAACCACGAGAAGATCGGCGAGCGCAACCTGTGGCTGGCCAACATGCCCTACACCGACCGGCTGGACTACATCGCCCAGATCGGCAACGAATGGGGCTACGCGCTGGCGGTCGAGAAGCTGATGGGCTTGGAAGTGCCCGAGCGGGCGGAGTACATCCGCATCCTCCTGGGCGAGCTCAACCGCATCCAGAGCCACATGTGGGGCGTCACCTTCCTGCTCAACGACATCGGCGCCTTCTTCACCCCGATGATGTACGCCATCGAAGAGCGCGAGCTGATGCTCGACCTGTTCGAGATGACCACCGGCAGCCGCCTGATGTGCAACTACATGCGCTTCGGCGGCGTGGCCTACGACCTGCCGCCGGAGTTCATGCCGCTGGCCCATACCCTGGTCTACGACCGCCTGCCGCGCGCCATCGACGAGCTGGACGGCTACCTGACCGGCAACGAGATCGTGCTCGAGCGCATGCAGGGCGTCGGCGTGCTGCCGCCGGACCTGGCGGTGAGCTTGTCGACCTCCGGCCCGGTGCTGCGCGCCAGCGGCATCCCCTACGACGTGCGGCGCGCCGAGCCTTACGGCATCTACGACCGCTTCGACTGGGACGTCGTCACCCGACCGGAGGGCGACATCTACGCGCGCTACATGGTGCGCCTGGGCGAGATGCGCCAGAGCCTGTCGATCGTCCAGCAGGCGATGAAGCAGTTCCCCGAGGGCGGCTCGATCCTCGGCGGCAAGAAGGCCTGGCAGATCCGCGTGCCCGAGGGCGAGGTCTACGCCCGCGTCGAAAACCCGCGCGGCGAGCTGGGCTACTACTGCGTCAGCGACGGCAAGGCCAACCCCTACCGCTACCACGTCCGCTCGCCCTGCTTCGTCAACCTGACGGCGCTGGCCGAGATGGCCAAGGGCCACAAGGTGGCGGACACGGTGGCGATCCTGGGCTCGATCGACATCGTCTTGGGCGAAGTCGATCGCTAGGCCCCGGCAAGTCAGAGGATCAGACGGCAAGCAGGTTCAGAGGAGTTCGACATGGCATTCGGCAGCGGCGTGGTCAAGGGGATGGGCGTGACCTTGCGCCATTTCTTCGAGACCTACACCATCGGGCAGAACAAGCAGCCGTCGGCGGCGGGCAACGTGCCGGCGCCCGCCGAGGCGATCCAGGCGGGCAAGGTGCCGGCGGGCATGCCGACCGAGACCTCGGGCATATTCACGGTGCAGTACCCGGACCAGAAGCTGCCGGTGCCCGAGCGCTTCCGCTACATCCCGTTCCTGCTGTACGAGGACGAGCCGGGCAGCGAGCGGGAGGTCTTCGACGGCATCCGCTGCACCGCCTGCGGCATCTGCGCCAAGGTCTGCCCGCCGCAGTGCATCTGGATCGTGCAGGGCAAGGGCGACGACGGCCGGCCGCGCCCGATCGCGACCGAGTTCTACATCGACGCCTCGATCTGCATGAGCTGTGGCTTCTGCGCCGAGTACTGCCCCTTCGACGCGATCAAGATGGACCACGACTACGAGTTTTCAAGCTACGAGCGCCACGAGAGCTGGGTCTTCGACATCCAGGAGCTCCTTCGCCCGGTGGCCTACCACGCCGCGATCCACCCCACCGACTACACCCGCGAGGTCGACGAGCTGCACCAGAAGGCAGAGGCCAAGCGCAAGAAGGAAGAAGCCGCCCGCGCCGCCGCCGCGACGAGCCAGATCGACCCCGAGGAAGCGAAGCGTCGCAAGATGGAGGCGCGCCAGAAGATGCTGGAGGCCAAGGCCAAGCGCGAGGCGGAAGGGGGCGGGGGCGGCGCCTAGCGGCGTCCCCGGGTCCGACGGATGCTCGCCCCCTACCTCCCCGTCCTGATCCTCGCCAGCCTGGCCGTGGGGCTGGGGATCGTGGTCATCGGGCTGTCGTTCATCATCGGGCCGCGGCGGCCCTCGCCGGTGAAGAGCGCGACCTACGAGAGCGGGCTGACGCCGATCGGCCCCGGCCGGCGGCGCGTGCCGGTGCGGTTCTACCTGATCGCGACGCTGTTCATCCTGTTCGACATCGAGGTGATCTACCTCTATCCCTGGGCGGTGCGCTTCCGCGACCTCGCCCGCCCGGTCGCCGAGGGCGGGCAAGGCTGGGCGGCGCTGGGCACGATGGGGGTGTTTATCGGGGTGCTGACAATCGGCCTCGTGCACGTGTGGCGGAAAGGGGCGCTGGAGTGGGATTGAGACGCGTGGGGGCCAGGTCCCAAGGAAGCAGGCTGATCACATGACAACCATGCTGAGCCCCGACCAGATCCTGACGCCCCAGCAGCTCGACGAGGGCAAGACCGGCGAGAGCGGGCTGGTGGTGACGACGCTCGAGACCGCGGTCAACTGGGCGCGCACGCGCAGCATGTGGCCGGCGCTGTTCGGCCTGGCCTGCTGCGCGATCGAGATGATGCACACCCAGGCGGCGCGGGTGGACATGTCGCGCTACGGGATGGAGCTGATGCGCGCCAGCCCGCGCCAGAGCGACCTGATCATCGTCGCCGGGCGCCTCAGCCGCAAGATGGCGCCGGTGATCCGCCGCATCTACGACCAGATGCCCGAGCCGAAATGGGTGATCTCGATGGGCGACTGCGCTTCCTGCGGCGGGATCTTCAACAACTACGCCCTGGTGCAGGGGGTGGACGAGGTGATCCCGGTCGACGTCTACGTCGCCGGCTGCCCGCCGCGGCCCGAAGCGCTGATGCATGGCATCCTCAAGCTCCACGAGAAGGTGCAGGCCGAAAAGCTCGACGGCTGGCGCGATCGAGACAGAGGATACGGGATTCGCGTGGGCTGACTCGCCCCGAGGAATTGTCCGGACCCGGATCAGTGCTGCTGGTTGGCCTCCAGCAGCGGGGCGTCGAGCGCCGGGACGGTGGCGCCGGCGACCCCGCGCAGGGCGGTGATCACATCGTTCGGCGTGGGTCCGCCAGGCGTAGCAGGCGCCACGGGGAGACTGGCCCATAGGCGAACCGCGACGGCGCTGATGATCGGTGTCGCGAACGAGGTGCCGGCCCAGTAAGCCCAGCCCGTCGTGTTTTCGTGCATCTGGTTCGGGTTGCCGCTGGCGTCGGGCAGGCGCTTCGCGCTGACGATGCCGAGGATGGCGTCGACGCGCTTGCCGTCACCGATCTCGATGGCGGGGGGATCCGCGCTGCGGCTGTTGCCGCCGAAGGTGGCGATGCCGTCACCCATCACGAACATGTCGGCCCGGTTGGAGAAGCGCGATGCGGCCTGGCCGTCGCGCCGCATCGCGCCGACCCCCAGCGCCGAGTCGCAGCGGGCCGGCAGGCGCGGCTCGGGGCGAGGGCTGGCATCCCCGACCGCATCGTTGCCGGCGGCGGCCACCACCAGCACGCCGTTGGTCGCCAGCCAGCCCACCACGTCGCCGATTGCGGCGTGTGCGGCCGTGCGGACCTCTTGAGCGACGCTGCTGCGCAACGCGCGGAGCGCGGCAGGGGCGCGAGCCTGGGCCGCAGCTTGATCACCGGCTTGATCATCGATCCGCGGGTGGCTGGCCGGCAACCAGTCGTGGGCGAAATCCTCACCCGTCGGGATGGCGGCGACCAGGCTGAGGTTGATCACCAGGCGCGTCTTCTCGCGCTTCGCCAGGTCGAATGCTTGGATCAGCGCCTGCGACAGCGTGTACACGTTGCCAACGCCGAGATCATCGAGCACGCGCAGCAATCGGATCGGCGCCCGTGGCACGATCGAGTGGATGATGCCCGCCACGAAGAGGCCGTGGTCGGCCATGCGCAGGGCCTCAGGCTTGACGCCGCCCGGGCTGTCGACCGTGTTCCACTTCGGATAGATCGGCGCCGTGCCCGCGGAGGGACTGTGGGGTGGGACGGGCGACTTGAGCTCGTCAATGACCACATTCTGCCGCACCGCGTCGAGTAGCGGGTTGGACCGATTTTCCGCCTGGGCCCGATTGAGATCCTCGATGGTCGGGCTGGTATCCAGGACGGCGATCATGATCCCGGCTTCGCGATCGGCGTCGATGGGGGCATTGAGCTCGCCGTGGCCCTTGAAGGTGAAGATCCAGGCATCCGCGGGTGGTTGGGTCAGGACCGGCTGGGGCGGGACGCCCGGACCGGCGCCGGTGTGCGGCTGCGGGGCCGCGCTGCTATGCCAGTTGGGCGTAACGGCGATCACCTGCAGCCCGGGCACGTCGAGCCCGGGCATGGCGAGCACGGCGCCCGCAAGGCTGTCGCTGACCACGCCCTTGTTGTGGTTCAGCAGGATGACCAGCTCGCGAACATAATCCATCCCGTCCGCCCGCGCGGCGCCCGCGGGACCGACCTGGTAGTAGCAGTGCATGCTGCTGGGTTGCTTCGATGAGCGCGGGCGCGACAGCAGCACCCACGGAGGCAGCTCGCGCGAGCCCGTCTCGGCCAAGGCCTGCACCACCGGCTGCGCGGGGTAACCCTGCAACAGCGATCGCAGCCGGGCCGGCCGGAGATCGACGTCTAGCGCGTCGTCGCCGGTCTGCGGCTCGGCCGCGACCAGCACGGACACCAAGGGGTTGACCGCGGCGATCACACTGTCGTACAGCCGGCGCCGGTCCGAAAGGTTGACGGCGCTCCCCGAGGCATCGAACTGGATGACGCAGCAGATCTGACCGGGAAGATAAGGAAGGATGACGGGACTTGGCAGCCCGTCGACGGGGCCGGGTACGAGGAAGTGCTTCGATGCACGGGCCATGGGTATGCTCCTTACTTGAGAAAATGGATCACGGGATGCGCGGCCTCGTCGCGCGGGCGCCGGCATGCCCGAGCAGTTGGAACGGCGCCCACAAGAAAGGTTGATCGACCGCCTCGGCCAAATGCGCGAGCTGCTCCTGCCGCAGCGCCTCGCCGGCCGGCAGGCCGGCGCACAGGCCGCGGTAGAAGCGTGTCATCAAACGCGCGGTCGAGCGGTCTTCCACGCGCCACAGGCTCTGCACAAGGGTCGACGCGCCCGCGCTGAGGAAGCCGCGCCCCAACCCGGCCAGCTCGTCGCCGCCGCCGACCACGCCTCGCCCGGTCTCGCAGGCCGAGAGCGTGACCAGGGCACCGTCGAGGTCCAGCCCGAAGGCGCCGGCGGCGTCCAGCCGCCCATCCGCCAGCTTGATGTGGGCGAAGGTAGGGTTGTCCAGGCGCGCCTCGCCGTGGGCAGCCAGGTGGATCACGCCATGCGCGGGCGCGCGCTCGGTCAGGGTGGCAATCGTCGCCGCCGCCTCGATGTGGCATTCGCCGGGCAGGAGCGCCGCGACGGCGGCGGCTTCCTCCAGCGCATGCGGCAAGCGGCCGTCGTCGCTGTGGGCCAGGACCAGCGCGCTGGCCGCCCGCCGTGGCCGCGTCGCACACCATCGCCACAGCGCGGCGGACGGGCAGGCGGAGACGCGGGTGCGCTCGATCAGGTGGCGCCGGCCGTCGAACAAGCCGTGGAAGGGCAGGCCGTGCGCCGGTCCGTACGGTACGATGATGAGATCCCGGGCTTCGGCGATGAGCGCCTCGACGGGTTCGATCAGCAGCCTGTAGAGGGCGTGGAGGATGTCGCGCGCATCCGGCGCCAGTGCCTGAAGCGCCGCGGGATCGCCCACCGCCTGCGCGGCCAGCGCCAGGTGGGCCTGCCACTCGCGCAGGCGGCGAGCGACGGCGCGGGCATCGGTCGGCAGCGGCAGGAAGCGCACGGCGCTGCCCGAGACGCAAGCGACCGCCGCCCTGACCGGGCTCAAGTAGTAGGCCAACATCACCCGCTCGTCCCCCAGCAGCGACTGGAGCCCGACCAGGTCCACCCCACTCGCCGCGACGGGTTCCCAGGATTCCGCGGCGCCGACATCGATGGCGCGCAGATGCGCCTGGATCTGGCGCTCGATCGCGCCAATCCGGTCCGCCACCGCCTGGCGGTCGACCGGCGCCTCGGGATCGAAGTCCCCGCCATGCAGGCGGTTGTAGTACCAGTTGTGCGCCTCGCGCAGGCGCGCCAGGGCATCGAGGCGGGCTTGCGTGGCCGGGTCGGCGGCGCGTGCGCGGATCTCGGGCCGCCGGGCCAGGAAGTCGGCCAGGGCGCGCGACTTGGCGCGCTCGAGGTAGGTGAAGGCGAGCGCAGGCTGGCCCGTATCGAGCGCCAGGTCGATCGCCTCATGGTAGACACCGCGCTTGTCGCCGAGGAAGTGGCTGCGCAATCCCGGGGTCAAGCGCCCCTGGATCGTTTCGAGCGCCTGGATCGCGGCCTCGCACGCGGCCAGCGCGGCCAGGTGCTCGCCGCGGGAGCGCCGAATGCCGGCCAGGACCTGCTGGCCGGCGAACGTGAGCTCCGGCACGCCGCAGGCCTCCGCCGCGGCCAGGGCGGTGCCGGTCAAGGACTCGGCCGCATCGAGCCGCCCCAGGTTGGCCAGTGCCCGCGCCTGGGCGATCTCGGCCTGCACCACCCGGGGCGCGAGCGCTTGGGCACGGAAGCGCCGCGCCGCGACCTCCGCCTCGCGCAGCGCGGCCTCCGCCCGGCCCTCGTCCAGATGCAGCCCCGCGCGCCGCAGGCCGATCAAGCCACGCAGCGTATCCAGCCCCGCGGTCTCGAAGCTGCGATCGGCACGGTCGAGCAGGCCCAGCGCCGGCTCGGTCTGCCCGAGCGCGGCATGGGCCGAGGCGCAGGTGAAGGCGGCCTTGGCCGACTCGATCGGCGTCCCGCACGCGTCGAACCATTCGATGGCGCGTTCGGCCTGCTCCAGGGCTTCGGCATGGCAGTTGAGCTGCAGGTAGCAGGCCGCGAGGTCCAGCGCCGCCAGCGCCGCCAGCGGCCGCGCGCCGCAGGCGATGGCGCGCTCCGGCACGTGTAGCAGGCGCGCCAAGGCACGGGCGTAGTGCCCCTGACCGGTCAGGACGTAAGCGCTGTTCATGTCCTCTTGCAGAACAAGCTGAGCGCAGCCGTGCTCGGCGAAGACCCGGCGTGCCGCCCCGTGCGCGTCCAGCGCCTCGGTGAAGCGGCCCAGCTCGGCCAACACCAGGCCACGACTGGCGACGACCTTGGCGGCACCCACCGCATCGCCAAGGGCGCGCAGGATCGACAGCGCCCGGCCGTACGGTGCCAGCGCCTCGCCGTAGCGCCCCAGCTCGTACAACACCGCGCTCACGTTGAGGTCCAGCGCCGCGGCGCGCCTCAGCTCGCCATGCGCGACCAGCACCCGGCGCGCCCGGTCCACCTCCCTGGCCACATCCCCGGGCTCGCCCACCTTCTGCCTGGACACCACCCAGCCAATTCGGGTCCGCGCCCAGCCAACGGTGTCGCCCTGGGCCTCGAAGGCCACGGCGGCGCGGTTGAACCACCGCAGCGACGCCGGGTAGTCGCCGCCCACCCGCAGCGCATCGCCCTTGGCCATCATGCCCAGGGCAAGATAGTCCGGCCGGCCCGCCAGCACCGCGCCCTCGATCAGGGTATCGGCGAGCACCAGCGCCTGCTCCTGCGCCACCTCGAGCGCCTGCTCCGAGGCCTCCTTGATCACGCCGAGCACGGCCTGGGCGCCATCGACGGCCAGCGCCGCTTCGACCACGCGCCGTCGGGCGGCGGGGTCGGGGGCGACCAGGATGCGCTCGGCAAGCGGCGACTGCGCCTTGTCCGGCGCAGGGAAGGCCTGGTCGGCGATGGTCGCCGGCACCACATCCGGCTCGGCCAGCCCGGTCATTCGCTCATAGCTCGAAAGCCGGGACTTGCACCGCCGTGTCGGCCAGGCACAGCGTCAGCGTGTAACGACCCGGCGCCAGGCCGGTGAGCTCGAAGAAGCCGCGCGCCTCGACCGTCGTCCCGGCCACCACCCGATCGTCCGCCGCCAGCCACGCCGTCGCGCCTTCCCACGCGGGGCTGGACAGGGTGCCGGAAAGGATGCGCCGGCCGCGCCGCTCCTCGTCGGTCTCGGACTTGAGCGTGATCCGCACGCCCTCCGTGTCGACCGCGAAAACGGCCTCGCCCGCGGCGCCGCGCAGTCCGCCGGCAGCCGCGCCGGCCAGGGCCGGCGTCAGCCCGCCAAAGCCGCCGGCACCACCCACGGCCTGCGCGACCCGGACACGCAGCCCCGCGATCAGGTCGCTGAGCCGCGTAGCTGGCGGCGGGGTGGACAGGCGGGCGGCGCTGGGCGCCATGGCCGCGTCCGGGATCCGGTCGGGCAGCGTCATGAACGCCATGTATTCCGCCTGGTCGCGCTGGCACAGCGGACAGATCGCCACATGCCGCACGAGGACCGGTTGGCGGGCCGGCTCCAGGTCACCCTCCGCGAGTGCCGCCAACTCCTCGGGCGATGGGCATCCGGCCCTGAACAAGGCGCCGCCGAGGCGCCGCTCCACCTGTGCCAGCGCCTCGGCGCGCGCCAGGCAGGCCGGGCAGGCTGCCAGGTGGGCGGTGGTTGCGGGATCCCCCTCGCCGCTCACGGCGCGCAGCAGCGCGGCCGGCTCGGGGGGTGGGGGTGAGATGCAAGAATTCATCGAGGTCTCCATCGGTGCAAATCGCGAGACACGCTCTGTGCTCGGCCTGACTCAACGTGCGGCGCGGCGTGGATTCAGGCATCCTCCAGACAGCGGCGCAAGCCCTCATCCCGACGCAGGCGTTCGAGCAGGTTGGCCTTGATCTGGTAGACCTCCGCCATGCCCTTGAATCGGCCCGGCCAGGCGTCCGGGAAGTCACGCGGCTTGACGTTCAGGACAAAGCTGCCGTAGGCCACCAGCCGTTCCTGCTCGCCCTTCACGCGCGGTTCGATGCAGCGTCGCCAGACGTCCAGCTCGTCGGCGGTAGCGGGATCGGGTGGCGCGGCCAGTGTTGCCCCGAGCATCGCGGTCGGCTCCGGCTGCTGGCGGAGATGGTCCTGGACGGCGCAAAAGGCGCAGAGCTTGAGGAACTTGACCAGTTGCCCGACATGCTGGTAATCGCCGAACTTCGCGGGCGTGATCGAGCGCGCCATGCGCGCGAAGGCGGCGTTGACGAAGTGATCCACGTCCTCCTCGCAGAGCACCAGGCGCGGATGCTGGCGTACCCAATAGCCGACCAGTCGGTGGTACTGCGTGTGGATATGGGCCCACGCGCGCTCCTCCCCGTCCGCGATCGCCCGCCGGAACAGCTCGAAGCACGCCGGCTCGATCTGCTGGCTACACTCCTCGGCTACCGCTTGCAGCGATAGCCTGCTCGGGTCGGGGAACTCGATCAATGCACGACCTTCCTTGGCTGTGCCGCCCCGGTGGCAGGGCAGGCGCCGGGATTATACACGAGAAATCAACGACTTTTCCTGCCCCGCGTGACTTTTCGTGCCCCACGCCGACGTATGGGCCGATCGGCAGCCGCCATCATCCAACGAGGCCACCTGATGAACATCGCCTACCTCTGTACCGACTTCGGCATCCCGGTCCACGGCACCAAGGGCGCCGCGATCCACGTCCGCGAGCTCTGCCGCGCCCTGGCGGGGCGCGGACACGTGGTGCGGATCTACACGCCCCGCGCCGGCGGCCCCGCGCCCGAGGGCTTCGACGTGCCGGTGCGCGAGCTGCCGCTGGAAGCCGACGGCCAAAATGCCTTCCGACACCTCGGCAACGATCCATCCGCCGGCCCGGCCACCGCCGCCGCCGTCCGCTCCATCCTCTACTCGGCGACCCTGCCGCGCCGCCTGGCGCCGGAGCTGGAAGCCTTCCGGCCCGACCTGATCTACGAACGCCATGCCTTGTTCGGGACCGCCGGCCTGGCACTCTCCCGCATGTTCGGCGTCCCGCTGATCCTGGAGGTCAACGCGCCGCTGGCCGCCGAACACGCCCGCTACCGCGGGCTGGGGTTCGCGGCGGCGGCGCGGGGCATCGAGCGCGACGTGCTGCAAGCGGCGGACCGGGTGATCGCAGTGTCCGGGGCGCTGGCCGACTGGGCGGTCGACCAGGGCGTCGCCCGCGACCAGGTGGTCGTGCTGCCCAATGCCGTCGATGCCGATCTGTTCGCGGCCGACCCGCGGGCCGCGGCGGCCGTGCGGCACCGGATCGGCGCGGGCGACCGGCCGGTGGTCGGCTTCGTCGGCAGCCTGAAGCCCTGGCACGATACGGCGACCCTGGTCCACGCGATGGACGAGCTCGTCCGCCTCGAACCCCGGCCCGCGTCAGCGGGCGTTTTCGACGGCCGGCGGGAGGAAGCCACCGGCCGCGGCACCGCAGCCCACCTGCTCATCGTCGGCGACGGCCCCGAGCGCGGCCGGATCGAGGCACTGGTCCAGCGCTGTGGGCTCGGCGCCAGGACGACCTTCGCGGGCGCGGTCCCGCACGCCGAAGTCCCCGCCTGGCTCGCCGCGATGGACGTCGCGGTGGCACCCTACGCGCCGGCGGAGGACTTCTACTTCTCGCCGCTCAAGCTCTACGAGTACATGGCGGCCGGCCGCCCGGTGGTCGCGGCGGATGTCGGGCCGCTGGCCGAGGCGGTGCGCCGCAGCGACGCGGGACGGCTGTATGCCGCGGGCAACGCGCGGGCCCTGGCGGATGCGCTCGCGGGGCTGATCGCCGATCCCGTCACACGCACGGCGCTGGGCGCGGCCGGGCGCGCGTTCGTCCGCCGCAATCACACCTGGGATGGCAACGCGCGGGTGGTGGAGAGGTCGGCCGCGTGATGAACCCCACCCTCGCCACCCTCACCGGCCAGCTCCGCAAGCTCCAAAGCTCGTTCGGCATCGCCTGGCGCTTCCGGGCGGAGCTGCGGCCGCATCGGCGGAGCCTGGCCGGCGCCTTCGCGTGCGCCCTCGGCTACACGCTGATGCAGGTGCTAGAACCCTGGCCGCTCAAGGTGATCTTCGACAACGTGCTGGACGACCGGCCGCTGGCCACGCCGTTCCCGGCGCTGGACGCCTGGCTCGCCGGCCAGCAGATGCGCATCCTGGTCCTGGCGATCGGCGCGATCGTGGCGCTGGCGATCGCGCGGGGAGCCTTCTACTACTACCAGAGCATCCTGACCTCGAAGACCGGCCAAGCGGTCGCCCTGGGCCTGCGCCAGAAGCTCTTCGCCCACCTCCAGCGCCTGCCGCTGGGCTATCACGCCAGGAGCAGCACCGGCGACCTGCTGATGCGCCTGACCGGCGACATCAACCTGCTGCGCGAGCTCCTGGTAGCCTCGCTGCTGTCGCTGCTGTCCGAAAGTGTCGTGCTGGTCGGCTACCTGGTCGTGATGTTCGCCATGTCGTGGCGGCTGGCGCTGCTGGCGGTCACCGCGATCCCGGTGCTCTTCATCCTGGTCGCCGTGTATTCCGACCGCATCCGCCAGGCCACGCGCCAGCAGCGCCGCCGCGAGGGCGAGGTGGCGGCGCGGCTGCACCAGGCGCTGGCCGGCATCCACGTCGTCCAGCTCTTCGCGCGCGAGGACGAGGAGAACGCGCGCCTGGGCCAGCTCAACAAGCGCAGCCTGAAGAGCGGCCTGAAGACCACCCGCCTCGAGGCCCAGCTCAACCGCACGGTCGAGCTGGCGCTGTCGCTGGCCACGGCGCTGACCCTGTTCTTCGGCGTGCTGGCGGTGCTGGACGGGCAGCTCACCGCCGGCGGGCTGATCGTCTTCGCCGCCTACCTGCGCAACTTCTACCGCCCGCTGCGGCGCATCTCGAACGTCGCCGAGCGCGCCAGCAAGGCGGCCACCTGCGCCGAGCGCGTCACGGATGTTCTTGACACCCCGAGCGACGTGCCCGACGGCGACGCGACCGCCCCGGCCTTCCGCGGGGCGATCGCCTTCGACGGCGTCAGTTTTGCCTACCGCGCCGGCGAGCCGGTGCTGCGCAACCTGTGCTTCGCGGCGCAACCCGGGCAGACGATCGCGCTGGTCGGCGCCTCCGGGGCCGGCAAGTCCACCCTGGCCGGGCTGATCCCGCGCCTGTTCGACCCCGTGCTGGGCAGCGTGCGCATCGACGGCGAGGACATCCGCGGGTTCACGCTGAAGTCGCTGCGCGACCAGATCAGCGTGGTGCCGCAGGACGGGATGCTCTTCGGCGGGGAAATCCGCGAGAACATCGCCTACGGCCGGCCCGCAGCGACCGATGCCGAGATCGAGGCGGCGGCGCGCGCGGCGCAGATCCACGACTTCATCAAAAGCTTGCCGGAGGGCTACGCCACGCCGATCGGCGAGCGCGGCGTCACGCTCTCCGGCGGGCAGCGCCAGCGGCTGGCGATCGCGCGGGCCCTGGTCAAGGACGCGCCGATCGTGGTCCTCGACGAGCCGACCACAGGGCTGGACGCCGAGAGCGAGCAGCTCGTGATGCGGGCGATGGACCGCCTGCTCAGCGGCCGGACGGCGATCGTGATCGCCCACCGGCTGTCGACCATCCAACGCGCCGACCTGATCCTGGTGATGGAGCACGGCCGCATCGTCGAGCGCGGCGATCACGCCAGCCTGATGGCCCGGAGCGGGCGCTACCGGGAGCTCTATCGGCTGCAAGCGGATCAGCACGATGCGGCGGAAACGGTGGAGCCGGCGCGGCCGAGCCGGGACGACCCGGCGAAGCGGGATCAAAGCGTCGCGGCGCCGATCATCCCTCTCCGGGTCCTGACGGGGACCGCCCGATGATCCCGCCACCGCCCGATCGGGCGCTCCCCGACCTGGCGATCGCCTTCAACGGCGAGGCGATGGCGGGCATCCTGGCCCGGCGCCTGCCGGACTGCGCGGACGACCGCTTCCTTGTCCATGCCTGCCGGCCGGTCTACGTCCGTTATAAGCCGGAGACGCGCTGCCTGGTGCAGTACGCCGTGGACCTTCTCGACGTCGCGCGCGGGGCGGAGCTGGCGACGACCCTGCATGTCGTCCTGCACCCGGGCGACCAGGCGCGGCGGGTGGTGGATCGCCCGTCCGTGGCCCGCTACGCCGAGCGCGCGGCGCGGCACCACCCGGACGGTCCGCGCCGCCGCGCCGCATGGCTGCCGGAGATCGGCGCGCTGGGCCTGCTCTTCCCGGTCGACCGGCACCTACCTTCGCTCTCGCGCCTCGCCTCGCCGGGCAAGATGCGCCGAGGCTTGCCGCGGATGCTGGCCTCCGCCGATGCCGCGATGCCTGTGGACGCGTCCGCGCTGACGACCGCGGTAGAGCTGGTCCGCTACAAGCCCGGGCGCAAGGCGCTGTTGCGCTTCAGGCTGGCGACGGAGCCGGGCGAGACGACCGTTTACGGAAAGGTCTACGCCGATCCCGCCGTGGCGGCCCGCGTGCATGACGTGGGCCGGGCGCTGGCCGCGGCGAGCGTCGCCACGCCTGCGCCCCTGGCGCATGTCCCGGCGCTGGCCTTCGTGCTGCAGCCGGAGGTGCCGGGAACCGTGCTGCGCGCCCTGCGCGGCCAGCCGTCCTTCGCCGCCGCGATGCCGGCGGTGGTGGATCTGCTCGCCGGCTTCCACGCGGCGGGAGCGCGGGCGGCAGCGGCGCCGGCGTCGGCCGGCGTTTTCGGCCGGGCGGATCCGCTGGGATCGGCGCGCGCGAGCGGCCGGCTGGTCGCCGCCATCCTCCCTCACCTGGCGGGGCGGGTCGAGCGACTGGCGCGCGCGCTGGCTTCCCGACTGGGCGATGCCGCGCCCGCGGCCCAGGCCCTGGTGCACGGCGACTTCTACGACGATCAGGTGCTGCTCGACCGCGGGCGGGCGACCCTGCTGGACCTCGACGAGGCGGCGGTCGGCCATCCCTCGATCGACGTCGCCAACCTCCTGGCCACCATCGCCGTGTGGGAAGGCGATGATGCCCAGCGCGCGG
>CAZCJG010000034.1:0-20482 GCA_964498575.1 uncultured Anaerolineales bacterium | reverse complement strand
AACATCGGCAGCGGTGTCGAAACCCGCGTGCGCGACCTGGTCAGTGAGATCGAGCGCGCGACGGGGCGCCAGGCGGCCGTGCTGACCTCGCCCGAGCAGGGCGGCGGCGTCGCCCGGATGTGCGCCGACATCTCGGCCGCGCGAAGCGCCATGGATTGGGCACCCGCCGTGCCGCTGGCCGACGGCCTGGCAAGGCTGGCGGCGCACCTGCGCGGTGCGGCGCGGGGCGGCTGATCGGCCGGATCGGGTCCCGCCGCGTTGGAATCTTGACCAACTCGGAAAACGGCGGCTATACTTGCCGTTCGTTCGATTTCAAGGCAGGGAGCACAAGCATGTACGCGATCTTCCAGAGCGGGGGACATCAATATCGCGCGGCCGAGGGTGAGACGATCGCGATCGAGCGCGTCGGCGCCACGGAGGGCGACCAGGTGGCCTTCGACGAGGTGCTCATGGTCGGCGGCGACCCGGTGCGCGTGGGCACGCCGCTGGTCGATGGCGCGGTGGTGCGCGCCACCGTGCTCGGCGAGGCGGCGGGTGACAAGCTGACCGTGTTCAAGTACAAGAACAAGAACCGCTATCGGATCAAGAGCGGGCACCGGCAGGTCTACACCCGTCTGTACATCGACGCGATCGAGGGCTAGGGCGGTTCCGTTCGCACGGCGGTCCGGGATCTACGCGAGACCGCATGGCACACGCATCCTCAAGGGGAGGTTGATCAATGGCCCACAAGAAGGGCGGCGGCAGCACCCGCAACAACCGCGACTCCGGTCCGCACTACCGCGGGGTCAAGCGTTTCGACGGCGAGCTGGTCCGCGCCGGCAACATCATCATCCGCCAATGCGGCACGCGCATCCACCCCGGCCTGGGCGTCGGGATGGGGCGTGACTACACGATCTTCGCCACGCGCGACGGCTTCGTCCGATTCGAGGCGCGCCCGCGCGGCCGCAAGCGGGTCAGCGTCTTCGACAGCCATCCCAACCGCCCGGCCGCCGCATCTCCGGCATAGTTTCTACAGCAACCGTCATCCGTCATGCGCGAGATGGAAATCTGGAGATCACCACGGAGACACAGAGACCACAGAGTAAGCCTTTCTCCGTGTCTCCGTGATCTCTGTGGTTGACTTCGAACCCTGACCCAACGGATATCTGCCCGGCCGGTGGCGCCAGCGGCGCCCAGCGCCGGCCGGGATCACAGTAAAGTCGCGCCGGCCACGAGCAGCGCGCAGAGGACAGCCATGAGAGCCGACATCCACCCCAAGTGGTTCCCCGAGGCGCGCGTGATCTGCGCCTGCGGCACCACCTTCACCGTCGGGGCCACCGTGCCCGAGATCCACACCGAGCTGTGCTCGGCCTGCCATCCCTTTTTCACCGGCGAGCAGCGCATCGTCGACACCGCCGGCCAGGTCGAACGCTTCATGCGGCGGCTGGAGGTCGGTGCCCAGCAGCGCGACTCCGGCGTGGCGCAGGCCGAGGCCCGCAAACAAGCCGAGCTGGAAGCCAAGCGCAAGCGCCGCGGCTTGACCCCGATCACCCCGCCGCGCCGCCGCGCGACCAAGGCCGCCCCGGCGCCGGCCGAGGCCGAGGCGGGCGAGCCCAACGAGGGCTGAGCGGATCCCAGTCCGCTTGAACCGCGCCCCCGATCTCCGCGCACCTGATCCCGTGGATTCCGGCCGCGTCGATCCCGAGCCCGCCCGCGTCGACGCCCGGCTCGTCGATCCCCGCCAGACCCAGCCCGGCACGACCTTCGTGCCGGTGCTGGACCATGGCTTCGTCGAGCTGCTGGACACGCTGGGCGACGACCGCCGCTGCGTGGCCGCCGCCCGCGTGTCGCTGCGCCGCGAGCAGCGCAGCCTGGCCGACGACAGCCCCGAGCAGGTCGAGCGCGACCGCGGCTTGGTCGAGCGCCTGATCCGCGACCGGCACACCTCGCCCTTCGAGCATGCCTTGTTCCAGTTCCGCGTCCGGGCGCCGATCTTCGTGGTGAGGCAGTGGTTCCGGCATCGTTTCGCATCAGTGAACGAGGAAAGCGGACGTTATGTCAAGTTAGACGACGAGTTCTTCGTCCCCGACCAACTCCGCGTCCGCGTCGGCAAGGCGATGGACTACACCTACGAGGCGCTCCCCGACGACGAGAACGCCGCCCTCCTGGCGGAGATCCAGGCGACCTACGAGCGAGCCCGCGCGCTCTACGAGCAGCTCCTGGCGCGCGGTGTGGCGCGCGAGCACGCGCGACTGGTGCTGCCGGTGGCACAGTACACGACGTTTTTCTGGACCGTCAACGCGCTGGCGCTGATGAACTTCCTCAACCTGCGCAACGCCCCGCACGCGCAGGAGGAAATCCGCCAGTACGCGATCGTCATTGAAGAGTTGTTCCGCGCCCATATGCCCTGGACCCACGCCGCCTTCCGCGCGCACTGGGGTCCGAGCGCGATCACGTAGATCGGACTGTGGATGCCGTTGAGCCGAATGAAGACCGTCGAGCCGCGGGTAGATAGACAAGGGACAGTCGTGCCATGGTTCTAAGCGATACCGAGATCATCGAGCGGGTCCAGGCAATGGGCATGATCGAGCCTTTCGTCGACCATCAGGTCAGCGAGGGCGTTGTGTCCTACGGCCTGTCGAGCTATGGCTACGACTTCCGCGTGGCCGACGAGTTCAAGATCTTCAGCAACATCAACTATGCGCTGGTCGACCCGAAGAACTTCGACGACCAGGCCTTCGTCGACGTGCGCTCGGACGACCACATCATCATCCCGCCGAACTCCTTCGCCCTTGCGCGGACGGTCGAATACTTCCGCATTCCACGCGATATTATCACAATTTGTTTAGGAAAATCGACGTTCGCACGTTGCGGATTAATACTCAACGTAACCCCCTTCGAGCCCGGCTGGGAAGGCCACGCGACGCTCGAGATCTCCAACACCACCCCTCTGCCCGCCAAGATCTACGCCAACGAGGGCATCGGCCAAGTGGTCTTCCTGCGCGGCTCGCGCGAGTGCCAGGTTTCGTACAAGGACCGCAAGGGCAAGTACGACAAGCAGCATGGCATTGTCTTGCCGCGCATCGTGCAGGCTGGCAAAGACGCGCCCTAGGCATCGACACGCCACCGGCTGCGATCGGCCATCCCATGCCCGCCCTCATCGCCATCGACGTCAGCAACACGCACACCAGCATCGCCTGGTGGGCGGATGAGGTCGGAGCAGCGCCGGCCAATCCGCCCCACTGGCAGATCGCGAGCGATCCCCGCCGGACCTCGGACGAGCTGCGGGTGCTCCTCACTCGGCTCCTCGCCGGCGCCGGTCTGGACGCGCGCGAGGTCGACGGCGTGGTCATCGCCTGCGTCGTGCCGGAGAGCCTGGCGGCGCTGTGCGCGACCTGCCGCATGACCTTCGGGCTCGAGCCGCTGGTCGTCGGCCCGGGCGTGAAGAGCGGCTTGCGCATCCGCACCGAGAACCCGCGCGAGCTCGGGCCGGATCGCATCGCCAATGCCATCGCGGCGGTGGCGCGCAGCGGCAGCCCGGTGCTGGTGCTGGACTTCAGCACGGCCTTGACGGTCGACGTCGTCGGGGCGGAAGGCGACTACCTGGGCGCGATCATCGCGCCCGGCATCGAGATCGCGGCCGAGGCGCTGGCCCGCCGCGCCGCCCGGCTCAGCCGCTTCGACCTCGCCCCACCCGAGCGCGCTATCGGCGGCGACACCGACGCGGGGCTGAGGTCCGGCCTGGTGTTCGGCTACCTCGGCCTGGTCGAGGGGCTGGTCTCCCGCCTGCGCCGGGAGCTGGGCCCCGCGCCGGTGATCGCCACCGGCGACGGCCCCTGGCTGCCGGAGCTGCTCGCCCATGCCGCCGTGGTCGACGTCTACCATCCGCTCCTGACCCTGGACGGGCTGCGGCGGATCTACCGGCGCCAAATCGGGGCTTGATCAAACGTCTCGGCAGTCTGGGGCGTTAAGCGCGACAAGACGCTCGGGACTCACAGGCTCGCCAGCTGCGCGAGATCCCCCGCAAACCGTGTGACCCTTGGAATTCGAAGGAGCCTTGCCGCATGCCTCGTCACCGTTGGACCGTCCTCATCGTTTCCACCTTGCTCGCCGCCTTCGGCATCGGCCTCGCCCTGGGTGGCGCGCCCGCTGCGGCCCAGCGCCCGAATCCCCCCAGCCAGGCCGAGATCGAGGCGATCCTGCACCGCTACGGCACCCGTCACAGCCTCGCCGCGGTGAGCGCGCCGGACGGCAGCGCCACCCGCACCACGCTGCGGATCGCGTCCAGCGGCTGGCTGCCGACCGAGGTGCTGGTGGTCGAGCTCGCCGGCTCGGCCACGCCGGACTGCGCCGCGCCCTTCCAGGCCAGCCGAGTGCGGCACGTCGAATGCCGTTCCGGCCTCGGCCGCTTCGGCTCGATCGACGTACCGCTCTCGGGCGAGCCCAACAGCGTGATGGTCTACAGCCTGGACCCGGCCAAGGTCGCCGACGCCTGCGCCAGCTTCCAGGCCGTGCAGTCGGGCCGGACGACGCTGGCGCAGTGGGAGCAGGAGGTCTGGACCCCCGCCTTCGGCGCGCCGCTGGCGGTCGAGGCCGTGGCGGCGGCGGGCAGCGGGACGACCGCCTTCGACGGCCGCCCGGTGATCGGGCCGACGCGCATCTCCAACCCGCGCGTGGCGCAAACCCTCCCGGCGGTGTGGACCGACCTGAGAGGCGCGCGGGTACGGCTCTTCAATACCTCGCCGACCTGCGTCCAGGGCGCGGCCACCGCCGGCGGGATGGCGGAGGGCGCGGACTGCCCGAGCCGGCGCGAGAGCGGCTGGAGCCTCCCGAGCTACGACGCGACCGACCTTAAGCTGGACTATTCCGGGGCCGAGGTCGGCTCGCTGGCCCTGGTCGGCACCGCGCCGCGGCAGGGCCAGGCGCCGGCGCTGCTGGGCGACCTCCAGGTGACGGCCGATCGCCTCAACGCCGAGGGCTGGGTCAGCTACGACCGCACGCCGCTGGTGATGGCCAACCCGGGCAGCCTGGCCTTCCCGATGGCGGTGGCGCCGCTGGACAACCTCACGAGCGAGCTATGGGTCACCAACCACCACGTGACGGCGACGGTGACGATCAACCTGCTGATGTACGACGGCAACCGCGCGGTGTTCAAGAGCTGGGACGACCCGGTCGGGCTCTGCGCGGGCGCGACGCGCCGTTACGACATCCAGGCGATCGCCGGTGAGATCCCGGACTCGGCGCCGCCGCGCGGGGGCGGCGGCCAGGCCGGCCCGCCGGTGCTGTCGCTGCGGATGGAGGCGACCAGCCCGCAGCTCCAGACCTTCGCCCCGGTCTCCGGCGTGATGGTGCTCAGGAGCGCGACCGGCGTCACGGCCTACCGCGGCCTGGCCGTCCCCAACGAGATGCAGGCGCTGCGCGGTCGGCCGGACGGCGCGCAGCCCCTGTCCAGCGCGGTCGTGCTGCCCGGGGTGAAGAAGGCCTTCGGCGACCAGCGCATGACCAGCTTCGTCATGGCGATGATGCTGGTCGGCCAGCAAGTGGAGAACGCGGTCACGGTCGACTTCTACGACAGCGCGGGCCGGCCCGTGGTCACCGGCTTCACCCGTGGGATGGGCCAGGGACCCGCCGCCTTCTTCGACCTGCGCGACGTCGTCGTGCCCGGCCGCGGGGACGCCCAACCCCCCCAACGCCTGCCCGACGGCTTCATCGGCACGGCGGTGATCCGCGGCCAGCAGGGCGTCGGCCATATCGGCGTGGTCGCCGTCGAGCGCCCGGTGGCGGCCGGCCCGGTCCGCCCCCTGAGCGCCGATAGCTCGGACCAGAACGCGCCGCCCGACAGCCTGATCTCCTACTCGGGCGCGCTCCTCGTCCAGTGGCCGGATCCGAACGCGCCGCCGACCCCGACCAACCTGCCGGTGCCGACGGTCGCGCGCATGACGCCGACGCCCGGCGGCCCGACGGAGACGCCCACGCGCCCCGTCCGCATGACGCCTACGCCCGGGGTCGAGGCGACGCCGACCTCGAACGTTCAACGCGCCAAGGTTTGGCTGCCTGCCTTGCTCGACAACGACGACCTGCTCACCCCACCCGATTCCAACGCGGCCGGCCCGGGGCGCCCCTAGCCTACGCGTTCAACATCTGCCCCTCCCACGAATGCGGGGCGTGGCCGTTTGGCCACGCCCCGTTGTTGTGTCACAAGGGGCTGAGACACGTGGACATCCGCTGGGAGCATGAGCGTGCCCCGCCACGTGCATCGCGCGGCGCGGATGGCGGACGGTCAGGTGCTGGTGGCGGGCGGGCTGACCGAAGATGCCATCCACAAGAGCGCCGAGATCTACAGCCCGGCGACCAACACTTGGTCCGCCGCGCCTGATATGGCCGTAGCACGCTGGGACCCTTCAATGTCCCTGCTGCCCAACGGCGATATTCTGGTCGCAGTCGGCTACACCTCCAGGATCAACAACACGCTGCCGACGGCCGGCGGTGAGATCTTCACGCCGGTCGCTTCGCCAGGAACCGGGTCGTGGGCCGCGGGACCGAGCTTCAACACGCGGCGCGCCACCTTCCAGACAGTGAGGATGACCGAAGGCTCAATCCGGGCCGTCGGCGGCTGCTCCGATACGTCTGGCAACCGCAACGACGTGGGCGCCGTCTACCTGAAGTCGGTCGAACGCTACAAGAACGGCATGTGGAACCCCGTCGACTCGGTGTATGTCGGGCGTGTCAACAACACGCTGACCGCCTTGCCCGGCGGGCGAGCCCTGTCTGTCGGTGGATGGAGTGAGCACAGTGTCGTGCAGGCGAAGACCGAACTCTACCAGGCCCCCCCGCGCCCATCGCCAACGTCCCCGCCCAACCCGCCAACTCCCCCGCCTCCGTGCCCTGCGTCGACACGCCGAGCACCGGCGGGATCGACATCGTGCGGGAGGACGCCTGTGCCCAGGTCGCGCCGGAAGGGTCCTACGCCGGGCTGCTCGGCGACACCAGCCTGATGTACGGCTCGGGCGTCGGCGTCTACCCCAACTCGGGCGAGCTCTACGTCACCGAGGTGGACCTGGAGATCCCCGGGCGCCGCTTCGACTTCAAGGTCGAGCGGAAGTACCGCAGCGGGGTGACCTATCTCGGCCGGCTGGGCCGCAACTGGTTCCTCAACTACGACGAGCGCTGGCTGGCCGAAGTGACCGCGGACAACCTGGCGGACCTCGCGCTCTCCACGGACGTCGCCCTCGCGGTGGGCGATGTGCTGCGGATGGACGGCTTCGGGCGGGTGGATGTCTACACCTCGACTGGATCAACCAAAGCATGGTATCCCGCCCACTCATGATTCAACCGCATCAGAACTCGCGCGGCACGAAGTCCTCCGAGTTCAGCACATCCATCAAGTCCTCGCCGAAGCCCAGGATGATCAGGCCCTGCCGCTCGCCGTGGCGCACCAGGCTCTCGTCGACGTAGAGCGAGGCCAGGGCGCCGATGACGCGCTTGCCCGGATGCTCGGGGAAGAAATGCTCGCGCACCGTCGGCAGCAGTGCGACGAACGCCTTCACGTCGGCGGGCGTCAGTCGGGTCTTGGTTTCGTTGATCAAGAGGTAGTCGCCGCAAGTCGCGACGACGTCGAACTCCCGCTCGCGCCTTTCCTGCCTGGACCACTTGCGCACCCGAACCGCATAGCCGTCGACGTGATTGTCAGGGCAGCCGATTACCGTGCGCAGGATGCGCGGAATGCTCGGGGCGACAAGATCCTCGGCCATGGTGCCGAGGCGCTGGGACAGCTCGCCCCATTCGCGGCGTCGCTCGATCCGATCTTTCTCGGCATCCGCGATGGACTGCTCCAGCCGGGCGCCGTAGACCGCCATCGCACGCAAAGTGCTTTCGAGCTGTCGATCGGTCCGCGCGAGCTGTCGATCGGTCTGCGCGATCTGCCGATCGGTCTGTTCGATTTGACGGTCGATTCGCGCGTCGGCGCGCGCGAGCTCGGCTACAAGGTCTTCCAGTGTGTCGACACGTCGCTCCAGAAGTTCGGGCATGGGAAACCCACCTTTCGTGATGCTTGCGAAAGTGGGTGGCGGCGCGATTATAGAACTGGCCACAGGCGGGCTGCAAGTCAACAGCCGTCCAGATGCTGACCCCGGCGATCCCAGGAGGTGAGACGCTCCTCACGGAACAACGATCGGCAGGACGCCCGGCAGGATCGTCGCGGTGACCGGCGTGCGGCCGACGTACTCGCCGTCGGACCAGACCGCGCGCTCGGCGTCGGTCTCGATGGTGACCTCGCGGCAGCGCCAATAGTCCAGATCGGCGCCGGATCGACTGAGGTGCATGAAACGCTCGGCCACGGCGCGGACGTGCGCCAGATCGCGCTTGAGCAGGAACACGTCGAGATAGCCATCGGTCGCGCTGAAGTCGCGGTCGAAGGTCAGTCCCTTGCCCGACATGCCGGAGTTGACAACGTAGCACTTGGTGCCGCGCGCCTCGGCAACCTCGCCGTCGAGGGTCAGGCGGTAGGTCGCCTCGGTCAGCGCCTTCGCCTGCTGCTTGGCTGTGACGGCGTAGGCCAGCACGCCGTACTTGTCCTTCGCCGCCCGGCTGGTCTGCACCTCCGGCTCGACGCCGGTGTAGAGGCGCTGGACGAAGTAATGGCGATCGATCTTGGCGGCGTCGACCCGGCGCAGGTTGCTGCTGGTGCACAGCAGCTCGACCGCGGCCGTCAAGTCGTTCGGCACCCCATTCTCGCGGCAGAAGCCATTGCCGGTGCCACCGGGCAGGATCCCGAGCGGCACCTTGCGCTCGCTGGTCAGGATGGCGTTGGCCACCTCGTGCTGGGTGCCGTCACCTCCGTAGCCGGCGACCAGGTCGACCCCGTCCGCGATCGCCGCCCGCGCCTGGGCGGTCGCGTCGCCGTACTTGTGGGTCACCGTCACGTCCCACGCCACGCCATGCCTGCCGCAGACGTCGTTGATGATGTTCAGCATGGGCTGGTTCTTGCCGGAGGCCGGGTTGATGATGATGTGGATGCGTGGATAGGGGGCTGTCACGGTGCTGCTTGCTCCTGTGGGTCGGGTCCGGACGTGAAACGGCGAGCGCGCCGCGTCGAACGGGTCTCCGCCGGCGCCGACCCGCAGGTGCAATTCTACCGGAGTTGACCGGGATGGGGAAGGTGGGCACGGGGGGGGCGGAGACCGCCGGGCACGGGGGCACGGACCGCCGGGCGCGGCACCCCGAAGGTCCGTGCGCCCCACGGGCTAGGGCGCGGCGACGACCGCGTTGACAGCACGGACGGCCTCCGATATACTCCCGAGCACAGTTGCCGGCAAGCACCTGCTGATCACTCTCGGACCGGCCCTTGCCACCGCTCCACCCACCCCGCCTCCCGGAGGAAGCCCGCGCTATGACTGACAGCCTTTCGACGCAGGTTTACATCTTGATCGGCATCCTCGTGGTGACCGCGGTGTTCTGGCTCATCGGCGCGCTCGCCGCGTACGCGGGTTACCGGGCCTTCAAGCAGGGGGTTGACCTGGGTTGGGCCGTAGCCTTCATGGTGATGGGCCTGGTGTGCCTGGGCTACGCCTGGGAAGCCTACGGGTGGGCGCAAAGGGTGCATCTTCTGAACAACAACATGCAGGACTTGCAGATCAACGCGATCAGCATCCGCCTGCGCTTCGCCGCGATCGAGATGCTGGCGGTGTTCGCGATCCTCTACCTCTTCCGATCCCGGCGCCAGGCGTTTTGATTGACGGGCCGTCGTTGACCGATCGGCGCCAGGCAGCGGCCGCCTTGGCACCAGGCGGCCGCCGTCCCCATGGCGACCGTCATGACTTCGGCCACCCAGGCCATGAATTGACCACAGAGACACAGAGCCACAGAGAAAGGCGCTCTCTGTGTCTCTGTGGTGACATCGCCGTTTGCACATGGCCGAAGTTGTGACTGAGGCCGTCCCCATTGACATCGCCCACCGTTGGCGGTATAATGCCGAACAATTGTTCCGTGGTGGTCGGGATCAGGCAATGGGGACGACGGGATGGCGGACTTTCTCGACAAGCTAAGCCAGGCGGTTCAGGAGAACCAGCGCGACCTCCTGCAGTACCTCGGCCGGGGTGTGGCGCCCGGCGAGGCCGATCTCGTCGGCCTGGTGCAGGACCATTGGTGTCCCTTGCCCGCGCTACCGGATCCCGGCGCCTGGGCCGCCTACGCGATCGACGGCAGCATCAGCCAGATCGACCTGGACAACGGGAGCTACCTGTTCATCGCCCAGTCCCTGTGCATCGGCGACGACGCCTGCGAGGAGCTCAGCGCCGACGTGCAGATCCTGCCGCCGGCCACGCCCCGCTCGGCCGCGGGCCGCTTCGCCGACCTGATGCAACGCCGGCGCGAGCTGTACCTGGCCAACGAGATGGCGCTCCAAGTCGCCCCGGGCAGCGTGCTCTACCTCGACGGGGCGCTGTACGGCCTCGTGCCCCAACTCTACCGGACGCTGGTCGAGGGCACGCCGCTGGTCGACGCCTACATCGAAAACGTGCTCAACGAATACCTGCAGCTCATGACCACCGTCAAGGACCGCGGCGTCAACCTGGTTGCCGTGGCCAAGACCAGCCGCGAGGCCACGCACTGCCGGCTGTGGATGCGCGCGCTGGGCATCGACGACCGGGGCTTGCTCTCCGATGATCACACCGACAGCGGCATGATCCATCGCTGGACCGACGGCCTGCCGGGCGTCTCGGTGCCGGTGGTGCTCGGTACCTGGGGCTTCACCGGCGGCTCGGCCGACCTGCTCGATCGGCCCGAGGTGGGCCAGAGCCCGGCGATCGTAAGCTTCTTCGTGCGCCTGGCGGACTTCGACGAGGCGCTGCGGATCGACGTGCCGGCGCACCAGGCGGGGTCCGGCCTCGGCCTGGGCGAGCTCAAGGGCGACGTGCTCGAAGGCGGGGTCGAGGCGATCCAGCCGGTGATCGAGATCCTGGCCACCGACTACGGCGGCCTGGAGGTCTACAACTCGCTGCTCTACAGCGTCGACCGCGAGGTCAGGCTCAAGCGCCCGCTCCTGACCGAGGTCTACTTGCCGCTGATCGGCGAGTGGCTGGGCTGCGACATCCGCCCGAACCGCAGCGAGCGGCGGTTCATGTGAGGGGGGCGGAGTTGGGGATGCGCAGGGCGTTTGGGATGCGCGTGGCGGTCGTGATTCCGGCAAGGGAGGATTGACGATGAACGACTTTCAAGCGGTGGGCTACGTCGTCGGTGAGGTGCGGACGGACGCGTTTACCTTCGTGACCAACCCGGATCTGGCACCGCCGCGGCTGGAGTACATCGTGCTGCGCGGGGTCCGCGAGCAGGTGGGCGAGGCGGTGCGGTCGATCGACGTGCTGGCGCAGGTGGCGAGCCTGAGCGTGTCCAGCCGGCTGCTCCTGCAGTCGATGAACTACAGCGAGGTCGAGTCGATCCTGCGCCGGCTAGGCGCGTCCGCGCCGGTGGTGGTCGGCCAGGCCAAGGTGCTGGGCTATCTCGACCCCGAGACGCGCTCGGTCCGCTTGCCGCGCGGCGCGGCGATGCCCGGCGCGGTGGTCGAGAAGGCGCCCGACAGCCTCCTCCAGCAGTTCTTCAGCCGCGGCGTGACAAGCGGGCTGGACATCGGCGCCTTGATCAACCGGCCGGCAGTCAGCGTCCGGCTGGACCCCAACGGCCTGCGCCGGCATTTGGCGGTGATCGCGCAGACCGGCGCCGGCAAGAGCTACACCGTCGGCGTGGTGCTGGAGCAGCTCCTCCAGCTCGGCGGGACGGTGGTGGTCTTCGACCCCAACAGCGACTACGTGCTGATGGGCCGCACGCCGGACAAGCGCCCGACCGCCTTCGCCGAGCGCGTCCAGGTCTTCCGCGTGCCTAGCGAGCAAGCCAGCCGCATCCCCGACCACGAGATCGGCCGGGTGGGGCGGCTGACGGTGCAGTTCTCCAAGCTCGACATCGACGAGATCTGCGACATCGCCGGCATCTCCGAGAAGGCGACCAACATCCGCCTGGCCGTGCGCACCGCCTACAGCCAGCTCGAGGGCGACTTCACCGCGGACGACCTGTACGAGGCTGTCGAGGCGCTTTCCGAGCTGGGCGGCTACGGCGGGGCGGGCGGCGAGGGCGAGCGCGGCGGGCGGCGCGGCGATCCGCTGGCCGGCCTGCCCGGCGTCTGGGGCAACGGCGCGTCCGACGCGGGCGGGGGCCACTCGGAGGAGCTGGACGACGCGAGCTGGCTGGACGGCGCGACCGGACGCGCCAAGCAGTGGGCCAAGGACAGCCGCAGCGCGGGCGGGCCGTCCGGCGCATCGCCCGACGGCCGCCCGGCCAAGCCGCCCTCGCAGGACGCGATATCGGGTGCGCAGAAGGCGCTGAAGTACCTGGACTACCTGCGGCGGCTGTCGATCTGGGGCTTCGAGGACGTGCCGCTGGACGCGATCCTGCGCCCGATGAGCCTGGCGGCGATCGACCTGGCCGGGGTGGACCGCAAGATCGCGGACTTCGCCGTGACCAAGCTGACCAGCGAGATCTGGAAGCAGGCGACGCGCGACGGGCTGGCGCGGCCGGTCTTCCTGGTGCTGGAGGAGGCGCACAACTTCGTGCCGGCGGGCGCCGACGAGGGCAAGGCCGGCTGGTGGCTCAAGCGCATCGCCAGCGAGGGCCGCAAGTTCGGCATCTTCCTGGTCCTGGTCACCCAGCGCCCTTACCGCGTGCACCAGGACACGCTGTCGCAGTGCGGCAGCCAGATCATCATGCGGCTGACCAATCCGGAGGACCAGAACGCCGTGCGCAAGGCTTCCGAAAGCATCTCCGAAAGCCTGCTCGGCGACCTGCCCGGCCTCAACGTCGGCGAGGCGGTGATCCTGGGCAACCTCGTGCGCGTGCCGGTGATGGTCCGCATCCGCCAGCGCGAGAGCGACGAGGGCGGCAGCGACCTGGACCTGGTGCGGGCGCTGGAGCTCGCGCGCTCCGAGGCCGAGACCGGCCGCCTCGTCGCGCACCGGGCGGCGGAGCGGGAAGCGCGGGGGCGGACGGCATGGGTGGAGGAGGTATGAGCCGGGGCCCAGATCGGAAGAAGCGCGAGTAGTCGAGCAGCAAAAATGCCCCACATCGTCTTCGCTTCCGACAGCCATCTCAACAAGCACTACGCGCGCATGACGCCGGACCAGCTCGGGGCGCGGCGCGGGCAGCTCCGCGCCGCCTGGCAGCAGACGGTGGACTTCGCGCTGGCCCAGCGCGCGGCGGTCTACATCCACGGCGGCGACCTGTTCGACGGGCCGAACCCGCGCACCAGCGAGCTGATCTGGACCACCGCGCAGTTCCAGCGCCTGGCGGACGCGGGCGTGCGGACCCTGCTCATCGGCGGCAACCACGACATCCCCAAGACCCGCCTGGCCGGGGCGACGCCGCAGCGGCTGTTCGAGACCGCGCGGATGGCCCAGGTCTTCACCGATCCCACGACGGTCACGTGGTGGGTGGGCGAGGTCGACGGCGTCCGCCTGGCGATTGGCGGGCTGCCGCCGGACCCCCGCCTGTCGCGCGACGCCGACCCGCTGGCGGTGCTGGCCGAGCCGATCCGCCCGCCCGAAGCGGACCTGGTGCTGCTGGTCACCCATTACGCGGTCGAAGGCACCCTGCATCCTCAGGCCGACGAGCCGATGATCAAGAAGGCTTCGGTCGCCGAGCTCGCCGGGGTGGTCGACTACCTCCTGGTGGGCCACGTGCACATCATGAAGGCGCATGATGTCGGCGGGGTGAAGATCATCTCGCCCGGTCCGACCGAGCGGCTGAGCTTCGGCGAGATCGACCTGCGCTGCGGCTTCGCGGCCATCGAGATCGCGGGCGGGCGGCCCTGCCGGGTCAAGGTCAAGCACGTGCACCTCGATCCCCAGCCGATGCGCCGCGAGACCGTCCGCGCGACCAACATCCCGGCCGAGGAGCCGACGGATTGGCTGATCGAGCGCGTACGGGCCTGGTCGGCGCCGGACCAGATCCTGCAAGTGCGGCTGGAGGGCCCACTGCCGCGCCCGAGCTACCAGGCGCTGCGCTTCCTGGAGGTCTGGCAGCTTGGGCAGGACCTGAACTTCTACTTCGACCTCGACCGCCATCTGCTCACCATTCAGGCCGACGAGCCGGGCGAGCTTGCCTTCGTCGGCGCCGAGCGCGCCAGCCCGCGCGCCGAGATCGCGCGGGTCGCCGACGGCTACCTACACAAGGCAGAGACCGACGAAGAGCGGGAGCTTTTGGAAGCGGCACGGGCGCTGGTCCTTGCGCAGTACGGGGCGGGGGATATGGAGGAGGAGGCCGAGGCCTCGCCGATGCAGAACGAGGAGCTGGTCGACACACCGCCGGTGGACGAGGTAGCCGCCCGGGACTGGGTTGTGGAGGCAGAGGCTGTGGAGCTCCCACTGATGGAGGCGGAGGTCGCCGTCGAATGACGCCGCTCACGATCACTGAGCTCAACGCCTACATCAAGGCGCTGATCGACGGGGATCCCGTGCTGGCCGACGTATGGGTCGAGGGCGAGGTTTCCAATTGCAAGCCGGCGGCCAGCGGGCATTGGTACTTCTCGCTGAAGGACGAGGGCGGGACGGTGGCTTGCGTGATCTGGAAGGGGCAGGCGCTCGGCATGGTCCACCTGCCGGAGGACGGCCGGCGCTTCCTGATGCACGGCTATGTCTCGGTCTACCCTGCTCAGGGGCGTTACCAGTACTACGTCGACCACTGCGAGCCGGCGGGGCTGGGCGACCTGCACCGGGAGTTCGAGCGGCTCAAGGCCAGGCTGGACGCCGAGGGGCTGTTCGACCCCGAGCGTAAGCGGCCGCTGCCGCGCTATCCGGAGCGCATCGGCATCGTCACCAGCCCGCAGGCGGCGGCGCTGCGCGACGTCGGCCGCGTGCTCGAACGGCGCTGGCCGGTGGCCGAGGTGATCCTCGCGCCCACCCTGGTCCAGGGCGAGGGCGCGCCGGCGCAGATCGCCCGCGCCATCGAGCGGATCGGGCGGGCGGGGGTGGACGTGGTGATCGTCACCCGCGGCGGCGGCAGCATCGAGGACCTGTGGGCCTTCAACGACGAGGGCGTGGCACGCGCCATCGCCGCCTGCCCGGTGCCGGTGATCGCCGGTGTCGGGCACGAGATCGACTTCACCATCGCCGACTTCGTCGCCGACCTGCGCGCCCCGACCCCCTCCGCCGCGGCCGAGCTGGCGACGCCGGACGCGCGCGAGCTGCGCCAGGCGGTCGACGAGCGCCGCGACAGGCTGGCGGCCGCGACCGGGGAGCGCCTGGCGGCATCGCGCGTGGACGTGGAGCGCCTGGCGCACCGCCTGGGGCGGGCCACGCCCCATCGCACGGTGCAGGCGGCGCGCGTGCGGGTGCTGGATCATCGAGAACGGCTGGCGCGCGACGTTTCCACCCGCCTGCGCCTGGCGCAGACCCGGGTCGACGGCGTGCGCGGGCGGCTCGCCGCGCTCAGCCCCCAGGCCACCCTCGCGCGCGGCTACGCGCACGTGACGCTGGCGCGGGACGGGCGGACGGTGCGATTGAAGCGGGACGTCGGGGCGGGCGTGGGAGTCAGGGTGCGCGTGGCCGACGGGAGCTTCGGTGCGGTGGTCGAGGGGCAGGCGGGGCTGTTTGACGAGGGATGAGTCGCGGATCAGGCTACATCGCGGCGGGGCCGGTCGCTCAGGCACGCGCACTCGGGCAGGGAAACAACAAGATTAGACAAGGGAAGCAGAGGGAAAGGGACGTAGGACAAGGTCGATGGGGGAGGAAATCACGTGAAAGGCTCATCCAAGGCGGGCGGCGCGCCCGCCATTCCCGCGGACATCGCCGCGCTCGGCTTCGAGGAGGCCTTCCAGGCCCTGGACGAGATCGTCGCCCAGCTCGAGGGCAACGATTTGCCGCTCGACGCGTCGATCGACCTCTACGAGCACGGCGTCGCGCTGACCGAGCGCTGCAACGCGCTCCTCTCCGCGGCCGAGCTGCGGGTGCGGGAGGTGGATGGGGGGGCGTAGCCGGGTCGAGCCGTCGGCGGCGCGTGATCGGGTCGCGGGTGTGGCCAATACCCTGACACGCGACCTCCACGCTTGACCTGGGCTATCCTTTCCCAACCGTGAGCAAGTCCATCCCCTCCGCCATTGTTCCGGGCGATGCCTTCGACCACGCGATCCACCACCTGCGCCGCCGCCTGGCCGACCCGCTGCCCGGCCTGGACGCGCACCGCGATCTCGCGCCATCCCAGCGCACGTTCACGGGACCGGACGAGGCGCGCGCCGCGGGCGGGCCCGAGGGCGGTGCGCTGATCCTGATCTACCCGCTCGGCGGCGCCCCGCATCTCGTGCTGACGCTGCGCCGCCCGGACCTGCGGGTCCATGCCGGCCAGATCTCGCTGCCGGGCGGGCGGGTCGAGCCCGGCGAGTCCCCGCGCGAGGCGGCGCTGCGCGAGGCCTGGGAGGAGCTGGCGATCCCGCCGGAGGGCCTGGACGTCCTGGGCATGTTGACGCCTATCTACATCCCGCCGACGCGCTACCTGCTCTACCCGACCGTCGCGGCCCGCGCGGAGCGGCCGGACTTCCGCCCCCAGCCCAGCGAGGTGGCGGCGCTCATCGAGGCCCCCGTCGCCCACTTCGTCGGCGGCGCGAACCGGCGGGTGGAGATCTGGGACCTGCGCGGGGAGCCGCGCCGCGTGCCCTTCTTCGAGGTCGGGCCGCACAAGGTCTGGGGCGCCACCGCGATGATCCTGCGCGAGCTGGCCGCGGTGTGGGCCGGGGCGGACCTGCCGGCGGCAGTCGACCCCGCGGTGACCGGCGAAGTCTCTCCCGCCGGCGCCGGGTGACTGTGATTCCGACGGCCATCCCTGCCACCGTGCCGCCCCCGTCCTACTCCGGCCGGCTATTCTTCGCCATCCCGCTGAGCGAGCCCGTTCGCGCCGCGCTCGCTTTGCATTTGTCGAACGCACTCGGCGGCCAGCCGATCCCAGGCCGACGCGTCGCGCCGGAGAATTGGCACCTGACGCTGCGCTTCCTCGGCGAGACCGATCCCGCGCGCGGCGCGCGACTGGTCCAGGCGCTTGGCGACGGCGAGCTCGGGCCGGCCTTCACCATCGGCTTCGACACGCTGGGTGCCTTCCCCCGCGCACAGCGGGCCCAGGCGCTGTGGCTCGGGGTGGAGCGCGGGGTGCCCGAGCTGCGCCGCCTGGCGGCGGTCGTCGAGCAGGCCGTGGTGCGGTCCGGCTTCGCGCCTGACGACCGCCGTTTCGCCGCGCACCTGACGCTCAGCCGGTTGCGGCCACCGGCGGATGTCCGCGCCGTCATCGCCGCCGTGCCGCGCTTCACCCTGCCGCTGGCGGTCGATCGGGTGGTGCTGTTCCACAGCCGCCTGGATCGCCAGGGGCCGACCTACAGCGCGCTCGCGGCATTCCTGCTCGATCCAGGCCAGCCGTGACGCGGGGATGCGAGGGCCGCGGATTGACCGGCGGCCGGCAATGGTCTATCGTGTCGGGCGGCGCGATCGGAGTCCCTGATCCGACCCGCGGCGAGCTTTCGCCGGCGCGCACATCATGAACTGGCCGGGGCTGGCCACAGCCCGTGCGTCAAGGAGCAACGATGACAAGGGCGACGATTCTCACCGTCGATGACGATCCGGCGGTGTCGCAGGCGATCACCCGCGATCTGCGCAGCCGTTACAGCGCCGACTATCAGATCGTCCCGGCGACGTCCGGGGCGGAAGCGCTCAAGGTGCTCGGCGAGCTCGCGCTGCGCGATCGTCCGGTCGCGCTGATCACGTCGGATCAACGCATGCCCAACATGACGGGGGTCGAATTCCTGGACCAGGCCCGCGGGCACGCGCCCGGCGCCAAGCTTGTCCTGTTGACCGCGTACGCCGACACCGAGGTGGCGATCAAGGCGATCAACGACATCGGGCTGGACTACTATCTCATGAAGCCCTGGGATCCGCCCGGCGAGCGCCTTTTCCCGGTGCTCGACGAGCTCCTGGGGGATTGGCGGCAGGAGCGGCCGGTGGAAAGCGGCGACGTCCGCGTCGTCGGCCATCGCTGGTCGGAACGCAGCCACGAGGTCAAGACCTTCCTCGCGCGCAACCATGTCCCCTATCGCTGGTTCGACATCGAGCGCGACGAGGAGGCCCGCCGCTTGCAGGCGCTGGCGGAGGCCGGCGCTGACGCGCTCCCGCTGGTGCTGGTACCCGGCGGCACCACCCTGCGCGCGCCGTCGACGTCAGCGCTCGCCAACGCGCTCGGGCTGCGCACCAACGCCCAGCAGCCGCTGTACGACCTGTGCATCGTCGGCGCCGGACCGGCGGGGTTGGCGGCGGCGGTCTACGCCGCTTCCGAGGGACTGCAAACCCTGGTGATCGAGCGCGAGGCGCCCGGCGGCCAGGCCGGCGAGAGCGCCGCGATCGAGAACTACCTCGGCTTTCCCAAGGGACTGTCCGGCGCCGAGCTGGCGCGGCGCGCGGTGATGCAGGCCAGCCGCTTCGGCGCGGAGATGGTGCTGGCACGCGAGGTCGCCGGATTCGAGGCGCGCGGTCCCGTCCGCGCCGTGTTCTGCGGCGGCGGGATCGAGATCGAGGCGCGCTCGCTCCTGGTCGCAACCGGCGTATCGTATCGGCTGCTCGAAGGACCGGGCCTGACCGAGCTCGCGGGCCGCGGCGTCTACTACGGCGCCACCGCGAACGAGGCCCTACAGTGCGAAGGCGACGTCGTCTACGTCGTCGGCGCGGGCAACTCGGCGGGCCAGGCCGCGTTGAACTTCGCCGACCATGCCCGCAAGGTGGTCATGCTCGTCCGCGGAAACGCACTGGAAAAGGTGATGAGCCAGTACCTCGTGGCGCGCATCCGAGACAAGGCGAACATCGAGGTGAAATTGGAGACCGAGGTATCGGCAGGCGGCGGAGACGGTCATCTCGAGCGCCTCACCCTCGTCGACCGCGCCGCCGGCACCGAAACGGAGGTCGCGGCGAACTGGCTGTTCGTGTTCATCGGCGCCTCGCCACGCACGGATTGGCTGGGCGCCGGCGTCGCGCGCGACGCCAAGGGGTTCGTCATCACGGGACCGGAGCTGTTGTCGCGCTCGGACGTGCCGAGATGGCCGCTGGAGCGGCCGCCGTTCGCGCTCGAGACCAGCGTGCCCGGGGTGTTCGCCGCCGGCGACGTCCGGCTGGATTCTATGAAGCGCATCGCATCGGCCGTGGGCGAGGGCGCGATGGCGGTGTACCTCGTGCACCGCTACCTGGCCACCATCTGATGTGCTTCGACGCGTTGCGGCCGCTGGTCTTGTTCGAGGGAATCGCCGACCGGAATCTGGCGGAGCTGGCGGCGGTCGGCGAAGTCCTTGACCACGACGAGGGCGAGGTCTTGTGGCAGCAGGGGAAGCCGGCGGACTATT
The DNA here is from genome assembly GCA_964498575.1 of uncultured Anaerolineales bacterium. Taxonomy (GTDB): domain Bacteria; phylum Chloroflexota; class Anaerolineae; order Epilineales; family Epilineaceae; genus CAZCJG01. The sequence goes on along the minus strand of CAZCJG010000034.1, from coordinate 1,101 downwards.
GGTGGGTGCTGCTGGACGGCCGGATCGAGCTGATCCGGCGTGCCGGCCGCGAGAACGCGGTGGTCGGCGTGATGGACCAGCCCGGCCGGTGGGCCGGCGGGCTGCGGGCCTGGGACGACGCGGCCGGCTACGTGGCGACCGGCCGGGCGATGGCGCCGGGCCGCATGTTCCGCGTGACGTCGGAAGGCTTCGGTCACTGGGCGCGGTCGGTGTTCCCGCTCGGCGTGCACCTCATCGCCGGTTTCTTCGGGACGATCCGGAACATCGAGTCGATGGCCAATCAGCGGGAGTCGCTCGTCGCGCTCGGGACGCTCGCGGCCGGGCTGGCGCACGAGATCAACAACCCGGCCTCGGCCGCCGTGCGCGCCGTGGACGCGCTGCAGGAGAACTGCGACACCTTGCTGGCGTCACTGACCCATCTCGCCGAGCGGTCGCTGAGCGCGGAATGCTTCGTCGCGCTGGACGCCTTGCGCCGCGAGATCGACCCGCCGGCGGCCGGCGCCGACCCCCTGACGGCGGCCGACCGCGAGGAAGCCCTGCTGGATTGGCTCGACCGGCACGACGTCGACAACGCCTGGCGGATCGCGCCCACCCTGGCGGCGGCCGGCATCGAGGTCGGCTGGTGCGAGCGCGCGGCCAGGGTGCTGGCGGGCGACACGCTGGAGCCCGGGCTGACATGGGTGGCGAGCACCCTGTCGGTGTCCGCCCTGCTCGCCGAGACGAAGGAGGCGACCGTGCGCGTCTCCGGGCTGGTGGCCGCGGTCAAGTCCTACTCGCAGCTCGACCGCGCGTCGCTGCAGCAGATCGACGTGACCGACGGCATCGAGAGCACGCTGGTGATGCTCGGCCACAAGCTGCGCCCGGGCGTCGCGGTCGTGCGCAGCTTCGGCGCCGACGTCCCCCGCCTGGAAGCCAACCCCGGCGAGCTCAACCAGGTGTGGACCAACCTGATCGACAACGCCATCGACGCGATGGACGGCCAGGGGACCTTGCGGATTTCGACCCGGGCCGAGGGCGACGCGGTGGTCGTCGAGATCACCGACAGCGGGCCCGGCATGACGCCCGAGATCATGGCGCACGCGTTCGAGCCCTTCTTCACCA
>CAZCJG010000033.1:0-20546 GCA_964498575.1 uncultured Anaerolineales bacterium | reverse complement strand
CGCCTCCAACCCTGCCCAGTCAATCCGCAGCCCCAGCGCCCGCGTCGATGCCAGCGGCCCGGCGCTCCACAGCGCTTGGTGAACCCGAACACGATCCCCGAAGCGAGCACCCTGCAAGCCGGGTACCGCCTGGGGAAGCGCGCCATCCTCGGCGACGCGGAAGCGGGTCAGGAGGGTGTGCGGCGTCTCGATACGCGATACGCGATCGGCGCGCGTCGCCAACCCGAACGCCGCGTCGGCCTGGGCGGGCGTCGGCGCCAGCGGATGGATCGCCAGCCAGAGATCCGGACCGGGCAGGCCATCCAGCACCGCGCCCAGCTCGGGGAGATCATGCGGCAAGCCCAGCGAGCTGGCGTGACGGGCGAGGTAGTCCGACCCGTCGGCCATGACGGGCGCCGGGTCCCGCTGGACAGCATCGACGAGCGCCCGCAGCTCGACATTGGGATAGACCCAGGCATAGGGCTGGCCACGGATCGTCGCCGTGAACACCGGCGCGCTCGCCAGCGTCGGGGTCAGCCAGGCCTGCACGGGGGCCTGGGTGTCGGCGACGTAGCGGACGACGAAATCCGCCCGCGGCAGGTTGGCCTGGTCGAGCGCCAGCACCGGGGCGTCGACGAGCGGCGCGAGGCCGGGCACGGAGCTGGTCATCAAGGTCGGTGTGCTGATCTCCGCCAGTCCCGGCGGCGCGGGACTCCGGCCCGCCCACCGCGCCTCGGCTCGCGCGAACGCCGCCACCTGGTCCAGCCCCTCGCCCCAACCCACCGGCAGCGCGGCCAGCCCGGCGCGCGATCCCCCCGCCAGTGGCGAGAACCAGGCAAGGTAATACGGGTGGAAGGGCGCGAGCAGGGCGATCTGGATGATCAGCACGACCAATCCGGCCAGCGCCGCGCGGCGGATCGGCCAGCGACGCCAGCGGATGAAGGCGCGATAGCCCAGCGCCGCCGCCAGCGCCCATAGTGGCCAGGTCGGCAAGAGGTAGCGGTCGAACTTCTTGGGCGAGAGAGTGAGCAGCGCGATGTAGCCGGCCGCGAGCAGGACCGCGCCGGTCCAGGCGCGCCGCTCGCGGCGCAGCCCCCAGCGCCAGAGGAAGGGGGCGAGCAGTAGGCCCAGGACCAGCCAGGGACCTGCCCGCAGGAGCCAGGCGACAGGATAGAACAAGGGGCCGGGCGCCTCGACCACCTGGCCGAGGAAGAAGTGAGCGGTGTCGATCGCCCGCCCGGCGTAGCGCTCGCCACCTGAGCGAACCGCCGCGAGCGTCCCGACGGGGTCCGCCCACAGTGCCGGCCATAAACAGACGACGGTCAGTCCGGCGGCCGCGATCCACAGCCCGGCATCGGTCAGACGCGCGCGCCAGCCCGGACCGCGGACCAGCGCCAGCGGCAGCGCCCAGATCGCCAGCACCGCGCCGGGCGCTTTGGCCAGGCCGGCAAGCGCCGCCGCCGCTCCGGACAACGCGGCGTAGCGCCGCGCTCCGGTCCGCGCATGGGCCGCGGCGGCCAGCAGCGCGATCGTGCCCGCGACCGCCTGCAATCCGTCGACATGCAGCACCCGCGCCAAGCCGATGGCGAAGGGGTCCAGCGCCAAGAGGCCGGCGAAGATCAGCGCCACCACGCGGCCGAAGGAGCGCGCCGCGAGCAGGTAGCACAGGGCGATCGCCAGCGCTTGCGCCACAGCCACCGGCCAGGTCGCGGCGGCGAGCAAGGGACCCAGCACGCGGAGCGCCGCGTCGTCGGTCGCGCGCAGGCCGGGCAGCGTGGCCGCCAGCACCCAGGCACGCTCGACGGCGGCGGGATCGACCAGGGACTTCAACCCGATGCCGGCCCCGCCGAGCAGCATCGTCAGCACGCCGGGATGGGCCGAGACTACCGTATCTGCCCAGCGCCCGTCGGCCACCGCGCGCCAGAAGACCAGGGTCCGGAACAGCCAGACCGGCTCGTCGACGGTGACGAAGCGCCCCAGGCCGAGCAGGCGCGGCAGCAAAGCGGCGAGAAAGACCAACAGGGCGCCGACGGTGCGTGAGCGGGTGAGGGATCTCAAGGTGCGGGCGAGCATGTCCGCACCGTAATGGTCAAGGCACCTCTAGGCCGGAACGGCCGGCAGCGTGCGGCGGATCAAGGCGTAGCTCTCCAGCGCGCGCCCGGCGCCCAGCGCGACGCAGGCCATCGGGTCGTCGGCCACGTAGAAGGGGACCCCGATCTCCTCGGTCAAGAGCACGTCCAGGTCGCGGAGCTGGGCGCTACCGCCGGTCATCACCACTCCGCGATCGATGATGTCGCTGACCAACTCGGGCGGGGTGCGCTCGAGCACCTCGCGGGTGACGTTGACGATGGCGTGCACCGGCTCGGCGATCGCCTCGGTCACCTCGCAGGTCTGCATCTGAATGGTCTTGGGCAGGCCGGTGACCTGATCGCGGCCGCGGACCTCCATCACCAGCTCGTCGGCCGGCAGGTCGGGGCGCAGCGCGCTGCCGATCTCGATCTTGATCTCTTCGGCAGTCCGGTCGCCGATCATCAGGTTGTACTTGCGCTTGACGTAGGCCGCGATCGCCTCGTCGATCTTGTTGCCGCCCACGCGCACCGAGCTGGCGACGACGATGCCGTTGATCGCGATCACCGCCGACTCGCTGGTGCCGCCGCCCATGTTCAGCACCATGTTGCCCGTCGCCGTGCCCACCGGCAGCCCGGCGCCCATCGCGGCGGCCAGCGGCTCGGGGATCAGGTGGGCCTCCTTGGCGCCGGCCTGCTCGGCCGCCTCGCGCACCGCCCGGCTCTCGACGCTGGTCACACCGACCGGCACGCTGATCATCACCGTCGGCTTGAAGAAGGGCATCCGCCCGCATACCTTGGTGATGAAGTAGCGCAGCATCGCCTCGGTCACCATATAATCGGCGATCACTCCGTCGCGCAAGGGGCGCGACACCTCGATGGTGTCCGGCGCGCGGCCCAGCATCGCCAGCGCCTCCTCCCCCACCGCCATGATCCGATTGTCGTTTACCGAGATCGCGACCACCGACGGCTCGCTCAGCACGATCCCGCGGCCCTGCTCGTGCACCAGCACGTTGACCGTGCCGAGGTCTATCCCAATGTGGCGAGTGAACATCCAGCCTCCGTGGCGGGCAGGCGGATCAGAGCTCCGTCCGCCCCAGGCGAGCATCCGAAAAGCCGCCCGCTGTCGTTGGACCCAATCATACCACGCCGGCTTCGATCACGGTGCATTCCGCGCCCAGCGCGCGCAGGTTGGCGGCGAAGTCGGTGTAGCCGCGCTCGATCGACTGGCCCTTGCGCACGATGGTCTCGCCCTCGGCGACCAGGCCGGCCAGGACCACGGCGGCGCCCGCCCGCAGGTCCAGCGCCTGCACCGTCGCCCCGTGCAAGCGGCTCGGCCCGCGGATAAAGGCGGTCTGGCCGCGCGCCTCGACCTGGGCGCCCATGCGCGCCAGCTCCGCCAGGTAGCGCAGGCGATCCTCGAACACGGTCTCCTGGACCACGCTCTCGCCGGTCGCCTGGGTCAGCAGCGCGCCGAAGGGCTGCTGCAGGTCGGTCGGGAAGCCGGGATAGGGGTAGGTGTGGATCTCGACCGCGCGCAAGGGGCGGTCGGCGCGGACGCGGACCCAGTAGTCGCCCTCGTCGATCTGCGCCCCGGCTTCGCGCAGCTTGGCGGTGACCGCGTGGAGGTGGCGGGGCACGACCCGGCGCACTGTGACGTCGCCGCCGGCGATCGCGCCGGCGATCAGGTAGGTGCCGGCCTCCAATCGGTCGGGCATCAGCCGATAGACCGTCCCGTGCAGGCGCGGCACGCCCTGGATCGCCACCGTGCCCGGCCCGGTCCAAGCGATGCGCGCGCCCATCGCCTGGAGGAACGCGACCAGGTCCAGCACCTCGGGCTCGGTGCTGGCGTTCTCGATCACGGTAATCCCCTCGGCCAGGACGGCCGCCATCAGGATGTTCTCGGTGCCGGTGTGGCTGGGATAGTCCAAGACCATGCTCGCCCCGCGCAAGCGACCACTCGCCGCGAAGCGGTCGTCGACGACGGCGACCTGGGCGCCGAGGTGGCTGAAGCCTTTCACCGGCACGTCGACCGGCCGCGCGCCGATCACGCAGCCGCCCGGCCGCGGCGCGCTGGCCTGCCCGAAGCGAGCGAGCAGCGGCCCCATCACCAGAAAGCTGCCGCGCAGCCGCTGCGCCAGGTCCTCGGGCGTGGTGCGGCTCTTGATGTTGGCGGCTTCGACGACCAGCCGGCCGCGCCCGGTCAGCTCGACCTCGGCCCCCAGATGGCGCAAGACGTCCAGCATCACCCGGATATCCGCCGTGCTCGGGATGTTCTCGATCACGCAGCGATCTTCGGTCAGCAGCGTCGCGGCGATGATCGGCAGCGCGGCGTTCTTGGCGCCCTGGATCGTGATCGTGCCCCGTAGCGGCACGCCTCCGCGCACGCGGTAGGTGATCTCGCCATCCAGGCGCGGCCGCGGCCGCGGATCTGCAGTGTACGCCAGGGTAGGGGCGGTCAAGGCCATGATGGTTCCGTCTTCTTCCTTGCGGGGTCAGCCGTGATCGGGATGTTCGATGGGCTTAATTCAAATGATACCTCAAGTGCCGTCGCCACAGTATATCCGAAGTCGGGCCGGAAGGGAACTGCCGGTTGCGCGGCGTGGCCGCCGATCGGCCGCCGAATGCCTGTCGATCCGGTGCCAACGTTGCACTGTGACGAGCCCGACCGCGGCCTTTCAGGGTCCAAAACTGTCGCAATCGTGGCGCAATCGTGGCGCCAGGGGGCTAGCGGTGGGGGCCTACGATCGGTTAGACTGGTGTAGGAGGTAAGCACGGACGAACCATGTTGGCCAGAGTGTGGAGCTGCGCGTTATCGGGGCTGGAAGGCGAGCTGGTGGAGGTCGAGGTGGACATCCATTTCGGCCTGCCGCATACCACCATCGTCGGCCTGCCCGACGCCGCGGTGCGCGAGTCGAAGGATCGGCTGTACGCCGCCTTGCGCAACGTGGGCTTCCGCTATCCCGCGATGCGCCTCACGGTCAATCTTGCGCCGGCCGACGTCCGCAAGGCCGGCCCGGCCTACGACCTGCCGATCGCGCTGGGCATCCTGCTCGCCAGCGAGCAACTCGAGGCCGACCTATCGGACGTGCTGGCGATCGGCGAGATCGCGCTCGACGGCGCCTTGCGGCCCACGCAGGGGATCCTGCCCATCGCGGCGGCGGCGCGGGCGCGCGGCTTCGCGCGGGTCGTCGTCCCCGCCGCCAACGCCGCCGAGGCGGCATTGGTACCGGGCATCGAGGTAGTGGCGGCGGCGGACATCGTCGGGCTGATCCAGCACCTGGCCGGCGAGCGCCCGCTGCCGCCGGTCGCGCCGCCCGCGCCGGTGGACTGCGCCGATCCCGAGGGGGCGGACCTGGCCCATGTGCGCGGGCAAGCCCATGCGCGGCGGGCCCTGGAGATCGCCGCCGCCGGCGGGCACAACCTGCTGCTCACCGGACCGCCCGGCTCCGGCAAGACGACGCTCGCGCGCTGCCTGCCGTCGATCCTGCCACCTCTGGCGCCCGACGAGGCGCTCGACGTGACCGCGATCTATTCGGTCGCCGGCGCGCTGCCCGCCGACGTCCCCTTGATCCGCACCCCTCCCTTCCGCAGCCCACACCATACGATCTCCAACGCCGGCCTGATCGGCGGCGGGCCCTGGCCACGACCCGGCGAGGTCTCGCTGGCGCATCATGGGGTGCTGTTCCTCGACGAGCTGCCGGAGTTCGACGCTCGCAGCCTGGAGGCGCTGCGCCAGCCGCTGGAAGACCGCCGCCTGACCATCGCCCGCGCTTCCGGCGCGGCCACCTTCCCCGCCAGCTTCATCCTGGTGGCCGCGCGCAATCCCTGCCCGTGCGGCTATCACGGCGACCGCGAGCGTGCCTGCGCCTGCTCCCCGACCGCCGTCGCGCGCTACGCCCGGCGAGTCAGCGGCCCGCTGCTGGACCGCATCGACATGCACGTCGAAGTGCCGCGCGTGGAGTATCACAAGCTGGTCGACGAAACGTCGTCGGAGGCATCGAGCGCCGTGCGTGCGCGCGTGACCGCGGCCCGCCGGCGCCAGCGCGCGCGCCTGGTGCCGGAGGAGGCCCTGGCCGAAGCCGATGCCTGGCGCCAGCGCGGCCGCCAGGCGCGCGCTACATGCAACGGCGAGATGACCGCCGACCTGATCCAGACCCACTGCCGGCTGACCGCCGACGGTCGGGAGCTGCTGCGGGCCGGCATGCGCCAGCTCGGCCTGTCCGCGCGCGCCTACCACCGCGTGCTCAAGCTGGCGCGAACCATCGCCGACCTCGACGCCGAAGACGCGATCCAGGCCAGCCACCTGGCCGAGGCGCTGCAGTACCGCCCGCGCGATCTCGGCTGAGCACGCCGCGCGGACTTGGGCAGGCCGTGCCCTCGGGATCGACCGACCATGCCGTAGGATCTCGGCCGGCCGCGCCGCGTAGGATCGGCTGACCAGGCGATGCGCCTGTGGTTAATCCTGTTGTAACCAGATTTGCACCCTCGCGTCTCAAGCTGTAGAATAGCCGCGGTTATTATTTCGTTACGGCAGGGAGGGCGCCAGCCGCCGCCCGGCCGCCGAGGATAGCCGGTGAGCTTGGAAGCGCAGCTCGGGGCTGCGGCAGATCGCCTGGCGACGCGTTCGCGACGCCTGCGCGGGACAGGCACACCCGTTGGAGGACCCGAACGACCACGCATGGGATGATCAGAATCACGTGGGACTTGACAAGCCGGGTTATTTTTGGCACAATAAATAACATAATTATAACTGGCGCGACAGCCAGCCTGCCCCGACTGCTGGATGGGTGATCGCGAAGGGCTTCGGCGTCGGCGGAAGCCGAGCCGATGCCCCGGACCTGCTAGCGCAGCCGCTGCCCGGTTCTCTCGCCTCGGAGGAGGAGCAGCCGTCCCGCCCGCGACGTCGGCGTGGCCGGGCGGCGGTTGCGGTCGATTTCGGAAGGCCCGCGATTGTCGGGCCTGTTGATGAGCCTTGTAGGTACGGTTGGGTTGGCACAAGGACAGCCTGGCCCAGCGAGCCTGACAATCATGGAAAGGACAGTTAGAGATGAGGACTATTTCTTCGTCCCGGCGGTGGGTGTTGTTCGGCCTCGCGGCGCTGATCGCCGCGCTGACCGTGCCGGCCGGGTCGGCCAACGGGGCGCCGATGCGGCAGGACCCGGAGTTTACGATCTTCGCGATCGGGTTCGTCGACATGTTCGGTGGCAACGACCCGAACTGCCCGGGCTGTGATGGCGTGTACCAGCCTGATGACGAAACCTTCGCGGCCAACAACCCCTTGCCCCAACTCGAGTTCTTCGTGCTGGACACGACGGGTACCGAGGTGGCTCGCGCGACCACCGACGAGCTGTCTTCGCTGCAGCGGGCGGAGTTCGTCTTGCCGGCTCTGGTCGAGGGCGAGGAGTATACCCTCGAGCTCGTGGCGGCCCCGGATGGTTGGGAGCTGTGCCCGAACGAGAGCAAGACGCGCGTGCTCGCCTTCGAGGACTTCCAGCTCGACTCGGTGCGTGAAGACTTCCACTTCTGGCAGGGCTGCCAGGACGGCGGTGCGACCGCCACGCCGACCGAGCCCGGGCCGGGCGAGACGCCGACCATGGAGACTCCCGGCGGCCCGACACCGGTTCCTCCCACCGACATGCCGGACGACGGCGATGACGACGAGGACAAGGGGGCGTCCAGCCGGGCCGACGGGCAGCGGCTCGGGTCGATCAAGGGGCTGGTGTTCATCGACACAAACCAGGACGGTGCGCTCGGTTCGAGCGAGCCGGGCCTCAACGATGTCGGCGTGCATCTGCGCGGCGGCGGGCTGGACTTGTTCCAGGTTACCGGCGGCACCGGCCAGTTCAGCTTTGACGGCTTGGGCGCCGGGGAGTACGATGTATTCATTCAACCAGGTCCGGAGTGGCGGGTCACGACCCCGTCGCTCTACAAGGTGAAGGTCAACGGCAACGTGGTGATGGGCATCGACTTCGGCCTCGTCCGGATCGGTGAGCCGGCCAAGCCTGCTGCGCCGGTCAGGCCGGGCCCCGTCAACCGCCTGCCGCCCACCGGTGTGGCCGACCTGCCCACCTCGGGCCTGCTCGGGATCGTGGCCCTGGTGCTCGGCGCCGTGGCCGTGGTAGGGTTCTCCTTCGAGCGCCGCCGTCTGAGGGATCAAGCTTAGTCTCGCAGCGTTGACGACGGAATCCTCCCGCGCCGGCCGGCTGCCGACGCGGGAGGTTTTTCTTTGCACGCACATCAGCACGGCGGGTGGCCCGCCCAATGAGCCGACCATCGGCGCGACGGACTTGGCCCTGGCTCGGCCGCCTGGCCACTGGTGTCCTCATGCTGGTCGTCTCGGGAACACCGCATTCGGCGGCGCACGGATCGGCGCGGGGCGGCGGTGCCGGTCCCGAGGTCCAGACGCGGCCGGTCGGTGATCCCCGGCCGGCGCCGATTCGGCTGTCGGGGGACGACGGCGATCTGGCCGCCGCGGCCAAGCCGGCGCCGGTAGACGCGGCGCTGGAGGCGGCGGCGCGAACGGGGCCGACCACCTTTATCGTCCAGCTCGGATCGACCCCTGAGGTCACGTCACAGGCGGCGGGAGCGCCCGGCGAGACTGGAACCGCCAGCGGGGATGGCGTGTCCGCCACCCCGCCGCCTGCCACGCGATTCGCTCGGGTCCAGGCCACGCGCGGCCTGCTCGCCGAAGGTGCGCTCCGCCTGGCCGCGCTGGATCGGACGGTTGCGGGGTTGGAACAGCGCGGGGCGGTGACCGCGGTGGAGCCTTTCCCGGCGTTCGGGATGCTCGCCGTGACCGGCAATGCCGAAGCCGTCGCGACGCTGGCGCGCCAGCCGGGAGTGGCCGCGATTCGCGCCAACCGCGGCCATCGCTTGACCGCCTTGCCGCAGGCGGTGGCGAGCGCCGATCGACACCTGGCGCCAGCGGGCGGCGGCTGGAACCTGACCCAGGTCGGCGCGCCCTTGGTCTGGTCACGGCTCGGGGCGACCGGCGAGGGAGTGGTCGTCGCGGTGCTCGACACCGGGGTGGACTGGCATCATCCGGCGCTGGCGAGCGCCTACCGGGGCCGATCCGGCGAGCATCATTATCACTGGCTCGACGCGACCCGTACTCAGGGCGCGGACATCGAGCCCAGCGACCCGCATGGGCATGGAACGCATGTGACCGGCCTGATCGCCGGGCGGGAAGGCGCGCGCGCTTACGGCGTCGCGCCGGGGGCGGAGTGGATCGCCGCGCGCGTCTTCGACGGGCAGGGCGAGACCACCGACCTCGTTCTGCTGCGCGGCGCGGCCTGGCTGCTGGCGCCGACACGCATCGACGGATCGGCGCCGCGGCTGGACCTGGCGCCGGACATCGTCAATTGCTCGTGGGACCTCGATAACGGGGCGGACCCGTTGTTCGAGCCGGTGATCGACGCTTGGCGCGCCGCCGGGATCCTGCCGGTCTTCGCCGCCGGCAACACGGAGGGCGATCTCGCCGGCCCGAATCGCGTGCTGGCGCCGGCCAGCGACCCGCGGGCCCTGGCGGTTGGCGCGCTGACGGCGGAGCGGACGCTGTGGTGGCGCTCGCGGCGCGGTCCCGGCTTCTACGGCGGCGTCAAGCCCGATCTGGTCGCGCCGGGGGCGGGCATCCTGTCGACCTGGCCGGAGGGGCAGACCGCCTACGCCGACGGCACGTCGATGGCCACGCCCCACGTCGCCGGCGCCGCGGCCTTGCTGCTCAGCCTCAACCCCGACCTCGGCGGCGACGACTTGGCCACGCTCTTGCGCGCTACCGCCGGCGACCTCGGCGCCGCCGGTCCTGACCCGGAGCATGGCTGGGGTGGATTGGACGCTTACGCCGCGGGACGGCTGGCGCTGGAAACGGGACACATCGCCGGGCAAGTCCTCGGCGCCGCCGGCGAGCCGCTGGCGGGTGCCACCGTAACGGTCGTCGCGCCAGCGGGCGCGCACGCCGACTGGCGCTGGGAGGCGCGCGCGGATGCCGCCGGCCGCTACCGGCTGGCGCTGCCCGCGGGCGCCTGGCACGCTGTGGCGACCGCTTTCGGCGCCGCCCCGCGGTCCCAGCCCGTGACCGTGGTCGCCGGGCAGACGCTGGCGCGCGACTTCCGGCTCGACCCCGCTTCCACCGCCCTGCTGGCCGGGCGCCTGATCTCCGCCGCGGGCGCCCCGCTGGTCGATGGTCGGGTCGGCGTGGTCGGCCAGACTACGGTTGCCGCGGCCGCGAGCGACGGCACTTTCGCCATCCGTCTACCGTTTGGCCGGCACATCGTGCGCTTCGCGGCGCGGGACCACCGCGTGGTCACGAGCACGGTTGATATCTCGTCGCCGGCGCCGGCTGAGGAACCCGTGGTGCTGCCGACGGCGCCGCGGATTCTGCTGGTCGACGCGGACGCCTGGGACGGGGAGCGCATCGCGCCCTACCTGGGCCGGGCGCTGGACGATGCGGGCTATGCCTTCGCGGTCTGGACGCTCGACGATCTGGCCCGCCCGCCGAGCGCCGGCGACCTGGCCGCGCACGACCTGGTGATCTGGGCCCACAGCAACAACTCGCCCGGTTACCTGGACATGCTGCGGGGCGACAAGGCGGCAACGCAGGCGCTGGCCGACTACGTCGCGCGGGGCGGCCGGCTGATCGTCTCGGGCCAGGATGTCGGCGCCCTCGACGCGCGCCAGCCGCGCCGGTCGGGATTGGCGCCGGTGTTCTTCGAGCGCGTGCTCGGTGCCGCGCAGGTCGCCGATACGCCGGCCGGTTCGCTGTTGCTGCACGGCGCCGGGCCGCTGGCAGGGCTGGAGCTGGACCTGGGCTGGCCCGACGGGGCCGAAAAGGTGCGGCGCGGCATCCGGCCGGACGTGGTCGCGCCCGCACCGGATGCCGCGCCGGAAGCCGTGCAGCCGATCCTCCGCTATCCCGACGACCAGGCCGCCGCGTTGGCCACCAGCGACGCCGGCGGCCGGCGGGTCTACCTCGCATTCGGGCCCGAGAGCGCCGGCGGGCGCCTGGCGCTGGCGCGCCTGTTCGACCGGCTGATCGGCTGGCTGGAACCGCCGCTGGTCGCGCTGTCGGCACCGGCCGCGCCCGTAGCGCCCGGCGCGACAGTCCCCCTCACCTTGACGGTCCGCACCGGCCGCGCCCCGGCGCCGGTCGAGATCACGGTGGACCTCCCCGCCGCGCTCGCCGCCGAACCGTCGGGACCTGGACCGCGCGCGGATGGGCGGGGCTGGCGCTGGAGTGGCCTGCTCGACGCCGACGAGGTCCACCGCTTCGCCCTGACCGCCCGCTTGACCGGCCCGGCCGCCGGCGGCCAGAGCCTGCCGATCACAGCCACAGTGAGATCGGCTGGGCGGTCGGCCCTCGCGACAACCTCGCTGCGCCCGCTGGCCCCCGATCTCGATGCCTCGCTGCTGGCGATCAGCCCGGACCGGCGCGCGGCGGGTGGCGAGGTGAGCCTGTCGTTGCACTTGGTCAACAGCGGTCCCGCATCGGCGTCAGCGGCCTCGGCGCGGGTCGATCTGCCGGCGGGGCTGCGGCCGATCACGCCGACGCTGACGGCGACCGCGGGCCAGGCGGCCTGGACATCCGAGCGCCAGATCGTCTGGCAAGGCGCGCTGCCACCCGGCGAGCCGGCGGAGCTGCGCGTCACCGCCGAGGCGCCGGACGGGCTGGGCGTCGAGCACGTCATCAGCGTTCTGCTGGACGACGGGGCAGGGCGGCGGATCAGCCGTTCGGCGGCGATCCTGGTCGGCGGGCCGGATCTCGGCGCCTCGCGCCTCGACGAGGTGCCGGCCACGGTGCTGGCGGGGATGGCGTTTACCGCGTCGCTGCACGTGGCCAACACCGGTCCGGCACCCGCCGATGCGCGGGCGGAGGTGGAGCTGCCGCCGGATATCCAGCTCGCCGGGCCGGACACAGGGTGGACCTTGCAGCCACCGCGGGCGCCGGTCGAGCCGCAAGCTGCGGCGCGCGACGCGGTCTGGACCGGGCCGGTCGCGCCGGGTGCTGCGGTCGACGTCCCGCTACCGCTGGCCGTCCAGGCGGGCGCAGCCTCGGGCGGGCGCGAGCTGCGGGTTCGACTGGATGACGGACGGCTCCCACGGCGGGAGATCTCGCTGCCGGCCGCGCTGGATCTGCGGCGCGCGGAGCTCGCCGCGTCGCGGGTAATCCTGTGGCCGGCGGCCCCGCGTTCCGGCGGCGTACTGTCGGCGACGATCCTGGTCGCCAATTTCGGGGACGCCCCGGCCGAGGTCGACCTCGTCGACGCCCTTTCGCCTGCCCTGGTGCCGCTGCGATCGAGCGTCCGTGCGAGCACGGGCAAGGCCACGCTGCAGCCGGGCACCGTCGCCTGGGAGCTGGTCGCCGTACCGCCGCTGCGGGCGGACTACGGCGTGGCGGCGGGTCCGGAAGCGGTCGGCGGCACCGCCGTTGATTCCCCGGACGATCCTCGCGCGGCGCGTCCGGCTCGCCTGGTTGCCACCGCAGCGGACGCCCGCCCCGGCGTGCATGGACCGTTCGCGCTGGATCTGGCCTTTCCTTTTTACACGGAGGTCTACACCCAGGCCTGGGCCACCGACGACGGCCGCCTGACCTTCACACCACCGGGGAGTGATACCAGCGCCGCATTCGACCCGGGCTCGGTCGGCGCACCCGTGATTGCCCCGCTGTATCAGGCGCGGTCCGCCGATGCGCCGCCGCGGGAGGTGGAGGTGCTGCGCGGCGCGGGCGCGGTGACGGTAACCTGGTCGATTGCCTCGGCTGAGAGCGCGGACAGCCACGTCTACGCCGTCTTGGACGAGGCCGGCGCGCTGCGCTTCGGCTACGGTCTGGCGGTTGACGCGTCGGGCGCGCGCGCCGGCCTGCGCGCGCCCGACGGGCATTTGCTGGAAATCCCCTCAACCTACGTGCGCCCGGGGCGATCGGTCGAGCTCGATCCACCGGGCGGCTGGGCGCGGCTGACCTTCCAGAGCCGGGTGGGCAACGCCGTCGAAGCGAACGGCAGGGTGAGCCACGTGGCGCGGCTGCGCGGAGCGGGGCGCGAGCACCTGCTGACCGCTGGCGTGCGCGCCAATCGGCTGCGCCTGGACGGGAGCCTGATCGAGGTGACACCGTCGATGCCGCTGCCTGGATCAGTCCTACGCTACGGCGCGCATCTGATCGCCAGCGGCGACATCCCCGCCCGCGACGTCGAGCTGTGGATCGACGTGCCGGATGCCGTCACCCTCGACCCGGGCTCGCTGAGCACGGGGCTGAGCTACGACCCCGTGGCCGACGTCCTTCGCTGGCGCGGCGGCCTTTCCCCCGGTGAGCCGCGGCACTTCACCTGGTCCGCCGTCGTCGATCCGGACCTCCCGCCCGGCGCGCGCATCGTGACGCGGGCGGAGATCCGGCCGCGACTGGCCGGCGTGCCGACGGCGCGCCTGGTCCACGCGGTCCGCGTACAGACCAGCGACCTCTCGGGATCGACCAAGACCGCCTCGCCGCCGGTGGCGCGGCCGGGCGAGACCGTGATGTTCACCTTGCGTGCGGCCAACGCGGGACCGGCGGCGACCGAGGTCGAGCTCAGCGACGCCCTGCCGCCCGAGCTGACCTATCAGGAAGGTTCCGCCACCAGCTCGGCTGGCGGGGCGCCGATCTGGGATGCCGTCTCGCGAACGCTGCGCTGGCGCGGCCTGGTGCCCGCGGCCGGCGCCGTCGAGCTGCGCTTCGCGGCGCGCTACGCCGGCCCGGGTCCCGTGACCAACGTCCTGCGCGTGGCCGACACGGCCGGCGCCCATTTCGCCGCCTGGGCCGAGGTCTACCCGGAGCGCGCGCGGCTGTACTTGCCGCGGGTCGAGCGGCGGCGGTAGCGACCTCAGCTTCCCGGCGGATAGGCTTGGGCCACCTCGCGAAAGACCGCCAGGATGTCCGGTCGGCCGGCCAGGGCGACGTCGGACCAGGCGGAGCCGCCATCCAGGACGAACCAGCAGGCGGCCGGCAGCGGGCGCGGCCGCCGCGGTTGAGGCTGTCCAGCCAGCGATAGGCCTCGCGGATGAAGCCGGCTTCCGGGCGGGTGTATTCATTCTCGGGCACCGCGCCACGGCCCGTCGAAGCCGCCCTGAGCCAGCAGAGCCGGCATGAACACGCGCGGCAGCCAGGCCGCGGCGCGGGTATCGGCCGGCGTCGCAGTCGGCGGCACGGCGGTGATCGGCCCGGGCGTGTCGGTCGGCACGTCTGTGGGCGGTGTCGTCGGCGTGGGCGTCGGCGTCAGGGGAAGCCCCAAGGCTTGGCAATCCTCCCTGTACTTCCCCTTGCGGTAAATGCAGACTTCGGGGTTGTTCTCCGGGTCGTCGAGCGTGTAGTCGCTGACGTTGCCATCGGCCCAGATGAACTTGATCGTGGGGAAAAGCGTGGTCGAGATCTTGATGACCGGCTTCGGCACGTTCGTCTCGGTCTTCAACTGATACTCGATGATGTGGCCGCCCGCCGGCTTGAGACTATCCAGGTTGTTCCATGAGATGTCGTCGGGAGGGTTGCCGCGGAGGTCGTCCGGCGGCCTGGGGCGGCCGGAGCCGTCGACATAGCTGAAGGTGTCGTTGTGAACGTAGTCCCGATACACCGTCTCCGTTGCCTGCGGTCCGCTGACGATGGACTTGCCGAGCTCGCCGAAAATCGTCGGCAGGTCCGGCGCGCTCGGGCCGCTGCTGCGGCGGGCATAGCCGCGCGTCACGCAGGGGAAGCGGTCCGGCGCTTGCTCATGCGACACCACCGCGATGTTGACCCCAGCAGTCACAGCCCGATTGCAGCCGTCGACGATCGTCACCGGCGGCTGCTGGTTGTTGACGAACTCAGGCGCGCCGCGATCGAAGATGATCACCCAGCTCTCGCCGGCGCCCGCCACTCCGGTCGGCAGACGGCCAACCGCGTCGACCAGCGCCGCGCCGAGGCCTACCGGGCCGCTGATCGGTTTGAGGCTGATCCCCTCGATCGCCTGGAGGAGCGCGTCCCGGCCATCGCGGTCACCGCGCAGCGGCACGCGGTAGGTGTAATCAACACCCACGAGCGTCAGACCACCCGTGGTCCCGTTAGCGAAGTCCGTCGTGTGGACGAAGCTGGACAGGCCGTCCTTGAGACTGCGCAGCAGCCCGTTGCGATCGGCGATATTGCGCGCGTCGATGGTCGTCTCGACCAGGAGGATCAAGTTGATTCGCTTCGCCTTGTTGGTGCAATCGTAGTCGTAGTTGACCTTGACGTTGAACACGCCGCCCTCCTCGACCGCGCGCGGCTCGATCGTGCGTTTGGCTTGGACGCCGCAAGGGTGGAGCTGCTGATCGGCCGAGGCCGCGACGCGCGCGGGATGGAGTGGGGCGGAGCCGGCCAGACCGGCCAGCACACAGACGGCGGCGATACCCCGTGCCGCCCACTTGATCAAGATCGAGTGCGTTCGCATGGGAGCCTCCTCAAAGGCGGATGTGGCGTGAAGCCGGCATATCCTGCTTGTCATGGGCCGCCCATGTCGTCGGCGCGTAATCAGCCCGACACGCGAGACGCAAGCAGGCCGAAACCGACAAAGCTGCCCGCCGGCGCTGGCGGACATTGACAAAAGTAGCATACATCAAACCGTTTCGCGGCGCACAACGTGGACGTCACAAAGGGCGTCCTTGCTTCGTACACCTCAATAGCAACGATCCAGACCGTCGAAATTGACATGCACGGAGGTGCCCGATGCAAACAGTGCCCGAGTCCATCGCCCGCTGGGTCGGCCCGCTGATCCTCGCCTCGTCGGTCGGGTGGGTGATCCTTCAGGTGCCGCCCGCCACCGAGTCCGCGCCCGCGCCGCCCTTGTCGCGCGACGCCGTGCAGGCACCGAGCGACAGCCTGGATTGGCCGATCAGCCTGAACACGGGCCCCGACGGCTCGGTGTGGCTGGCGATGCGGACCGACACCGGGACGGGCGGGGCGGTGCAGTACGATGCGGATCTTGTTTACCAGCGGCGATGGTCGACGGACTTCTTCGAGATCCCCGATGCCATCGCCGTGCACTCCAGCCACGACGTGTTCCTCTCCCACCGGCTCCGGGTGCCCCATCAATCCACCCTGGTCCGCCATGCGCCAGATGGCAACCAGGTCCAGACCTGGGACATCATGGAAGCCAACGTCATGCAGCTCGATGCCGGGCCGGAAGGGACGCTGTTCGCGTTGGAGGACCTCCAGTCTCCCCATGCGCTGACGCCCCCGCCGCCGCAACTGCGCCGGATCGGCCACTACACGGCGGATGGCACGCGGCTCGCCCGCTGGGACGTCGACATCCGTACGGCCGCGCTGGCGGCGGGGGCGGATGGCCGAGTGTACGCTGGCGACCGCGCCGGGCCGCTGGGCGGCAGCGGCAACGTCGTCCGCTTCAACGCGCAGGGCGCGCGCGAGACTTCGTGGGTGGTGGGCGGCGAGCCGGCCGGCATGGCGGTGCTTCCGGGCGGCGACCTGGCCGTGCTGCACCTGCCGGAGCTGGCGAACCGCGCCCAGGTCGAGATCTTCACGCCCGACGGCCAGTCCCTGCGCGACTGGGACGTGCCGGACGAGGTGTCCGAGGGCGGCTACACCCAGCCGATCGATCTGGCGACCGGCCCGGACTGTAACATCTACGCGCTGGTCAACCTGCGGCCCGAGAATGTCCGCGCGCTCTACCACTACACCTGCGAGGGCCGCCTGGTCGGCGTGCTGCGCGACTTCGTGCAGATCACCGGGCCCACGCCGACGCCAGGTGCGCCGGCGACGCGCACGCCGGACGGTGGCAGCCCGACCTCGCCGCCGCCGACGCCCACGCCATCCCACACCTCGACCCCGGAAAGCAGCACACCCACACCGAGCGCGACGCCGAACGACCCGCCGACCACGCCGTCGCCCGCGGCCTATCTGCCCTGGGCGAACCGCGCGGAGGGGATGGCGCCGTGACACCGAGGTGGTGATCCGGCGCCGGACTGCCACTCCGGCGTCGAACGATGGCGCGCGTCTCTTGGACCACTACCCGCTGCCGCGATATACTCCGCCGCGTCAGCCATGACCCCCCAACGCCCCGACCCCGACGAGCTCCTCGCCCGCGTCGCCGCGGAGGAGGCGCGCGCCGCCCGCGGCCGGCTCAAGGTCTTCCTCGGCGCCGCGGCCGGCGTGGGCAAGACCTACGCGATGCTGGAGGCGGCGCGCGAGCAACGCGCGGCCGGGGTGGACCTCGTCGTCGCCTGGGTGCAGCCGCATGGCCGGGCCGAGACCGAGGCGCTGCTGGAGGGGCTGGAGGTGGTGCCGCCGCGGCGGATGGCGCACCGCGAGGCGGCGCTGGACGAGCTCGACCTCGACGCCGTGCTCGCCCGGCGCCCGGCGCTGGCGCTGGTCGACGAGCTCGCGCACAGCAACGCGCCCGGCGCGCGCCACACCAAGCGCTGGCAGGACGTCGACGAGCTCTTGGCCGCCGGCATCGACGTCTACACCACGGTCAACATCCAGCACCTGGAGAGCCTGAACGATGTCGTCCTGCAGATCACCGGCGTGGTGGTGCGCGAGACCGTGCCCGACCGGCTGCTCGCGGAGGCGGATGCGGTCGAGTTGATCGACCTGCCGCCGGACGATCTCCTCCTGCGGCTGCGCGAGGGCAAGGTCTACGTCCCCGCCCAGGCCGCGGCAGCCATCGAGAGCTTCTTCCGGCCGGGCAACCTGATCGCCCTGCGCGAGCTGGCGCTGCGCCGCACCGCCGAGCGGGTCGACGCGCAAATGCAGGACTATCGCCGCGCGCACGCCATCGGCGAGCCCTGGCCGGCGGCCGAGCGCATCCTGGTCTGCGTCAGCCCGAGCCCGCTGGCCGCGCGGCTGGTGCGGGCCGGGGGACGGCTGGCCCCCCAGCTCAAGGCCCAGTGGGTCGTCCTGTATGTCGAGACTCCCGGCCACGCGCGCCTGCGTGAGGCCGATCGGGCGCGAGTGATCGACACGCTGCGCCTGGCCGAGCGGCTGGGGGCCGAGACGGTGACGCTGGCGGGACAGGACGTCGGCGCGACGATCCTGGCTTACGCGCGATCGCGCAACGCTTCGAAGATCGTGGTCGGCAAGCCCGAGCGGCCGCGCTGGCGTGAGCTGCTGTTCGGCTCGGTGGTCGACGACGTGATCCGCGGCAGCGAGGCGATCGACGTCTACGTGCTGACCGGCGACGAAGGCGACCTGGCGAGCTCCGCCCCGTCGATGCTCGTGCGCAACAGTCCCTGGCCGGCCTACGGCCAGGCCGTCGTCGTGATCGCGGTGTGCACCGTGCTGACCAGCTTGATGCGGCCGGTCTTCGCCGACGCGAACATCATCATGGTCTACCTGCTGGGCGTCGTCGTCGCGGCCTGGCGGCTGGGGCGTGGACCCGCGATCCTGGCCTCGGTGCTCGGCGTGGCCGCCTTCGACTTCTTTTACGTCGCGCCGCACCTGACCTTCGCCGTCTCGGACACCGAATACCTGCTGACCTTCGGCGTGATGCTGGTGGTCGGGCTGGCGATCAGCACCTTGACCGTGCGCCTGCGCTTGCAAGCCGAGGCCGCCGGCCGGCGCGAGCGGCGCACGGCGGCGCTGTACGCGATGAGCCGCGACCTGGCCACGACGCGCGGCCTGGACAACCTGCTCGGCGCGGCCGCCCGGAACGTCCACGAGGTCTTCGACAGCCGCGTGGCCGTGCTCTTGCCCGACGCCTCCAACCAGATCGAGGTCCGCGCCGAGGCCCCGGCCGGCTTCGACCTGCCGGCCAACGACCGGGCCATCGCGGCCTGGGTGCTGGAGCATGGGCAGATCGCCGGCTTGGGCACCGACACCCTGCCGGGCACCGACACGCTCTATCTGCCGCTGCAGAGCGCCCAGCGCACGGTCGGCGTGCTCGGGGTGCGGCCGGCCCAGCCGGCAGAGGTGCAGACACCCGAGCAGCGCCACTTCCTGGAGACCTTCGCCAGCCAGACCGCGCTGGCGATCGAGCGCGCCCACCTGGCCGAGGAGGCGCAGCGCGCGCGCGTCGAGGCCGAGGCCGAGCGGCTGCGCGGGACCCTGCTCAGCTCGGTGTCGCACGACCTGCGCACGCCGTTGGCCGCGATCGCCGGCAGCACCGAGACGCTTCTGCAGGACGACGCGGCGCTGGATCCCCAGACGCGCCGCGAGCTGCTGGAATCGATCGCCAGCGAGGCCCACCGCCTGGGTCGCCTGGTCGCCAACCTGCTGGACATGACGCGTTTCGAGGCCGGCGGCGTGCGGGTGGACAAGGAATGGCAGTCGCTGGAGGAGCTGATCGGCGCCGCGCTGGGCCGGCTCGATCCGCTGCTCGCCGATCGGGCGGTCGCGGCGCGCATCGCGCCGGAGCTGCCGCTCGTCGCCTGCGACGGCGTGCTGATCGAACAGGTGCTGACCAACCTGATCGAGAACGCCGCCCGGCACACTCCCGCCGGCACGCCGATCGACCTCGCGGCGGGACCCGCGGGCGCGGAAGTGGTGGTCGAAGTAGCAGATCGCGGTCCCGGCCTGGTCGCGGGCGACGAGGAACGCGTCTTCGACAAGTTCTATCGCCGCGCGCCGGGCCAGGCGGGCACCGGCCTCGGCCTGGCGATCTGCCGGGCGATCGTCGAGGCACACGGCGGGCGGATCGAGGCCGAGAACCGGCCGGGCGGCGGCGCGGTCTTCCGCTTCAGCTTGCCGCTGGGCGACCGGCCGCCGGAGCCGATGGCCGAGCGACAGGGCGAACCTCACTCCGATGTCTGATCCCGCCCCGCTGATCCTGGTGATCGAGGACGAGCCGGCGATCCGCCGCTTCCTGCGCGCGACGCTGGCGCAGCGCGGCTATGCCCTGCGCGAGGCGGGGTCGGGCGCGGACGGGCTGGCGCAGGCGGCCGAGAAGCCGCCGGACCTGGTGATCCTGGACCTCGGCCTGCCGGACCTCGACGGGCTGGACCTGATCGGCCGCCTGCGCGCTTGGCTGCCGGCTCCGATCATCGTCCTCTCGGCGCGCGGGCAGGAGCGGGACAAGGTGGCGGCGCTGGACCTCGGCGCGGACGACTACCTGACCAAGCCCTTCGGCGTGGAGGAGCTCGCGGCGCGCATCCGCGTCGCGCTGCGCCACGCCGAGCGGCTGCGCCGGCCGCCCGGCCAGGCCGACGATCCCGTGTTCACCATCGGAGACCTGCGGGTCGACCTCGCGCGGCGCCAGGTAAGCGTGGGCGATACGGAGGTCCACCTGACGCCGATCGAGTACCGCCTGCTCGAGACCCTGGTCCGCCACGCTGGCAAGGTGCTGACCCACCGCCAGATCCTGCGCGAGGTCTGGGGGCCGGGCTATGCCGAGGAGGCGCACTACGTCCGCGTCTACATGGGCCAGCTCCGCCACAAGATCGAGGCCGATCCGGCCCGGCCGCGCTACCTGCGAACGGAGGCGGGGGTGGGGTATCGGTTGGTGGGGTAAGCTCACCGGGGAGCTCATGTGGCGATTATCATAGCGTGGCGGGTGGGAGTCAAGAGCACCATGC
>CAZCJG010000032.1:0-20760 GCA_964498575.1 uncultured Anaerolineales bacterium | reverse complement strand
ACCGGCCAGGCCGAGCAGGGTCGGCAGGAGGTCGATGTGGCTCGTGGGCATGTGGAACTCGAGCAGCGTGTCGCTGGTGTTGACGAGCGGCGAGGAGACGATGAAGGGCACGTGGATGGCCTCCTGGTAGGCCGTGTGCCACTTCTGGATCGCGCCGCCGTGGGCGCCGGCGTAGTCGCCGTGGTCGCAGGTGAAGATGACGATCGTGTTCTCCCGCAGGCCGGCCTCGTCGAGCGCCTGCAACACGCGGTGGATCTGGATGTCCAGCAGGTAGTGCAGGTAGGTGTGCCACTCGCCGTAGGACGTGGTCCAGGCCTCGAACGCCTCGCCCTGGAGCTGGAAGGGGTTCGGCGCTTCGGCCCGGAGCTGCTCGGGGATGGTGGACTTCTGGCACAGGCCGATCTTGACCGACATGTCGTACTGGCAGTCGGGCTTGGTGGTCAGGTCCTCGTCGAGGGTGGGCACCGGCCGGAAGATGCCCGCCGGGTAGCCGCCCGGGTTGAGGGCCACGGGCGGCGATGTCGGCGGCGGGCAGTCGCTGGCGGCGTCGGCCGAGTTCGGCGTGCCGGGGTTGCTCATGGCCCCCTGCGCCGGGATGGGCGGCGGGACCTCGTAGTTCGGGGGCGCGGTCTGCACGCTGGCGTCGCCGGGCAGGAACCAGGGCATGGGCCAGCCGGTCACGTCGTGTGGCGCCAGGTAGGAGGTCACCGCGAACCAGGGCTGGGGGCTGTCGCCCTCGGCGCCCTTCTGCTGCAGGAAGTCGATGGTGTCGCCGGCGAACTCCGGGTCGCGATAAACGCCCAGGTTGGCGCGGTCGGAACCGTGCGGCTCGGGGCCGTCCCACGTGGCGAAGGGGAAGCCCCAGGGGCCGAGGTCGTCGCAGGTCTCGGAGATGTGCCACTTGCCGAAGTAGTAGGTCTGGTAGCCAGCGGCCTGGAACCAGTCGCCCACGGTGGGGATGCCGTCGGGGTCCAGCCACACGAAGCCCGGATCGTCGCCGCTCTTGAAGAAGCCCGTGGTCTGGCTGACGCCGTGGACCGTCGGGTACTGCCCGGTGAGCATCGTGGCGCGGCTGGGCACGCAGGCGGCCGAGGCGACGTAGTGGCTGCGGAAGGCCACCGCGTTCCGGCGCAGCCGGGTGAAGCCGGGGAAGAGGCGCACGAAGGGGTTGTCCGGCGCGAGATCGGCCTCGAAGCCGAGGATCTGTCGCAGCCCCGCGGGCATGCCCGCGCCATCCGGATACCTGGGCGGCAGCCCGAACTCGTCGCTCAGCACCAGGAGGAAGTTGGGCGGCCGGCGCGGACCGGTCCCGGCCGCGCCCGGGGTCGCCGTGCCCTCGCCGACGCTCGCCTCCGGCGTGCAGCCGGCCGTGAGGATGGCCGGGCCCGCCGCGGCGCCCATCAGCGCGGCCAACGCCACCATGAAGTCGCGCCTATTCATCTGGCTCATTGGGATACCTCGTTGTGGAGTACCGAAGGCAAGTACCGCCGCACGCCGACGGCCGTCCATGCCTCCGAGCGGTTGTCACCTCGCTTCGAGTCCTCGACGCTGGACCGCACCGTGACGACGTTGAGGAGCTGGCGCGCCGTGACCGACGCATTGAGCTGTGCCACGAAGGCCAGGTCCCGGCTACCACCCGGCGACAGCTCCTCCAGGACGCACACCAGGGCGCCGCCTTGCTCGCGGCAGGCCGGATCCATCTGCGTCACGGTCACTTCCCCAGGCAGGGAATCCACCAGCACGACGCCAGTTGCTGCCACGGGCCCGGCGTTGGTCACGTGCAGGGCGTACGGCAGCAGCCCGCCGGGGGCGACGCCGGTCGGCGCGAGCTGTCGCACCGACAGGTCGGCGCTCGGCATGACGAGCGCATGCGCCGTCCGGCTCGGCCGCGCGGCGCTGACATTGCCCGCCATGTCCACCGACCGCGCCCGGAAGCGGTAGCTCGCGATGCCTTCTGCCCAGCGCCACTCGAAGCGCCAAAGCGACTGGCTGCCGGATCGACCGATCCGCGTCGCCTCGCGCCAGCGGCCGTTGTCCACCTGCACCTGCACCGCGCGGATCGGCCCGCTTGCCGGGAACGCGTCGCCGGCCGTCACCTCGATGACCATGGTCCTGCCGGGGACGCCGTTCGGGACGGTCTGGACGGCCGTCGGCGGTGTGTTGTCGACCCGCAGGGTGCGCGCGGCGATCGGGCTGACGTTGCCGTCGGCGTCCACCGCGCGGGACTCGATCTCGAAGCTCCCGGCCGCCGGCACCGGCACGAGAATCGACCAGCGCCGCGTGCCGCGCGCCATGCGCCAGGGCCCGCCGCCGCTGCGCACCTCCACCCGCACCACGCCGCTGCCGAAGCCGTCGTCGCTGGCTCCGGTGACGAGGTGTGGCCCGGTTCGCGCCGTGAAGGCGCTGGGCCGGTTGATGCGGACCGTGGGCGGGTCCTGCTCGGCGGGTCGGGGCGCGGACTCGCCGGCCGCGCCGCGCCCACTCGTTGCCACAGGGACCGCCTGCGGCGGCGCGGGCGGGCCGGTTCGGCGCGACGTCGAGGCTCTGCCCGCGGCCACTGCCAGGGCAGGGCTCGGGTTGTACTGGAACGGGTAGCTGATCAAGCTGTAGTTGCCCAGCGCGTCCCAGGCCGCCAGGTGGACGTACCAGGCGCCGGCGGGAGTTCCACTCGTAAACGCCTGAGTAAACGGCTGAGACGTCGTAAATGCCGTGAAGGCAGAAGGCGCCGGCGGTGTCGGGCTTTGGTTCACGATGACGCCGACCGTCGCGCTGCCCGAGCCGTCGAGCACCGGCGTGTGCCACGAGACCTTCAGCGTGCCCGGCCCGGCCAGGGTGGCGCCAAGCGACACGGGGCCGCACGCGCCGGCGGGGCAATATTGGAAGGTGGCCGCGGGCGTCGCGGGCGGAGTGTCGTCCACCGTTACGGTCTGAGAGGCTGTCGCGATGTTCCCGGCCAGGTCCAGCGCCCGGAACCGAACCATGATCGCCTCACCGTCGGCGCCGCCGCTCGGGGTCCAGACGGCGCTCCATGGGCTGGGCGAGCCCTGCGTACGGGTAAGGAGTGCCGTGGCCCAAGTGACGCCATCCCTCGAGATCTGCACCCCCGCCAGGCCGCTGCCGCTGTCCGAGGCGGTGCCGCGGAAGGTCACCGGGCCGCGGGTGACCAGCCCGTTGGTCGCCGCATCCACGGCGATCGTCGGTGCCGTCGAGTCCAGCCGCACCGTTGTCTTCGGTGCGCTGCTCAGGCTGGTAAGGTCCACCACCGCCTGAAGGGTGTGCGTCCCCTCGCCATAGAGCTTCACCTGGCCGCCGAAGGTGGACGTTCCCGTTGGCGATTGCCAATCGGCCACCCCCGCTTCCGCGGCGTACACGCCGTCGACGTACAGCGATAGGGACGAGTCATTGGGTTGCCAGACGACGCCCGAAACGGTGACGAGGTCTGACCGCACCGCTTGGCCATCAAGCGGAATGGTGATCTGGGCCACGGGGTTGGTGGGGGCGCTGACGGTAGCGCTGCCGCTCGAGCCGATGTTGCCCGCGCCGTCGCGTGCGAAGGCCTGAACCGAAGTGTTGCCGGCGCCCAGCACCACCGCGGCGCCGAAGCGGCGCGAGGTCGTGCCCGGCGGGGGATCCGGATCCAGCCAGGTCCCCGGTACGCGTTGCTGGCCGTTGATCACGAACCAGCCGGCAACTCCGTTGAAGACCGTGTTGCCGAACACCGGCACCGGATCGCTGACCGTGGCGGTCAGCGTGAGAACCGGACCCGGGCTCATCGAGTTGTTCGCCGGCGTAAGGAGCGTCACCACCGGCATGGTACTGTCGGCCAAGTAGGTGCCCAGGAGCTCCGTCGCGCGGTTGCCCGCGCCGTCGGTGCCGCGGCTGTACAGCCGGTACATGCCGTCGCCGTCGCCGGCCGTCACCGGCGCGCTCCAGTAAGTCCCGGTCTGGCCGCCGGTGCCCAGCGAAGCCCCGACCCAGGTGCTCGGTAGCGTCGCCGTCAGGGGTTCGTCCGGCGTGTCGAGCAAGCCGAGGCCGAGCTCGACGCCGGCTACGCCGGCGCTGGCGTATGTGCAGGTCGGGCCCTCGGCGCCGAAGAGCAGGGTGGCCGCGAGCGACGACGCGGTCTGATCAAAGCCCAGGTTCGAGCCGCCGCCGCCTTGGGAGAGCGGAACGCCGGGTGCCGCGGCGCCGAGGGCGGGCGAGTCGGGTTGGAGCCGGAAGTTGCCGGCGTTCGGGTCGACGAACTGCGGCAGGCCCACTTTGTCGCCCCGCGCGTCGTAGGTGCCGCTGCCGGACGGGTAGTTGGAGGCGAAGCCGGTGAACAAGTTGTTCCTGCTCAGCACCTGCGGCATCGGGCCGGCTCCGGTGCCGGTGACTTGCAGCGCGCTTATGGCGCCGGGTGAGCTGGCGAAGATGTTGTTCATCGCCAGCACCCGCCCGGCGACGTTGACCGAGATGCCGTAGTCCACGTCGGCCACGGTGTTGAAGAGCGCCGCGCCGCGGGCGGAGTCGCCGAAGATGACCGCCGTTCCTCCAGGTTCAGTCTCTCTGTTAACCGTGACGGCGCCGAGGAACAAGTTGCGCGTTACCGTGATGGCGTTCGAGGCGCCGCTGACTTGCACGCCGGTTCCGCCGAAGGTCCGGAACTGGAAGCCGCCGATGAGGATGTCGGCGGCGTCATCCACCCAAACCACGACGTTTGAAGGGAAGCCCTGCGGGAGCTTGCCGGCCACCGAGAGCGTGGTGCGCTCCGGCCCGCTCCCCACCAGGCGGATGTGACTCGGAAGCGCGATGGCCTCGGAGTACCGGCCCGGCCCGACGACCACCCTCAGCCCCCCGGGACAGCCGCCGGCGGCGCCGCAGCCGTACAGCGGCACCTGCGCCACGGCCGCGGCAACCGCGTCGTTGATGGTGCTGAACGCGTCAACGCCCCACTCCAGGCCGCCATTTTGGCAGGTGTCGCAGAAGCTGGCATCCGCGTAGGCCCCCGCCTGTTCGAGCTGGCTGTAGCCGAGGTCCATCCGCAGCCCCGAGACCGGCGGCGGCGCGTCGGTCGGCGCGCCGGCATCGATGGCGGGCGAACCCGGCCGGAGATGGTAGTCGGCGGTCGAGACATCGACGAACAGGGGGTCGGCGATCACCTGTGCCTGGCCGACGTCCGACGCGTCGATGGGAGCGCTATCCCGCACCACGTCGGCGGCGGCGTTCGCGCCGTTCCTCCAAAAGAGGTTGTATTGGATCGTCGACGCCGGGCAGCCCTGCGCGCCGTAACTGATGCCGGAGCCGCTGTTGTAAGCAAAGATCGTGTTGCGCACGTTCACCGGCGCGCAGGTGGAGGCGTTCACGCCGTTGACGTTGCCGACGAAGGTGCTGTTGACGATCTCGCTCGTCGTCGTGGCGCCGGACAGCGTCACCGCGTCGTTCCATCCCCGGATCACGACCCGGCGCACCCGGAAGCCTTGGGCGCCGGAGATCGACAGGCCCGCGCTTTTGCCGTCGCCGACAAGCGTGACGCCGGAGATCTGGCCGGTCGCGCCGCCCGAGACGGTGACAAGGGCAGGCGCGCAGTCCGGGCAGGTGGGTGGCCACTGGATCTGGGTCACGTCCGCCCCGGCGCCGATCAGCTCGACGCTGCCCGGGAGCTCGACGAACTCGAAGAAGGTGCCCGGGCGGAGCATAACCTGCGGGCTCCCGCTGGCGATGGCGACATTGATGGAGCTGAAGGCATCGAGGTTCCAGGTCAGCCCATCGTTGGGGCAACCGTTGCAATAGGCTGGCGATACCCAGACCTGGCTCACCGCTGCTGGTGATGCGCTCGCGCGCAGGCCCGTCAGCCTGCCCCCGAGCCAAGGCAGCCAGTCGCCGGCGGGGAGGGCGGCGGTGGAGACCGGAAGCAGCGCCGTCCCGATTCCTGCGGTCGTGTCGGACCGAAGGTGTTGCAGGACAGCGCCGGGCCGTAGTGGCGAAAAATTTTTCTCCCCTACACCGCGCTCCGCCATAGAAGCGTTATCCGCCAAACTCCCCGCTCGCAAGGGCATCCGCTCCGGCCGCGGGCTCGGCATCGGTCCCTGGAGCAGGCTTCGGCTGGACGACACGTTTCCGCCGACCTCGGGCACCAGCATCAGGTCCGCCGAGCCGTCGCAGTTGCAGTCCGAACGGATGCTCGGGAAGCGGGCGGCCACCGCGGCGACGTTGGAGATCGTGGCTTCGACCGGGGGCGTGGTCGGGAAGGGGTTGGCGCCCAGGATCAGCACGGCCTGGTCCTCCAGGTTCACGACCGCCAGGTCGCTCATCCCATCGCCATCGACGTCGCCGGCGGCGGCCAGGGATGCCACATTGGAGCCGAACCCGCTCAGGCTTTGCGTGCGGATCGACACCGGGTTGGTCTTCGGGGGACCCAGTGCCACCTGGGGGTCGCCGCCCGTGGTGAACGCGAAGTCGTCCATGCCGTTGCCGTCCACGTCACCGAGTGCGGCCACCAATTTGCCTATCGCTCCACCGCCGTTGCTGGTGGCGATGGCGTCGTCAAGCGAAGCACCATTACTATCCAGGTCCAAGCGGCTGCCGAGGAACAGGTAGATGGCCGATTTCCATTGGAAGTCGTTGTCGGGATCGCTGACCACGATGTCGTCCCGCCCGTCGCCGTCGACGTCACCCACCCCCAGGAGCGATCCGTCGGCCTGGGGGAAGGGAAGCCAGAATCCGGTGTCCTCCACTTCGACGCTCTCAGGCCGCGCCGAGCCGCCACGCAACAGGTAGCCGTTCCCGGTGGCGGCGACCAGGACATCCGCGAAGCCGTCGGCGTTGACGTCGCCGGCCGGCGCGATCCACTGGCCGAAGCTCTTGCCCCAGCCGTACGAGTACTTGAACACGGTCATGGGGGTGCTGGTGCCCGCCAGGGAGACCTCGGTTCCGTAGGGCTTGGGCTGGCCGTAGACGAGGAAGGCCTGCTTGTTCGCCGGGTCGCCGATCAGGATGTCGTCGTAGCCATCCGCGTCGACGTCCCCGGCGCCGGCGATCGCCGTTCCCACGCCGCTGCCGTTCGCCCCCACGAAGGTGCTGCCGTCGGCTGCGAGCGCCTGCTGGGCGCTCGGCACCGACCAGCCTGAGGCGCGACCGTAGAGCACGGCCACCTGGCCGGCCGCCCCGGGCGTCGCGATGCCCACGCCCAGGTCGTCGCGCCCATCGCCGTTCACGTCGCCCAGCCACGCTACCGCGCCGGCGGTGCTGCCGTAGGGGACGCCCAGCCAGACCGTGGCGTCGTTGGTCGCCTCCAGCGGGCCGCTGAGCACCGCCGGGATCGCCGGGCGCGGCAGCCGCGCCGAGTCGTCGGCGTGGCCGCGCAAGGTGATCGCTCGACCGGCCGGAAGTCCGGTGGGCGGTATGGTCAGCGCGACACCCGGCGGCACGATGTCCAGCAGCACCTCGCGCGCGACCAACGCCGAATCGTGCCCCGCCCGATCGCGCGCACGGGCGACGATCCGGTGGCTGCCCTGGGCGCTGGACCGAGGCAGTTGCCAGGCATAGGACCAGGTCGCCGAGGTGGGGTAGCCCGTAGCCGGGGAGAGGGTCGCCGCCACCCAGGGCTTCCCGTCGATGCTGAGATCCACCGCCACGAGCCCCGACAGGTTGTCGGCGGCGGTTCCGGTCAGCGCGAGGTTCACGTTGTAGCGGTCCTGGGTCACGCCCTGGAGCACGGCCCCGTCGGCGATGTTCATCGTAACGGTCGGCGCGGTGTTGTCCACCATCACGGTGTGCCGGGCGATCGCGCTCTGGTGGCCGGCGACATCGGTGGCTTGGGCGCTCAGCGGATAGGTACCGTCGGCGGGCAAGGTCCAGGTCGCGCTCCACGGTTGCATCTCGGTGACCGCGTCGATCACCTCGGTCCACCCGGATGGCTGGCCGAGGTTGACGGCGACCTGGCTCACCCAGCTCGTCGGGTCGGTGGCGGTGCCGCCCACGACATAGGTCTCCCCGGTCAGGATCGCCCCGTCCTCCGGCA
Source organism: uncultured Anaerolineales bacterium (assembly GCA_964498575.1). Lineage (GTDB taxonomy): Bacteria > Chloroflexota > Anaerolineae > Epilineales > Epilineaceae > CAZCJG01. The sequence continues at coordinate 12,758 of CAZCJG010000032.1, read as the reverse complement.
CCAACAGGGCGACCGCCGGGTCGTCGACATCCACCTCGACAGCGGCGCCGGCGCTGATCGTGGTGTCGCTGTAGGGTAGGGTGGCCTGCAGGAGCCAGGTCGTGGACTCGCTTGCGCCACCGGCCTGGGCGGAGAACGTGACGTTCAGCTCGGCGCCGGCCGACAGGGGCGCGTCGTTGCTGTAGGGCCAGGTGTAGGTCGCGCCCGCCGGATCGCCGCAGCCGCCGGCGCTGAACGCGCCGGTAGGGCCGAAGGTCTGCTGCACGTCCTTGAAAGTGCTCGGCAAGCAGAGGCTGAGCGAGGTGGTGACCGGCTCGCTACCCTGGTTGTCCAGGAGCAGCGTCACGTCGAGGTCGGCGCCCGGCGCCACGTAGGTCCCGGCCTGCCCCTGTGGACCCTCGGCGTACGGTGTGGTGCCAAGGACGACGAAGGGCATGCCCGTATTGGGCGCGAAGGGGCTGGTGCCGTCGGCCTTCTCCTGGCCGTCGGAGCGCCCGTCGGCGTCCACGTCCGGGTCGTTGGGGTTCGAGCAGACCGGCACCTCGGCCATCGACTGGCCGTTGGGGATCTCGGCGAGCCAGCCGCCCCGGAGCACCCAGGCGCCTTGCGATTGGACGTAGTGGCAGACCTCGTCCCCGTCGGCGAGGCCGTCGCCGTCGGTATCCGCCTGGGTGGGCGCGGTGCCGAACTGCAGCTCGAGCGGGTCGCCGAGGCCGTCCTCGTCGGTGTCCGCCGCCAGCGCGCTGGTGCCGGGAGCCGGAACACCCGCCGCGGGGTTGCCCTGCACCTCGACGCCATCCGAGATCCCGTCGCCGTCGGTGTCCCAAAGATTGGGATCGGTGCCGGTGGTGCCGGTCTCCTGGCTGTTGCCGAGCCCGTCGGCGTCCGTGTCGTTGTTCTGGATCGCGCTCCAACTCCACAGCGCGTCGATCGTGGCCGGCAGCACGTCGATGTAGAGCTCCGTGGTAGCGTTTTGGACGTCATCGCTGTTGCTCGGGTCGGGCGCGGTGCCGGAGGTGCTGCTCACCCAGCGGAAGGTCTCGATCACCACGTTCTCGATCGCGACCGTGTAGTCGACGAAGGTCGTGAACGGCAGCTCCGCGTTGAGTTGGGCTTCGGTCAGCTTCCAGCCGACCTGGGCGGGGTTGACGCAGGTGCTGGTGTCGGTCGAGTCGTCGATCACGCAAGGGCTGCCGGGCGTGGGGCCCGCTTCACCGACGGGCTGGACGCCGCTGCTATCACCGCCCGACCAGTAGGCTTCGGCCGAGCTGTACCCGAGGTAGTCGTTCGTGTCCGCGTTCGTGTTGATCCAGCCGGTGTTGGTAAGCCCGAGCGTCGTTGTGAGGTTGGCCGATAGGTACAGCGTATTGCCCGCGGTCACGCCCGCCGCCTCGTCTTCCAGGGTGACGTCCGGGGGGCCGCCCGCGAGGCCGGTCACCTCGGTGAGGACCTTGTAGTGGTAGAGGAGGCTGGCCAGGGTATTCATGATCCAGCCCAAAACGTTGAAGTCCTGACCGAAAATGAGCCAGGTGACGAACTCGATGAACAGGTTGATGAGGAAGATCGCGGCCACGATGACCCCGCCCACCTCGGGGATCAGGACGAGCAGGAACAGGGCGACGAGGACGATGATCGTGGCGATGGCCTGGGCGATCGCCGTACCGACGGCCTGCGGGTTGCCCCAGACGTTGTAGATCAAGATGGCCGTCGTGATGAGCACGATGCTGACCTGGACGACCAACCCGACCACCGCCAGGCCCATGCCGAAGGTGAGCGAGCTCTCGGCCGCGTCGGTCGCGCCCGTGATGGCTTCCCCTGCCTCGCCGCCGCCGGGAGGGTCGCCGACCTGGTAGTCCGGCGGCAGCTCGCCCATGCCTTCGTTTTGCTCGACCACCGGCTCGACCACGGTGCTGGCGCCGCTGGCTCCCGCGCCGAGATAGCTCAGGATCGTGACCGATGCGGCGATGACGATAAAGGAATCGTCGATTTCGGTGACGATGCCCTCGGCGACCTCACTGCCGCTGGCAAGGGCGTAGGCGTTGAGCGCGATCAGGATGAAGCTGGAGACGACCGTCAGGACGAACAGCCCGCTCCCGACGCTTTCGATCGTAAAGCTGTCGACCTTTTCCAGGGTCTTCGCCGCCGAATCGCCCGAATAAATGTCGTCGTTGACGCCCGCCCGCTTGGCATACGAGTCGATCCAAAAGCTGACGGTCGACCAGCTTCCGGTGTTGATGGTGGCGGAGATCGTCTCGATGTCGACCGGCGTGGTGGCGTAGACGATGCCGTCGACGGTCACCACGGCGATCTGACCGGCGATGAAGGCGGCGTAGAAATAGGACTCGAGGAGCTGCGTGGTCGGGTCGAGGTCCGGCTCGCGCTCGACCGCCACCGCCATCGTTTCGTCATAGCCCAGGGCGGCCCAGGCGTTGGACACGTACTCGTACATCGTCAGCTTGATCCCGCGCTGGACCAGCGTCGTGAGGTTGGCCAGATTCACCGTCGTGGCGACCGAACCGCCGGTGTGCGACAGGGGCGCGTCGCCCAGGTCCGCCACGCCGCCGGTTTGCTCGAAGGCGTAGACCAGGCTCGGGTCGTCCGACTCGTCGTAGTAGGTGTTGAGGAACTGCACGGTCGTCGTCTGCGTGGTGGTGGCCATCGCGATGTCGCGGTAGGCGTAGTCGTCCGGGTCGGGATCGTCGCCCGACCAGGCCACCTCCACCGGCGTGGTGATGTTGAAGCGCTCGGCCGTCGTGGCGCCGGGGTCACGGGCTGTCTTGACCACGTCGGTCAGCGTGATCGTGCTGCTCACCAGGTAGGTGGCGCCCAGGCCGATCATCAGTTGGAACAGCGAGGCGTCGTTGTCCGGCGTCTCGGGCGTGCCGAAGGTGGCCACCTGCGTCGGGCCGCTCTTGACCACCTGCATGCCGGACACCCGCAGCTCCGGCTCGAAGTAGACCTGGACCGTGCCGGTCTGCGAGCTGTAGCCCTGGCAGTCAGCCGCGTCGGGAGTGGTATCGGCGGTGCAGTCCTGCCACTGGTCGAGCTCGGCCTGCACCATCCACGCCATCTGGGCCGAGAGCGCCAGGTCCGCGGCCTCCGCCGGCGTGAAGGCCAGCGCGGCGAACATCGCGGCCACGCCCCCGTCGTTCGTGGCGGGGGCGAGCGGGATGTAGAGCAGGTAGGGATATGTGCCGCTGTCGTCGTCCGTGTTCGTCGCCACGGTGACCCCGTAGCGCAGTGACAGGGTGGGCGAGACGTTGCTCTTGGCAATGAGGATCGGCACCAGGTGGACGTCGGTGGGCGTGCTGCCCAGGTTCTGGATCTGGCCGGACGGGTCCGGTGGCCAGTCCAGCGGCGTCAGGCTGTAGCGCAGGTGGTCGGCGTCCTGGGGCTGCACCTGGAGCTGGACGATGGCGTAGGACTGGGCATCGGTGGTGTCGCCGGCCGGGCGCTCGATCGCCAGGTCGAAGCTCGGGGCATAGGCCGCCACGGTGTCGGCCGACATGTCCATGAGGTCGGGGACGCCGTCGCCGTCGTTGTCGGGGTCCCAGACATTGGGCAAGCCGTCGCCGTCCACGTCCGCGCTGGGCGCCGTGCCGTTGGGCGCGGCCCACTCGCTGCCGTCGGTCACGCCGTCGGCATTGGTATCGGCGCGGATGGGGTCGCTCGTCCAGGTCTTCCCCCCGCTCTGGAAGCCCTGGACTTCGAGCCCGTCGTTGATCAGGTCCGAATCCGTGTCCGGGTTGGACGGGTTGCTGCCCAGGCAGCCCTCGAAGGCGTCCGAGAGCCCGTCGTCGTCGTAGTCGGCCGTCTGGCTGTTCGCGCTGGTGCAATCGCGCTCGGGCGGCGTGGCCTGCGCCTGGGCGAGGACCGCCGCCGGGGATAGGGCGGCACCGCTCTGAACTGTGCTCGCTGACACCGACCGTGCGACTTGCGCCCCTCCGAGTCCGAGGGGACCTCCGCTCGCCTCGGCGCGCTCCGCCGCCTCGGCCCGCCGCGCGAAGAAGCGGGTGACCTGCCAGCCTTGCAGGAGCGGCCCGGCGACGAGGCTGACGCAAGTCGCGGTGACGATGGCGGCGTACACCGAGCGGCGGCGCCGGTGCGCCACGGCAACCAGCCCGACGAGAAGGAAAAGCGCCAGGCCGAGGAGACCGAGCACCGGCCGGGCCAGCCGGACCAAGTCCACCGCGCCGGGCGGCGCGACGGCGCCCACCGCATGCCATGAGCCGTCCGCGGCCGCTTCGATGCCGGGGAGCGGACCCACCTCGCCGAAATCACGGAAGTCCACCGTGAGGTCGCCGGCGCCGTCGTACTGGTCGTTCAGCGCGGGAACAGAGAAGTGGATCACCTGCCGGCGCGGGAAGCCCGCTTCGTCCACCCAGACTTCGCCGAAGCCGGACAGGGCTTCGAGCATCGGCGCCGGCGCGAGACGGACGCCGCGCGGCAGCTCGCCTTTGAGACCCTGTTCGGTCTGGTCGCGGACGTAGCGGGCCAGGGCCGGGCCATCCAGCGCGAAGCGATAGCGCTCGACGCGCCCCCCGGCGGTGTCGCGCGGGTCCAGCCGACTGACGTCGCGAGCGCCGGCGAGGTAGCCCAGCAGGTCCACAGTGGGGCTGGTGAGGCCGGCCGCGGAATCCATCTGCTCGATCTTCCCGCCCCGCTCGACGAAGGTCCGCCCACCGTCGCGGACAAGCGCCGCTCGCATGGGATCCGGGGCGCCCGGCCTGGCCGCCGGGCCCCGCACCGTCACGTCCATCCGCGACTGGTCCGGCAGCACCACCGCCCCGTCGAAGGCCGCCCCGCTGTGCTCGCTGCCCCGGCCGATGGTGGCCGGCTGGGGCCGTGGGGTGAAGGTCTGGCGGCTCTCGGCGCTGAAGCGGTAGGAGCCGGCGGCGTGGGCGCGCGCGAGGGCGGCCCGCAGCGCGCTCTCCGGCGACCGCGGACCCAATGGGATACCCGCCGCGGCCCAGATCCGCAGCGTCGTCACCGCTTGCCCGACGCCTCGAGAGATCGTTTCGGCCGAACGGCTCAGGCCGTCGCCCGGCGCGGCGAGCAGGACCAGGGTCCCGAGCACCACCTGCAGGACGCAAACGGCGACCAGCATGGCGGCAACGGCGCGGTAACGTGCGCAGATCGTGGACATCCGTCTGGGCAAGCGGAGACTGAGCATGGTCCCGTCGACCTCCTAACGCTGGTGATCCTAACGGAGTGGAACGTCACGATCAAGCCGGCAACAGGGAACCCGAGCCGAGCGGCAGCCAGGACTTGGCGGGAGTATATCCGGTCCCCGACTCCACGGTCAAGCCCCCTCACACCCGGCTGGCGCGTGGGTGATCGGCGGCGGCAGCCTGGCGCCGACGAGCGCGACATTCACGGGGAGAGGTGCCGGGGAGGGCGGCGGCATCTACTCCATAGCTAAGCAGCACCGCCGCTGACAAGTCCGTTCCAGGACCACTTCGGGATGAGCAAACCCTCGGGTACATCCTCCGCCGACCGATGATAACGAGACATTGTGGTCGTGGTGGCCCACTCAAAGTACTCGTGCAGCACGCGTCGGACCCGCTCGTCTCGTGCAAGGCCGACATCGGCCAGCGCCTGATCGAAACACGCGATCGCCCGCCGGTCCATCTCCTCGTGCGGCCCGTTGCCGCTGTGAATCCGAACGACAAGCGTCTCATCGCCGTACTGGTCGGAGTAGGTCGTCGGCCCACCGAGTGCCTCCGCCCAGTATGCGGCAAGGCGTTCGGTATGTTGCGGGTGAAATCCGTGGCTGAACGCGTGGCTAACCACTTCGTCCTCCAGTACCCGAGCGTGCCAGGCGCTGGCCAGGCTCAGCAGTCCGTCGCGGCCACCTGCGGCTTCGTAGATTGTTCGCATCGTTCGATTGCACTTCCTGGGTTGTCAAGGGTGCACACGTCCGGGCAGCGCTTCCCGCGTCGGCGAGCGAAACGCCGCCTCCATCACTTCGTAAACCCGGCCAAAGAGGAGGGCATCGGCTTGGTCGAGGTTCTCCACCGCGTGACGATGCAAGTCTTCATTCGCGGGAATTGCACGACGATCGCAGCACCCGTCCAATGTGACGTTGATGGAATACCGAAGGGGTCGCATTACTAAAGAGTACCGAAAGTTATGGGCCGCCCAACGCTCCGGTTCAGCGACGGGCCGCGCAGCGGACCATCCGCTGCAACCGGTTGTTAGGCGGTTCCTTCGAACACCTTCGTCATCAGCGTCGCCCTCACACACTGGAGGGATCGACAACCGCAAGACCCGGACCGAATCCCGCCATCCGGGCGAAGTGCCCGACGTTGAACGTCAGCACGTGTGTCACCGCGTGGACGTGGCAGATGGTGACCAGTCGAGCGTCGTGGACCTGCTTGCCTACAACTCCCAAGGCACTTACCAGTGCCTTCCAATCCGGGAAGACGTCCGGCGTCTCCGCCAGGAGAGGGAAGCTTGCCTCGAAGGTTGCCGCCTGGACCTCCGTGTCCACTGTCGACAGCCCCAGACCGTTCACCGTCGCAGGGCGGGTGGCGACGATGCGGAACTCGATCAGAACCTGTGGTGTAACGTGCAAGACCTCGCCGCGACGGTGTAATTCCAGCACGGCCCTGGCGGCAACGACATGTTGAGCATCGGTCGCATTCGCAAGGCGTGCGGCAGTATATGCAAGGGCGAAACGATGTCAAACGCGCGAGTGATCGGGTACCGTCGGAAGTCGTAGCCGCCGCCGATAGCGCTCGGAGACGATCTGAAGAGGGTGGGGTAGGCTGAAGAGGGTGGGATAGGAGCAGGCCGCGGATCATGGCCCGGATCATGGCGACGGGGAGGGTGGCTTCACCGATCGCGGAGGCGGTGCGGTAACGGTTGCTTGCAGCGCAGCGTCGTGATCAACGACGGGCTCCGCCTCCGATGCCGGGGTGCGCGGTCCGTCCGGGGAGGAAGCCGATGGACGAGACCGGGCCGGCGACGGCGGCGCGACAACCGATGATTCAGGTCGAAGAGGCGGAACGCAGGTTCAGCGCGGAGGCGGGGGCGTTCGACCTCAGCTTCGACGTACCGGCCGGCACGATCTTCGGCCTCATCGGTCCGAGCGGCTGCGGCAAGACAACGACCGTGCGGCTCCTGACCGGGCTGTACAAGCCCGATAAGGGCCGGGTCCTGGTCCTCGGCCACCCTCCCAGCGAGTTCAGCCCGGCCATGCGCGAGCGACTGGGCTATATGCCGCAACAGTTCGTGCTCTACCCGAACCTCAGCGTGGGGGAGAACCTGAACTTCGTGGCGTCGCTGTACGGCCTGGGCTGGCTCAGCCGCCGCAAGCGCCTGCGCGAAGCGCTCGAATTCGTCGAGCTCGCCGATGTCCGCGGCCGGCTCGGTAGCCAGCTTTCGGGCGGGATGCAGCGCCGCCTGCAGCTCGCGTGCATGATGGTGCACACGCCCCTCCTGCTCTTCGCCGACGAGCCGACCGCGGGGATCGACCCCGTGCTGCGCGAGAAGTTCTGGGACTCCTTCCGCCGGCTCCGCGACCAGGGGCGCACGCTGTTCGTGACCACCCAGTATGTAGGCGAAGCCGCGCACTGCGACTTGGTCGGGGTGATGCGCGAGGGGCGGATGGTGCATCTGGATACGCCCGACAACCTGCGCAAGAAGGCCCTCGGCGGCGAGGTGATCAAGCTGGTGGTCGATCCGGCGCGCACATTGGATGCGCTGCAGATCGCCGAGCGCCACCCGGACGTGCACGACGCGCGGCGCTCACGCAGCGAGCCGGGGCTGATCTACCTCGATGTCGCCGATGCGGCCGGGATGCTGCCGGTCATCATCAACCTGCTGAAGGAGCCGCACGCGATCACCGTGCGGCAGGCCGAACCGTACGCACCCGCGTTCGACGATGTCTTCGTGCAGCTCATGGAGCAAGCCGACCATTAAGACCTGCATCCGCCTGCTGGCGTTCTTCGGCAAGGAGATCAACGAGCTCCGCCGACAGCCGAAGCTGGTGCTCAGCCTGTTGCTGGGGCCGCTCCTCATCGTGCTGCTGTTCGGGATCGGTTTCGAAGGCGAGCCCCTGGAGCTCCAGACGATCCTGGTCACGCCCCAGGAAAGCATGGAGCCGGACGTGATCGCGCGGCTCAAGGAGGGGATCGCGGCCAACTTCACCCTGGTCGAAGAGACCGGCGACCTCGATGCCGCATTGGCGCGCCTGCAAGCCGGAGACGTCGACGTCGTCGTGATCTTGCCCGCCGACGTCGAAAAGCAACTCATGGCGGGCCGGCAGGTGGACGTCGACTTCAGATACCGGCAGATCAACCCCCTGGACGCGGCCCAGATTCGCTATCGGGCCTATGCGCAGGTCGTCGAGCTCAACCGGGCGATCCAGGCCCGGGCGCTCGGCGAGGTACAGGCCGAGGTCGACCGGCGCGAGCTCGAGCTGACGATACCGGCCGAGACGCTGGTCTCGCCGCTCAGGGCGACCTATCAGAACACCGAGGGCGAGACGCTGGACCTGATGACCTTCTACGCGCCGAGCGTGCTGGCGCTTGTGTTGCAGCATATCGCGGTGACCCTGGCCGCGCTCTCGCTGGTGCGCGAGCGGCTCCTCGGAGCCTTCGAGCTGTTCCAGGTCGCGCCGGTAACCCTCCTGGAGGTGCTGCTGGGCAAGTACGCGGGCTACACGTTGTTCGTCGCGATCATCGCCGTCGTGCTGGTGGCGCTGATGGGCTTGCCGCCGCTGTCGGTGCCCTTCCTCGGCAGCTACCTGCTGTTCGGCGGCTTCGTCCTGCTGTTCACGCTGGCTTCGCTCGGGATCGGCTTCCTGATCTCGGCGTGGGCATCGTCCGACAGTCAGGCGATCCAGGTCTCGATGCTGGTCCTCTTGATGTCGATCTTCTTCGGCGGCTTCTTCCTGCCGTTGGAGAACTTCCGCCCCGCCGTCCAAGCCGTCGGCTTCTTGCTGCCGCTGACCCATGCGATCAAGGGTTTCCACGCGATCATGCTCGGCGGCACCGCGCCCAGCACTCTCACCTGGCTCGCGCTGGCGATGATCGCCGGCGTGACCTGCGTGCTGGCGCGGCGACTGGCGCGGCGCCGGTTGCGCTCGCTCTAAAGCTCGGCGTCGACCATACAGGCGGCGAAGTCGACTCAAAACGGCGGATGAGGCGTCACTGCTCCCTGGTCACCGTCAACGTGTACGCCGACTCGAACTCGGTCGGCGCGTTCAGGTCCAGGTAGTAGTCCTGCGCGGTGGGCAGCGCGCCTTGCCAGGTCTGGGTAAACGCCGACACCGGCAGGATCTCGCTGCCGTCGGCACCGGCGACGCTCAGGACCACCGGCGGCTGGCCGGAGGTCACCTCGGCGCTGATCGTCTCGCCCGCCTCGGCCGCCAGCACGTAGCGCGCGACGCGGCCCGAGCTCAGGGTGCCGGACTCGGTGACGCTGTTCCCGCTGGCCTGAAACTCGATTCGCATCGGCTCGTCCTCGCTTGCGGAGATTGGCGCGGATGTCGCGGAGGTCCCGGCCGGAGGCCGGGTGGCGTTTTCAGGCTGGGGCACGCCTTCCGGTTGCGATGTGCTTGCGGGCGGGTTCGGCGTGCAAGCCGCGACGAAGGTCGTCAGCAAGATGAAAAGCAAGGCAAGCGGACGCTGGGGAACGGGCATGGGGTTGCTCCTCGTTTGGGGCCAACGATCAAGCCGCACTTTCCAAGCCCTGATCCTCGGCGTGATAAGCGTCCAAAAGCCGGCGCTCTTCGTCCAGTTTCGGAAAGCGGAAGTACACCAGCGCCGCGCCGATCAGCACCGCGATGATGCCGGCCAGGTAGGCCCACTGGTCGCCGGCGAGGAAGGATGCCTTGGCGGCGGCCGTGATCTGGGGGGCGTACTCGGGATACTGCTGGGCCACCGCCTGGGCGCCGGCGTAGGAGAGCTCGGCCTGCGAGGCGGCGCTGCTGGGCAGCTCGGCCGCGTTCGGCGCGGCGGCGATGGCCGCGGCTGCCGCGGCCGCGTAGCCGGCGGTGAGCAGTGCGCCGAAGATCGACTGCATCAGCGCGCCGCCGAGGTCGCGCTGCAGGTCCGCCGTGCCCGAGGCCATGCCGGCGCGGGTGACCGGCACCGAGCCGGTCAGCGAGCGCGAGGCCGGCGTGCCGGCGAAGCCGACGCCGATGCCGACCAGAAGGTAGCCCAGCCCGACCTGCCAGTAAGGGCTGGTCTCGCCCCACAGCAGGAGCATGGTCGCGAAGCCCAGCACGACGAACACGTAACCAATGAGCAACACATGCCGCGCCCCGTGCGACTCGACCAGCACGGCCGAGCGCGGCGCGACGATCACCATGCCGACCACCGCCGGCAGGATCGCGAGCCCGGCGTGGAAGGACGAGTAGGCCAGCACGTTTTGCAGGAACTGCTGGCCGATGAACATCGCGCCCATCAGCGAGCCGAAGACGATGATCCCGGCGCAGGCCGCCACCCAGAAGATGCGGCGGCTGGCGATGTGCAGGTCGTAGAGCGGGTTGGGCGCCCGCTTCTGGCGCAGGACGAACAGCACCCCCGCCACCACGGTCACCAGCGCCAGCGTGAGGACCAAGTTGGTCATGTTCGGCACCGGGGCAAAGTTGATCGCCAGGATCAACGCGCCGACCAGGATCAGCGACAAGATGCCGCCGAGGTTGTCGACCGGCTCGGTGGTCTCGTTGACGTGGGCCGGGATGAACTTCAGCGCCAGGACGAAGGCGACCACCGCCAGCGGCAGGGTGATCAGGAAGACTGAGCCCCAGTCGTAGTACTGCAACAGCCAGCCGGAGATCAGCGGGCCGAGCGCGGCGATGGCGCCACCGAGGGCGGACCACAGCGCGATCGCCCGCGTGCGCCCCGGCCCCGCCCACAGCGCCGTGATCAGCGCCAGGGTGGTCGGGAAGGCCATACCGGCCGAGACCCCGCCGAAGATGCGCGCGCCGATCAGGACCTCGATCGACGGCGCGTTCGCGGCGAGCAGGCTGGCCGGGATCGACAGCGCCACACCCGTGAGCAGCATCAGCTTGCGCCCGTAGCGGTCGCCGACCGCCCCGAGCCACAGCACCGTCGCCGCCAGCCCGAGCGAATAGCCCACCGCCACCAGGTCGAGCTGGGTCTGCGAAGCCTCGAAGGCCGCGCCGATCGCCGGCAGCGCGACGTTGGCCACCGACAGGTTGAGGTTGGCCACCGCCGCGCCGAGGATCAGCGCGGCGAGGACGACCCCGCCGGGGTCGGTGGAGGCGGTGGTGGACGGGTTGGATGGTGCGTCAGTGGTCACGGGTGGTCTCTCAGGCCGCGCTCGCCGGCGGCGCATGCCGCCGCCGCAGGATCAGCTTGATCACCTCGTCGACCAGGAGCAGCCCGAAGGCGAAGGCGATGCACATCAGCCACTGATTCAAGGTCAGCGAGGTCAGGCCAAGCATGCGCTGGAGCACATCGAGCTCGGTCCCGAGCAAGGTGAGCAGAAGAGCCAGCCCGTAAAGCATGACCTGGTGGCGGTCGGCCAGAATGTCGCGCGTGAACGCCGTCTGGAACTCGCTGCGGGCGCTCAGGCCGATCGCCACGTTGAACAGCGAGAAGACCACGAAGCCGATGGAGTACGCCAGCGCCAGGCCGGCGGCGTCGGTCGGGTCGGCCGGCTCGAAGCTGCGCTCCAGCCACAGCGTCGCGATCGACATCAGGATGCCGAGGAAGACGATCCGCACCCACTGCGAGCGGGAGATCACCGGTTGGGCCAGCGGGCGCGGCTTGCGCTCCATCAGGTCCGAAGCCGGCGCGTCGAAGCCCAGGGCGATGGCGATCGGGACCTGGATCAGGAAGTTGATGAACAGCACCACCTTGGGCGTGAAGGGCACGCCGCCGACAACCATGAAGAAGGCCGCGCCCAGGTAGCTGGCGATGAAGGCGACCAGCGCCTCCATCTGGAAGCGGATGTACTTGGCCAGGTTGTCGTAGATCCCGCGCCCGTACTCCACCGCCTTGACGATCGTCGCGAAGTTATCGTCGGTCAGGATCATCACCGCGGCTTCCTTGGAGACCTCGGTGCCGGTGATGCCCATCGCCACGCCGATGTCGGCCTTCTTGAGCGCCGGCGCGTCGTTGACGCCGTCGCCGGTCATGGCGACCACCTGGCCATGCGCCTGCAGGGCGGTGACGACGCGCAGCTTGTGCGCCGGCGACACGCGCGCGTACACGCCGATCTCCATCACGCGTCGCGCGAGTTCCGCGTCGTCCAATGCGTCGAGGTCGGCGCCCGTCACGACCTGTCCGTCCGCGAGCAGCCCGAGCTCGCGCGCGACCGCGCGCGCCGTGGTCGGGTGGTCGCCGGTGATCATGACGACGACGATCCCGGCGCGCGCGCACGTCGCGATCGCTTCGCGCGCCTCCGGCCGCGGCGGGTCGATCATGCCGACGAGGCCCAGGAACGTGAGGTCGCGCTGCGCGTTCTCCGGTGTCGCGTCGGGGCGCGTCGCGATCGCCAGCACGCGCAGGGCGTCGTCGGCCATCGCCTGCGCGACGCCGAGGATCCGCTGCCGCCCGGCGGCGTCGAGCGGCACGGCGCCCGCGGCGGTGCTCTCCCACGCACAGTCGGCGACGATGACCTCCGGCGCGCCCTTGGCATGGGCGACGACGCCGTCCGGCGTCGCGTGCAACGTGGTCATCCGCTTGGTTTCCGATTCGAACGGAATTTCGTGCACGCGCGCGAACCGTGCGTCGAGCTCGCGCTTGTCGAGCCCGGCCTTGGCGGCGACCGCGACC
>CAZCJG010000031.1:0-20761 GCA_964498575.1 uncultured Anaerolineales bacterium | reverse complement strand
GGCCCGGCCGGCCGGGTGATCGCGGTCTTCGGCTGCGCCGGCTTGCGCGATCCCGGCAAGCGCGGCGACAAGGGGCGCGAGGCGGCCGAGCTCGCCGACCTGACCTTTGTGACGGCCGAGGACCCGCGCACCGAGGACCCGGCCGATATCATCGCGGCGATCGCGCGCGGCCTGGTCGACGCCGGCGGGGTCGAGGACCAGAGCTTCTGGCGCGTGGTCGACCGCGGCGAGGCGATCCACCGCGCCAGCGCCGCGGCGCGCCCGGCGGACGTGGTGATCGTCTGCGGCAAGGGCCACGAGCAGAGCATGTGCTTCGGCGTGGTCGAATATCCCTGGGACGACCGCGATGCGCTGCGCGCGGCGCTGGCGGGCCAGCCTTACGGGGCGCTGCCGACGGGGGGGGCGGGCGTGCGCTCGTCGTGATCACCGGATAGCCGCAGGTCCAACAGTCGAACCACGTCGCCGAGCTGCTCGGCGGAAGGCGGTTCCAGGCCCAGCTCCCTGCGCAGGGCGCGGCGGCGGGCGGCCGAGCGGCGATAGGTCAGCAGCTTGTCCAGGTCGCGCTCGGCCGAACCGTCCGGCAGCAAGCGGTAGGTCGCCGCCAGGCCGCGCTGGCGGACCTTGGGGTCGAGCCGGGCGTCGTCCAGCCATGCGTCGAGCCGGGCGGCGAAGTCGGCCTCGTCGATGTCGTCGGCCAGGAACAGATCGATCAGCGCTTGCCGCTGCCCCTCCGAGAGCCCGTATTCGCGGGCGACGAGGGCCAGGTTCTGCACGGCGTAGAGGTCGGCCTGCCTCAGCGACCAGGCCAGCAGGTCGCTCAAGCGCTCGATCGTGTGATCCGGCAGTGATCCCGGCCGGCGGTGGTAGAAGGGGTCGGTGTCGCTGAGCCGGAGCTCGATTGCCAGCCGCTCCCACAGCAGGCTGATGATGCCGCCCTTGCTGCGCAGGTCCCAGAACACCCGCGCGCCGCTGTGGCGCCAGACGCCGGCCATCAGATCGGGGTCGAGGATACCCTCTTCGTGGGTGGTGCCGGTGTCGGCCAGCTTGATCACCGCGCCGGCGAGGGTGTAGGGCACGTCGGGATCGGTGGCGACGGCACGCAGCTCGTCGTACTGGCCGACGTTGTAGATCTCGTCGGCGAGGGCGAGGTTGGGCTGGTCCATGAACGCCTCGGCCTTGCGCGGGCCGTCGGACCGGGTGAGCGAGTCGGTCACCTCGGCCACCAGCGCGCCCAGCGGGGCGCCGAAGCGGGCGGCGAGCAGCTCGAGCGACTGGTCGTAGCCGGTGACGGACAGGCCGCCATCCTCCACCACGTCGTGGCAGTCGCAGCCGGCCAGGATCGGCACGCTGCGGTAGCCGCGGATCACCGACTCGGCGCGCGACGAGACGATGAACGAATGCCCCGCGCCGCTGCCCTGGCCCTTGCGCCGGACGTTGTTGAAGTAGCGCGTCACCTCCAGGCCGGTCAGGTGCAGGGTCCCGAGCGCGTAAGGCCCCTCGACCTCGTGCGATTGCCCCCCCTCGCCCGACACCACGCGCCGGTTGACCGGGCTGTAGCGGTACATCAGCGGCAGCACGGTATGGAAGTGGTGCAGACCGGCGCCGTAGCGGCCGACCAGATGGCCGGGCGGCACCGCGCCATCCAGCACATAGTCCACGTTGCACAGAAGCTGTTCCTCGACCGGCGTGCGGATCGTCGCCGGGTCGACACCGGGCAGCGCCGCCGCCGCGCGGGCCACCGCGGCGTCGCGGGCCAGATACGTGCGCTCGGGGAAGGGATCGCCGGGCTCGCCCAAGTCCACCCCGCGCGCCGCCATCTCGGCCCGCTTGTCCGCGTCGAGCAGCCCGAAGATGCCGTCCCCGGCGGCGCGGGCGGAAAGCCGCAGCAGCCCGGCCTTGATCGCGGCGATGGCATTGGCGTAGGCAGGCGGGATGCCGAGCTCGGGTGTGCGACCCGCCGCTTCGCCCGCGGCATGTGCGGTGTCGAACACGGCCAAATGCCGCAACAGCTCATCGAGGTGCCGAACGACATCCGGGCCGAAGTGCTCGTCGACATAGTCCGCGTCCACGGTTATGCGCGCATCGGGCAGCAGGGCCGACAGGCGGTCCTGGTAGCCGAGGGTGGCGTGGATCATGGTGGCGATGATCAGGTCGTTCTCGATCGCCCGGTAGCGCACGCCGCGCTCGGTATCCTCGGCGCCGGCGCCGTAGAGCCGGGTGCCGTAGAGGATGACGCCGGCCAGCACGTAGGCGTTGATCAGGGGCTCGAGCTTCGGCAGCCGATTGGTGTTGAGCCGCGCGTTGGCCGCTCCGGGGTCGGAGCCGGCCACGGACGGATGCCGCCGCACGGCTTCCGGCACCTGGCTCCAGGCGATGCGCCGCTCCGTCTCGCTGCCGATCCACGCCCGCGAGACCGGGCCGATAATGGCGCGCTGATCGTCGAGCGTGGCCGCCAGCAGGTAGCGGGCGCGGACGAGCTTGGTCACATCATCCATGGGAATTCCTCGGATTGCTCACGGCCCGCAGCCCACCCCGCCGTCGAACACCAGCCGCACCGCGCACGCCAGGTCGCCGGCATCGATCAGGGTATCGGCGTTGGCGTTGCAGCCGATGGGATCGCCCCCGAAGCTGCCACCCGGAACCGCGCTCGGATCGGAGCCGTCACCATCGAAGATTTCGAGCACCAGGCTGGAGACATCGGCGGCGTCCACGATGTCGTCGGCGTTGCAGTCGCCGCGCGGGTGGGTGGGGGTGGGGGGCAAAGTGGACGGTGTGGACGCCGTGGACGTGCCGGAAGGCGTTGGAGGTGCGGTGGGTGTCGGTGTGGCCGTCCACGTCGGCGTGGTCGTCGGGGTCGGCGTGTTTGTACTCGTGGCGGTCGGCGTCGGAATGGCCGTCTGAGTGGCTGTCGGCAGCGCGGTGGGCGTGGCGGTCGGGAGCGGTGTGGCAGTCGGCGTCGGTGTGGCGGTCCAGGTCGGTGCGGTCGTCGGGGTCGGCGTGCTTGACGCAGTGCTCGTGGCGGTGGCCGTCGGCGGGGCTGTCGGCGTCGGCGGGGCGGTCGGGATGGGCGTGCTCGATGCCGTCGCCGTGGCCGCCGATGTCAGGGTGATGGTCGGCGTCGGCGAGGCGGGCGATGTGGCGGTCGGTGTAGCGGTGGCCACCAGCGCGAACTGCAGTTGCACGCTGACCTGGCCGAGGCCGGGCGGGCCGGCGCCGCGCTTCCAGACGACGACGAAGTACTGCGTGCCCTCAAGCAGCGCTGTGACGATCCGCGACTTCTGCAGGCAATTGTTGTCGTTGCAGGCCACCTGGGTGTAGGTCGAGTCGCAGCCGGCGGAGGCGGTGTAGATGGCCATGACGGTGTCGGCGACCGTGGTCGAGGTCGGCGGGGTGCAGGTCTCGATGGCGTAGGTGGCGGACGCGGCCGGGGTGAAGGTGTACCACAGGCTGCGCGAGACATCGGGCTGGCAGGTCGGCGCGGGCGGATCGCCGATCGTGGTCGCGTTGCTGATGTCCGCCGTGATCACCGTCCGGAACGGGAAGGGGCCGGCGCCCGGCACGAGCTCCGCGCCCGCGCATTCGTCGTTCGGCGGCGGCTCGGGCAGCAGCCGGAGTTGGACCGCCGCCTGGCCGATCGCGGGGACCGCGCCGCCGGCCTTCCAGACGACGATATAGTACCTGGTCCCGGCCGTCAGCGACGTGATCAGCCGGGACCGCGTGCCGCAGCCGTCGTTGTCGCAGGCTACCTGGGTGTAGCTCCCGCCGCAACTGGCGCCCCCGGTGTAGACGCCGATCACGGTGTCGTCGACCGTGGTCCCGGTGCTGCCGGCGCAGGTCTCGATGATGTAGCTCGTCGTGGAGGCCGGTGTGAAAGTGTACCAGAGGCTGCGCGAGACCTCGGGGGCGCAGCTCGGCGCCGGCGGATCGCCGTCGGTGCCGGCATCCGTGATGTCCGGCACCAGCGGCGCCAGGTAGGGGAAGGGGCCCCCGTTCGGGATCTCCACGGCCCCCGTGCATTCGTCGTTGGCCGGCGGTGGGTAGCCCACCCGCACCTGCACCGCGGTCTGGCCGTCGGCGGGCGGCGCGGCGCCGTACTTCCAGACGACGATGCGGTAGGCCGTGCCCGCCTGCAAGTCCACCGTCACCGAAGCGCCCAGCCCGCAGGCGTCGTCGCTGCAAATCAAGGGGACGAACGACCCGCCGCAGCCGCTCGCCGGGTTGTACACGCCGATCACGGTGTCGGCCACCGTCGTCCCCGTGGCGCCGGCGCAGGTCTGAATCGTGTAGGTCGCGGTCGCGGCCGGGGCGAAGCTGTACCACAGGCTACGCGAGACATCCGAAGCGCAGCTCGGCGCCGGCGGATCGCCGGTGGTCGTCGCCTCGGTGATGTCCGCGGCCAGCGGGCTGAGGATCGGGAAGGGTCCGGCGCCCGGGATCACCCCGGCCCCCGCGCATTCGTCGGCCGCGGGCGGCAGCGGCGCGCGCGTGACGCGGAGCTGGACGGCGGTGTGGCCCTGTGCCGGCGCCGCGTCCCCGCCCTTCCAGGTGAGGATGTAGTAGGTCGTCCCCGCCGTCAGGGTGACGTCGCCGATCACCGCCTGCGCGTCCGCGCTGGTGCAGCCGTCGTCGTCGCAGGCGCCGGCGACCGGGGTGAAGCTGCCACCGCAGCCGCCGTTGGAGGTGTAGATCGCCAGCACCGTGTCGTCGACCGTCGTCTCGGTCGGCGCGTCGGCGCAGGAGGAGAGGGTATAGCTCGCGGTCGAGGTCGGGGTGAAGGCGTACCAGACGCTGCGCGACACGCTCGACCGGCAGCTCGGCGCGCCGGGATCGCCCGTGGTGGTCGCGTCCGTGATGTCCGTGGTCGTCGACGTCGTGTACGGGAAAGGTCCGTTGCCCGGAATCACCTCGGCGTTGGGGCAGGTGTCGTTGGCCGGCGGGCTGAGCTGGCGCGTGACGCGCAGTTGCAGGGCCGTGTTGCCGGCGGTCGGCGCGCCGGTGCCGGTCTTCCAGGCGACGACGTAGTAGGTGTTGCCCGCGGTCAGCGCCGCGGTCACCACGGCCTGCGCGTCCTCGCTGCCGCAACCGTTGTCGTCGCAGGCGCCCGAGATCTGGGTGAAGCTGCCGCCGCAGCCGCCGCTGGAGGCGTAGACTGCCAGCACCGTGTCGTCGACCGTCGTCCCGGTCGGCGCGTCCGCGCAGGTCGAAATCGTGTAGCTCGCGGTCGCGGCCGGTGTAAATGCGTACCAGATGCTGCGCGACACGCTTCCCTGGCAGCTCGGCGCCGGCGGATCGGCGGTGGTGGTCGCGTCGCTGATGTCCGGCGTGATCGTCGTCAGGTAGGGGAAGGGTCCCGCGCCCGGGATACGCTCGGCGCCCGCGCAGGTGTCGGCCGGCGGCAATTCGCGCGTCACGCGTAGTTGCACCGCCGTCTGGCCGGTCGCGGGCGCGCCGGTCCCGAACTTCCACATGAGGATGTAGTAGGTCGTTCCGGCGGCGAGCTTGGTCGTCAGCCTGGCGCGCGTGCCGCAGCGGTCGTCGTTGCAGATCAAGGGGGTGAAGGGGCCGTTGCAGCCGCCGCCGGAGGTGTAGACGCCGAGCACGGTGTCGGCGACCGTGGTGCCGGTGGTCGCCGCGCAGGTGTCGAAGGTGTAGGTCCCGGCGGTGGCCGGGCTGAACTTGGCCCAGATGCTGCGCGAGATGTCCGAGGTGCAGCTCGGCGCGGGCGGGTCGCCGCCGTTCGTCGCGAGCGTGATGTCCGGCGTGATGACCGTGAGGTGGGGGAAGGGGCCGGCGGGCGGGACGACCAGCGCGCCCGGGCAGGTGTCTTGCGGCACGAGCTCGGGCGCGGGCAGGCCGTGAGCGGAGAAGCCGTCGTCGATCTCGGTGTAGTGCGGCGTGCCGTCGAGGATCGAGTTGTTGTCGTCGTCCAGGGTCAGGAGGTCGATCGTCACCGACGGGTGGATGCGATGGTTGCCGACGATCTCCTGGCCGATGTAGAGGGCGCGCGCCAGTTGCAGCCCGGCAGCCAGACCCATCGTGTTCACCAGCCCGACCTTCGTATCCCAGAACGCGCCCGCGATCACCAGGCCGCAGGTGTGGGCATCACCGCTGCACGGATAGGAGTAATTCTGGGTATGGACGTTGCGCAGGCAGCCGCTGCCCTGCCCGTAGAAGTCGTGGCCGACGCAGGGGTCGTTGAGGTAGACCGCGGACAGGGTATCGGACATGCCCTCGTGGTAGTCGTCGCCGTCGGGGCCGCCGGGCACCAGGTCGGTCACCCCGTGGCCGTACTCGTGGTAGACGACGCTGGTGTAGGCCATGTTCGGGCAACTGCTCGAGGCGCGGTAAAAGTTGATCGAAGGCGGCGACGAGTCGTAGTAGGCGTTGCAACTGCCGTTGATGTTGACCTTGGTCGGCAGGGCGAAGTCCATCACCGTCAGCCCCGGCGCCCAGGCCTTGATCGCGTCGTGGATCTTGGTGGTGTGGGCGAAGGCGTTGACCTGCGAGGTCTCGAACTCGGTCGGCGAGGGGTTGAGCGTGAAGTTGGCCGGCCCCGGCGGCGTCACGGTCTGGCTCGACGACACCAGGCCGCCCGAGCCCTGGTTGCTGATGGCGCTCCACTGCCCCTGCAGGTCGCAGTGCACCGTCACCGCGCTCGTGCCGTCGTGGGGCAGCACATAGTCGCCGCCGGCGTTCGCGTAGGTCGTGTTCGCCCCTAGCACCCGCACCCGCGCCCCGCCGACCACCAGCGCGGTGGGAGGGTTGTTCCCCTGGTCCGGCAGCGGCGGCGGGGACTGATAGCCGTCCACGTGGCCGGTGATGTCGGTGTGGTAGAGCCCCGGCAGGGTGTCGACCAGCGTCCCGTCGACGGCGTTGACGAAGAAGCGCAGCCGCTCGCGCCGGCCCAGGTCACCGTTGTCGCCAAGGAAGGTCCAGCACAGCACGGGATTCCCGCCGCGCGGCGCGTGGTAGACCAGCTCCGGCACGGTGAAATCGACCAGCGTGGGATGGAGCGGGCGGACGCTGTCAATCGCCGCGCCGGCTGTGATGACCGGCGCCGCCGCCGCGTCCCGCACCGGCACGATCGAGCTGTTGACCAGCACCACCGGGAAGCCGGGCTGGTTGCGCACGACGACCTTGAGCCAGCGATCGTAGACCGGCCAGCCGTTCTTGGTCTCGGCATAGATCCGCACGGTGAAGCGATCGTCCAGGATCATCAGGACCAGGTCGGGATCGAGCTCCGCGCGCTCGACGCCGAGCAGCGCGACGTGCCGGCCGAGGAAGTCGTCGGCCGCGGCCCGCGCCGAAGCGCCGCCGGCGAAGCCCGCGCCGAAGATCTGGACGGGGTCGTCGCCCTCGACCGTCACGCGCGCCTGCGGATGCGCCGCGAGGAAGGCGCGCACCGCCGCTGCGCGCGGATCGGGCGGCCGGTCCTGGGCGGCGGCGGACCGGGCGATACCCTGCGCCGGTGCCGCGTGTGCCCTGCGCGTTGGTGCCGCGCGTGCCCCCTGCTCCACTCCGGGCAGGCCGCGCGCGAGGAGGAGGCCAGCGGCCAGCGCGGCACCGCACGCCAGCGACAGATGCAGCCTTCTTCCGGTCATCGTGTCGTAATCTCCTCCGGTCAGTCGAGCCGCGCGGCGCTGAGCGAAGGGCGACCGCGCGCGGCGTCCGAGACTGATATCACGAATCGGCGCGGCGGTCAACCGATCGGAGGAGGGCGGTGTGCAACACAAAGCCCCAGCCGCGCGTACGGTCAGTCGGCGCCGGCGAGAGGCCGGACACTGCGTTGGAGATCACATGATGCACCGCCACCAGAACGTCGTCACCCTGAAACGCGCCGGCCGATGAGGGCCGTTGTCCACGATCGGTACGGACCTCCCGACGTGCTTCGGATCGAGGAGGCCCTGCCGCCGACCCCGGCGGGCGGAGAGTTGCTCGTCCGTGTGCATGCCACCACCGTCACCCAGACCGACTGCCACATGCGCCGCGCCCAGCCCTTCGTCTGGCGCTTCCTGCTCGGCCTGCGCCGCCCGAAGCGGCGGGTCTTGGGCGTGGAGTTCGCCGGCGTGGTCGAAGCGGTCGGGGCCGAGGTTACCGCCTTCGCCGTGGGGGACCGCGTGTTCGGCCTGCGCAGCGGCGCCCACGCCGAGCTTCTCTGCGTGCGGGAGGCGGGCCTCGTGGCGCGCATCCCGGAGGGCACGACATTCGAGGGGGCGGCGGCGGTGTGCGACGGCGTGAACCAGGCCTGGAAGCACCTCGCCGCCGGAGTTGTCGGAGCCGGGACGCGACTGCTCGTCTACGGGGCATCGGGATCGTGCGGGACCGCCGCGGTCCAGCTCGGCCGGCACCTCGGCGCCCACGTCACCGCCGTCTGCACCGCGAAGAACCTGGATCTCATGCGCGCGCTGGGCGCCGACGCGGTGATCGACTACACGCGGGAGGACTACACGCGCAGTGGCGAGCTGTACGACGTGATCCTCGACGCCGTCGGGAAGCACTCGTATTTCCGTGCGCGCCGATCGCTCGCTCCAGGCGGGCGCTTCGTCCCGACCGACGGTGTCCACAACATCCCGCTCATGGTCGCGACGCGGTGGCTCGGGGACAAGAAGGTCGTGGGCTCGCGCCCGGGCTATTCGAGGGAGACGGTCCTCCTCGTCAAAGCGCTCATCGAGGAGGGGAAGTACAAGCCCGTCGTGGACCGCACCTACCCGATCGAGGAGGTGGTCGAGGCGACGCGGTACGTCGAGAGCTGGCAGAAGACGGGCAATGTGGTGCTGACTTTTGACGCCGTGGGCTGAGGGCTGAGGGCTACGGTTCGAGTACGTCACGGTGCCCACCTCGTCCCCGCCAGCGACCGCGATCTAGCATCTCCGCAATTCGCCACCGCGGCCGCCGACCTGATTCAGGACCTCTGGCGCCCGTTCGGCGGCAACGCCACCTTCACCGCCCAGGGCGATGGCGCCTCAGCGCAGGGCCGCGTACAGGTCGATCGGGGGAGCGCCCGGCTGTTTGCCGATCACCAGGAGCCCGATCCCTTCCGCCGGGCCGATCGTCAGCGTTGTCGAGTGGTTGATGAAGTTCTCGTTTCCGGCGAGCCGGCCCTGGGCGTAGTTGGGCAGCGCCTCGACGGCCTTCTCCTTCGTCCCGATCGATCCGGCCGCGGTAAAGTTGCTGGATGTGAAAGGGATCTGGACCGAGACGCCGATGCTGAAGGCGACGTTGAAGAGGCTCAGCGCCCCTCCCACTAGCAGCACGAGCAGGAAGCTCCCGCAGCCGGATCCGCACCCGCAGCAGCCAGGCCGGCGCCTGCCGCAGCCCGGATCGGGGGGCGTCTTCTCGTTCTCGTACTGGTCCTCGTTATGGGTGTCGTACTGGTCCTCGTCCTGGTCCACGGCTACAGGCCTTTCGGGAGCAATGGAGAAGTTCCGGTGAGTGTTCACGTGGACGGGGTAGAGCGACGGCGGCGCTACCCCATGGACATCCGCCTCCCAGGCTTGAGCGCGGGACCCGAAGACGGTACTCCGCTGCAGCTTGAGCGGTGCAAAGACATGATAGCCCCAGGCGGCCGGGCGTCAAGTACTCAGGCTACTACGTCACCACCGCGTCCACCGCGTAGCGTCGATACACCTTCGGGGATGACCGGGTCAGGTCGGCGCGCAGTGAAAGTGCCACGGTATGGTACACTTCGCGCCGGCGCGGGTGGCCGCACGTGCCGGCGCCACGCACGGTCGATGCGAGTAGAAGGGGTGCTGGGTGTGATCCTCCCGAAAGACCGCGACCCTCGTTTCGTGACGATCCGCCGCGGTGGGACCCTCACCGATTCGGATCATCATCTCCTGGCCCTGTGGGCGGCAGCGTGCGCGGGCGACGCGAGTGCCGGTCTCCCGGGTGCCGGGCCTGCGGGGCGACAAGCCTGCATCCTTCTCGGACGCAGGCGGCCAGCTCGGATGATCTGGCCCGCTGTCCGTGTGCCGGACCTCGTGGCGCCGATGCTCCGACTTCATCGACGGCGCGACGGTGGCGGCGGATGACAGCGGCCATCGTCACGCGCGGTCTCTCGAAGCGCTTCGGCGACGTCCTGGCGGTGGACGACGTCGGCCTCCACGTCGAGCGCGGCGAGATCTACGCCTTCCTCGGGCTCAACGGGGCCGGCAAGTCCACGACGATCCGCCTGCTGCTCGGCATGCTCCGCCCCACCAAGGGCGAGGTCACGGTGCTCGGCGAGCCCATCCGCATCGGAACGGGTGGCCCCTGGCGCCGCGTCGGCCACGTGGTGGACGCGCCTTCGGCGTACCCCGAGCTCTCGGTGCGGGAAAACATCGAGATCGCCCGGCGCCTACAGCAGGTCGTGGATCCCCAGGCGACCCCGCGCATCATCGCGGCGCTCGGCCTGACCGCCTATGCCTCCCGGAAGGCGGGCACCCTGTCCAGCGGCAATCTCCAGCGCCTGGGTCTGGCCCGGGCCCTCTTGCACCGCCCCGAGCTGCTGGTGCTGGACGAACCGACCAGCGGGCTCGATCCGGCGGGCGTTGTCGAGATCCGGGAGCTGCTGCGGTCGCTGGCGGCCGATGATGGCGTCACCGTGTTCATGTCCAGCCACCTCCTGCCCGAGGTGGACCGGCTGGCGACCCGGATCGGCATCCTGCAGCAGGGTCGGTTGATCGAGGAGCTGGACGCAAGGGACCTGGAACGGCGCCGCGCACGCCGGCTCGTCGTGGACGCCCGGGACCGCGCCGCCGCCCGTACGGCGCTGGAGGCGGCCGGCTACACGGTCTCGAGCTCCGCCGGCCGGGACGGCCCGCTGGCGCTCCTGGAGCCCCGCGCGCTCGAAGCGCCGGAGGACGTCGTCCGGGCGCTCCTGGCCGCCGGCATCACGCCCATCCATCTGGCCGCCGCGCAGGAGGACCTGGAGGCTCACTTCCTGCGGCTCATCGAGGCGCCGTCGTGACCGGCTTCCGCGCCGCCCTGTGGGCGGAGGCACTCAAGGTGCGCCGTTCCAAGGTGCCTTGGCTCACAGCCCTCGCTTTCACGGCGGCGCCTCTTGTGGGCGGGCTGTTCATGGTCATCTTGCAGGATCCAGAAAGAGCGCGATCCATGGGCCTCCTCGGCGCCAAAGCCCAGTTGAGCGCCGGCTCGGCTGACTGGCCGACCTACCTGGCGTTGCTGGCGCAGGCCATGGCAATCGGGGGGGCAGTGGTGTTCGCCCTTGTCACGTCCTGGGTCTTCGGTCGCGAGTTCGCGGATCGCACCGCCAAAGAGCTGCTCGCGCTGCCGGCCTCCCGCGGGGCGATCGTCGCGGCCAAGTTCACGGTCATCGCCGCCTGGGCGCTCGGTCTTACGGCCTTCATCTTCGCTCTGGGCCTCGTGGTGGGCACCAGCGTTGGCCTGCCCGGTAGTCCTGCACCGCTCGTCGGCCCGGCCGCGGCCAAGCTGTTCGTCATCGCCGGGCTAACGCTCACGCTCATGTCGCCGGTTGCCCTGCTGGCCAGCCTCGGCCGTGGGTATCTCCCGGCGATGGGCTGGGCGATCCTGACGATCGTCGCGGCCCAGATCGTCGCCGCACTCGGCTGGGGTGCCTGGTTCCCTTGGTCCGTCCCGGCCCTCTACAGCGGTCTGGCCGGCCCGCTCAGCCTGGCCGTCGGGCCGCACAGCTTCGCCGTTGTTCTGCTCACCTCCACGGTCGGGCTGGCAGGTACCTTCGCCTGGTGGCGCTGGGCGGACCAGGTGCGCTGAGGACCCTGTGGCGCCTCATCAAGCCACATAGCGGATAGGTCCCCGGCCAATCGTGGACTTTGCGTCAGACCTGCCCGGCACGACCGCCCTAGGGCTAAAGTGGGGGGTCAATACCCCCGCGCCAGATGCACCACATTCCGCAGGTCCGACCGCCCCGCGGCGATGCGCCGCAGGTTGTCGATCACCTCATCCCAGCGCGCCAGGTCGTCCAGCGGCGAGGCGGCGCGGTGGGGGGAGAGGACGACGTTGTCCAGGCTGTGGAAGGGGGCATGGTAGGGATAGCGGCGACCCTCGGCGTCCGGCGCGGGCTGGTAGTCGTACCACACGTCCAGCGCCGCGCCGGCGATCGCGCCATCGCGCAGCGCCGCGAACAGGTCCGCTTCGACCACCACCGGCCCGCGCGCGACGTTGACCAGCAGGCCGCGCGGGCCCAGCCGCCCCAGCGCCGCCCGGTCGATCAGCCCCGTGGTCTCGGCGGTCTCGGGCACGGCAATGATCAGGATGTCGACGACGTCCAGGAACGCGCCGAGCCGATCCGGCGTGAAGCGCAAAGCCGGCGGCACCGTCGCCTCCTCGTTGTCCGAGGACCAGGCGCGGCGCAGGATCGCGACGTCCACGTCGAAGCCCGACAAGAGCCGGTGGACGCGCTGGTTGATGTGGCCGTAGCCGAGAAGCCCGACGGTCCGCCCGCCAAGCGGGATCGACGCGGCCTCGGCGTCGCCGCGGCGCCACAGCCCCTCGGCCATCCAGCGGTGGTGGAGAACCACCCGGTTGGCCAGCGCGAGCAGCAGGGCGACCGCGTGCTGGGCGACAAAGGCCGCGTTGCCATGCCCGTTGACCAAAACGATCGGCCGCTCGCGCCCGGCGTTGACTTCACGCAGCAGCTCGACCAGGTGCCCGATGCCCGCGCCCGGGTTGATCCACACCCGCAGCCGCGGCGCGGCCTCCAGCAGCGCCCGCGTCGGGCGCCAGCCGATCATCACGTCCGCCTCCGTGGCAGCCGGCGCGACGGGCGTCGCCGACACCGTGCTCGATACCGTCACCCCCGCGCCCGGCACCGTCGCCCCCGCGACCGCGGAAGTCGGCTCCGGGTACAGCAAGCGCAGCCCCGGCACGTCCGCCAGCCCGCGCGCAAGGTAGTCGCGCAGCGCGGGGCGGGCGTCCCAGGTGAAGAGGACGTTCAACTTCTCGGTGCCGCTGCCGCGTTGCCCGGCAAGGGTCACACGCCGCTCATGGCCGCTGCCCACCCGATCTCACGTGGAGACAATCCTGACGATCTCGGCAACGACCTGGTCGATCTTCGCCTGGGAGATCCTTCCAGCCTGCCGCACGACGATGCCGGAGTCCGCGGTGAATAAGCGGTTGGGGCGAGCATTGCTGGCATGAGGCAGGCCGCCCACTTCAAAGTCAGCCTGAGCGATAGACACTGCGCTGGCGTCCTTCGCGCCGGCGCTGGTCATCATGCAAAGGATGACGCCGTCGTAGGGTTGGATGGGAGCGATCACCAGCGCCGGGCGCTTCTTGCTGGCCCGCAGGTTCGAGAACGGGAACGGCAACACGACGACGTCGCCCTTTACAAATCGGCCCACGCCTCGTCCTCCTCGGGAGTATCCCAATCGCGGGCCAGCACCCGCTCCGACGCGATCATCGTCGCCAGCGCTTCACTCTGAGACTGCTGTCTTGACCGTCGTTCCGCCCGCTGCCTCGCCAGCTCGTCCCGAACCGCCAGATAGTCTTCGTAGGCGATCACCGTGACCAGCGGCTTGTCGTAGCGCGTGATGATCACATCTGACTGCTCGATCAGCACGGCATCCAGCAACTCGCGCCAGTTGTTGCGCGCCTGATGGCTGTCGAGGGTTCGGTTCGGCATTGGTCTTTCCCCATAATGTTCAAGTTGAACAACATTTTGGCCCAAGTTCTGGAAGGTGTCCAGCGCCGGGTGAGGCCCGGGCGGGCTCTGCCTGCGTACCCGTAGCTGGAACATTGCTCGTGGCAGTCCGCGATGGATATCCTTGCAAAACCGGGAGCGACACTCCATAATTGCAAGGATGATCCAGCGACGCCTCGCACCCATCCTCGCCGAGCGCCTGCGTGAAGTCCCCGCCGTGGTCCTGCTGGGGCCGCGGCAGGTGGGCAAGACGACACTGGCCTTGGCCTTGGGCGAGGCGGATGGCGCGGTCTATCTGGACCTGGAGTCCGACCAGGATCGCGCCAAGCTCAGCGAGCCGGAGCTGTATCTCGGCGATCACGTGGGGCATCTGGTGATCATCGACGAGATCCATCGGGCGCCTGGCCTGTTCCCGGTGCTGCGCGGTCTGATCGATCGCGCCCGTCGCGCCGGGGAGCGCCAAGGGCTGTACCTGCTGCTGGGTTCGGCCTCGCTGGATCTGCTCAAGCAGTCAGGCGAGACTCTGGCCGGCCGGGTAAGCTATCTCGAACTCCATCCCTTCGACGTGCTGGAAGCGATAGGGCAGGCTGCCGACGGCACGCAGGACCGGTTGTGGCTGCGCGGTGGTTTCCCGGAAAGCTTCCTGGCCCCTGGCGAAGCCCAGAGTGCGCGCTGGCGACAGGATTTCATCCGCTCTTACCTGGAACGCGACATCCCCCAGCTTGGCCCGCGCATCGCCGCCGAGACGCTGCGGCGTTTCTGGGTGATGCTCGCCCATCATCAAGGCGGCTTGCTCAACGTCGCCCAGCTTGCCCGCAACCTGGGGGTGGACGCCAAGACGATCGCCGGCTACATCGACCTGCTCGTCGATCTCCTGCTCGTGCGCCGCTTGCAGCCCTGGCATGCGAACGTCGGCAAGCGATTGGTGAAATCGCCCAAGGTGTATGTCCGCGACAGCGGACTGGTCCACACCCTGTTGGCCATTGGAGACAAGGAAACTTTGCTCTCCCATCCGGTGGTGGGAGCGAGCTGGGAGGGCTTCGTCATCGAGAACGTGCTCGCCGTCGCGCCGGAGGGAATGCAGGCCTACTTCTACCGCACGAGCACGGGGGCGGAGATCGACCTGCTCCTGAACTTTCCCGATGGCCGAATGTGGGCCGTGGCGATCAAGCGCAGCCTGACGCCGCACCCCGAGCGCGGATTTTACATGGCGTGCGCGGATCTGAAACCCGAGCACCGCTACGTGGTATACCCGGGGGCGGAGACCTATCCCGTGGGCGAGAGCACCCAGTCGATTCCGCTCACACAGCTTGCGGGTATGCTCGACCAAGCCTAGCATCAGGAACCCAACCCTGCCGCCACCACCAGTAGCGCTAGCCTGAGACGGACACAGCGGCAGCCGTCCAGCAGCAATCGGTTGACAAGCTTCCAGCGGCGGCCTATGCTACTCGGCCGGGACCCTTGCCATGACCCCCACGCCTTCCCTGCCGCCCCTCTCGCTCGCGGATTCCCGGGCCACCCGCGACACGCTGCACGCGTATGCGCGCCCGATCAGCCGGATCCGCCGCGAGCTGTCGCCGGCGCATCCGCACTGGTGGCATATCAGCCTGCGCGTGGACGAGGGCCGCCTCGGTACGCCCGCCATCCCGGGCGGCCCAGGGGGAGCGTTCGACCTGGCGCTGGACCTGCGTCAGCACATCCTCGTGATCTCAAGCCGGGGCGAGAGCCGAAGCATCCCCCTCTGCGGCCAGTCGCAGGCGGACTTCACCGCCGAGCTGCTCGCCCAGCTCGAAGCCTTCGGCGTGACGGTGACGATCGACCAGGCCCTGTTCGACGGCATGATGATGGGCACCCTGGACGCAGAGGCCATGTGGCGCTACGCGACGGTGCTGGACTGGGTGGACGGCGTGTTGGAGCGCTTCGGGGCCGAGCTGCCGGGCGAGACCAGTCCGGTGCAGCTCTGGCCGCACCACTTCGACCTTGCCCTCACCTGGTTCAGCGGCCGGCGCGTGCCGGGGGTGGACCCGGCGGACCGCGAGCACGCCGACGAGCACATGACCTTCGGCTTCTCGACCGGCGACGACGGCCTCCCCGAACCGTACTTCTACATCCTCGCCTATCCCTGGCAAGACGCCATCCGCCAGTCTCCCCTGCCCCCCGGCACGGCATGGCACGACGGCGGCTGGCAGGGCGGCTTGATGCGCTACGAGCGCCTGCTGGGGGAAATCGACCCCGAAGCACGCCTGTTGACCTTCCTCCGGGCGGGCCACGCCGCGGGGGCGCGGGTGATGCGCTGAAGTGCGGGGACAAGCCCGGACGCAATCCCCAGGAGAAACGCCATGCCTACCGCTCAGCCCAGCCCGGCCACGCACCCTGTCGCCGCCGCTGACTCCAGCCCCGGCGCGCATCCCACGCTCCCAACGCAGCCCACGTCCCCCGCGCGGCCCGTCCCGATCGCCACCTGGAGCACGCTCGCCGACCGCCGGCCGGCTTACGCGCTGGTCGCCAACGTGGACCTGGTGATCATCCGCTACGACGATCAGGTCTCCGTGCTCTACGGGCGCTGCCTGCACCGGGGGGCGCTGCTGGCGGATGGGCGGATCAGGGGGCAAGACCTGGTCTGCGGCGTCCACAACTGGGACTACCGCTACGACACCGGCGTCAGCGCCTACAACAACGCCGAGACCTTGGCCAAGTTCACGGCCTGGGTGGACGAAGCGGCGGATGCGGTGCTGGTCGACGAGGCCGAGATCGCCGCCTGGCACGACGCGCATCCCCAACCCTACGACCGCGAGGCGTATCTGGGCCTGTACCAGGACATCCACGGCACGCCCGACGAGCCGCACAACGCCTACATTCGCCAGCTTGCGCGCGACGGCCTGTCGAAATCGGGCCACCACGGCCGGGTCTCGGCGATGGGGGTGCCCCGGCGCGAGCTGCCGAGCTGGGACGACGTGCAGATCATCACCGCCCAGCTTGCGCGGCGCCCCCTGCTGGACGAGGCGCCGGTCGGCACCGAGCTGGTGATCGGCCCGAACGCCCGGCGCCCTTTGCGGCTCGAGATCCCGATCTTCGTCAGCGACATGAGCTTCGGCGCGCTGTCCGAGGAAGCCAAGGTCGCCCTGGCGATGGGCGCGGAGATGGCCGGCACCGGCATCGCCTCGGGCGAGGGTGGGATGCTGCCGGAGGAGCAGGCGGCCTGTTCGCGCTACTTCTACGAGCTGGCCTCGGCGCGTTTCGGCTGGAGCCTGGACAAGGTGGCGCGCGTGCAGGCCTTCCACTTCAAGGGCGGGCAGGGGGCCAAAACCGGCACGGGCGGGCACCTGCCCGGCGCCAAGGTCCGCGGCAAGATCGCGGCCGTGCGCGGCCTGCCCGAAGGCCAGCCGGCGATCAGCCCGGCCGCTTTTCCGGACCTGATCACGGTCGCGGACTTCCAGCGGCAGGCGGCCGAGGTCCGCGAGGTCTCCGGAGGCATCCCGATCGGCTTCAAGCTGTCCGCCCAGCACATCGAGGAGGACATCGACTTCGCGCTGGCGGCGGGGGCGGACTACATCATCCTGGACGGCCGCGGCGGCGGCACCGGCGCGGCGCCGGAGCTGTTCAAGCACAACCTCTCGGTGCCGATCCTGGCCGCGCTGCCGCGGGCGCGCCGGCACCTGGACCGGTGCGGGCGGGCCGACGTCACCTTGATCGCCACCGGCGGGCTGCGCACCGAGTCGGACTTCATCAAGGCGCTGGCGCTGGGCGCGGATGGCGTGGCGATCGCCAACTCGGCGATCCAGGCGATCGGCTGCCTGGGGATGCGCGCCTGCCACACCAACAACTGCCCGGTCGGCATCGCCACCCAGCGCGAGCACCTGCGCGCCCGCCTGATCATCCACGAGAGCGCGCGGCGCCTGGCGCGCTTCCTCGGCGCCACCGTCGAGCTGATGCAGGTGATGGCCCGCGCCTGCGGCCACGACCACCTCGGCCAGTTCAACGCCGACGACCTGACGACCTGGAAGCGCGAGGTGGCTGACTTGACCGGGGTGCGGTATGCAGGCGTTGGCGCTCCGGGGTGACGGATGTCAGCGCGGGCTGAATCAACCGAGGTGGTCGTGGCCGCGGGCGCAACCGGGGCTTGACGCCGGCCTCATCACTGCTAGACTGGGTTCGCGCCATGTCCAGCCAGTCCACCCGCCCCGCCAACAGCACGGACCCTACCGAGTCCGACATTCGCCCGCTAGTCCGCCGCGTCGTCGACGAGCTGCTCGCCGCCCCGCCCCCCGAAGGCACGTTCTCCTCTGACGTCGACTCCGGCACGGGCATGGCTGCAGAGGGCCACGCCGACATCGCCATCGGGGCGGACCACGGAGGGGTCGAGCTCAAGGCGCTGCTCGTCGCCCACCTGCGCGAGCGGGGTTACAGCGTGCGCGACTGCGGGGCGCATGGGCGGGAGCCGGCGGACTATCCGGTCATCGCCCGCGCCGTCGCCCTGCGGGTGGCGACGGGCGCCTGCCGCTGGGGGATCGTGATCGACGGGGCGGGGATCGGTTCGTGCATGGCCGCCAACAAGGTGCCGGGCGTGCGCGCGGCGATGTGTTATGATATCTCGACCGCGCGGAACAGCCGCGAGCACAACCACGCCAACGTCCTCACGCTCGGCGCCGGGCTCGTCGGCCCGAACCTGGCCCGCCAGATCGTCGACGCCTGGCTGGCCACCGAATGGGGCGGCGGGCGCCATGCGCGGCGCGTGGCGATGATCGAGAGCGCCTGACGCGCCTGACCTCAAGGGCCTGAACCGGGCAACAGCCGATGAGTGACCGAGACCGACTGATCGACGCCGTGACCCACGAGGTCCTGAAAGCCCTCGCCGGCCGCAGCGGCGATCGCTGCCTGGACTGCATCGGCGCCTGTGCGGTGCACTGCGCCGACAAGGTCCGCGCGGTGGCGAGCATGGGCGCGGGGCGCGTCAGCTTCAGCGGCGACGGTCCCGCGGCCGAAGTCCCGTCCGACCTCGCCGGCCTGATCGACCACACCCTGCTGCGACCCGACGCCATGCCTGCCGACATCGACAAGCTTTGCCAGGAGGCGCGCGAGCATCACTTCGCGACCGTCTGTGTCAACCCGATCTGGGTCCGGCGCGCCGCGGCCGCCCTGCGCGGCAGCGGCGTCGGCGTCGCGGCGGTCGTCGGCTTCCCGCTTGGCGCCAACCTGCCGGAGACCAAGGCGGCCGAAGCGCGCCGGGCGCTGCGCGACGGCGCGCGCGAGATCGACATGGTGATCAACATCGGCGCGCTGAAGGCCGGCGACCACGCCCTGGTCCAGCGCGACATCCGCGGCGTCGTGGAAGCCTGCCGCGAGGCCGGCGCGGCCTGCAAGGTGATCCTGGAAACCGCGCTCCTCACCGACGACGAGAAGGTGATCGGCTCAAGGCTGGCGCAGCGAGCGAAAGCCGATTATGTCAAGACCTCGACGGGCTTCGGTGGCGGCGGGGCGACGGTGTTCGACGTGGCGCTGATGCGCGAAGCGGTCGGCCCGGCGATGGGCATCAAGGCCTCGGGCGGCATCAAGACCGCCGACGACGTCCAGGCGCTGGTCGCCGCCGGCGCGACGCGGATCGGCGCCTCGGCGGGCGTGGCGATCGTCGGGGGGCGAGTCAAAGGAGACGCAGGTGCAGCACGGTATTGACCTTGGACCGCGGGCCTCCGGCCCGCATCGCACCCGCGAGAAAGGAACGTCCAATGGCCGACGGCCTTGACCTTCGCTCCTACGTCTTCCTGGACAGCCTCCAGCCACAGCACGCCGCCTTCCTCGGCACGGTGGCGCGCGGCTTCCTGCCGCTGGCGGGCGATGCGTCACTGTGGGTGGAGATTTCGCCGGGCATCGAGATCAACCGGCTGACCGACATCGCGCTCAAGAGCACGCGTGTGCGGCCCGGCTTGCAGATCGTCGAGCGCTACTTCGGCCTGCTCGAGGTCCACGCGCCCAGCCAGGCCGAGACCCGCGCGGCGGGCGAGGCGATCCTGGGCGCGCTCGGCCTGGGCGAGGCGGATCGCTGGAAGCCGCGCGTCGTGTCCAGCCAGATCATCCGCCGCGTCGACGACCACCAGGCGCAGCTCATCAACCGCATGCGCCACGGCCAAATGCTGATCCCGGGCCAGACGATGTACGTGATGGAGGTCGAGCCCGCGCCCTACGCGGCCCTGGCGACCAACGAAGCGGAGAAGGCGGCCAACATCAACGTGCTGGAGGTCATCGCCTTCGGTTCCTTCGGCCGTGTCTACCTCGGCGGCGAGGAGCGCGACATCGAGGTCGGCTGGCAGGCGGCGGTCGCGGCGGTGGAGGCGGTGACGGGGCGGGCGCGGGAGGGCGGGTGAGGAGGTCAGGTGCTATCATTGCCTCATCACTTCATACATCAGAAAGGGTAAAACAATGGCAGACAACATCAAACAGGACGCACTACTCTTGGTCGAGAACTTGCCGGAGGATGCCACCTGGGACGACTTGATGTACGAGATTTATGTGCGGCAGGCTGTTGAAGCGGGACTGGCGGACAGCGATGCTGATCGTGTTACCGATGTGGTCGATGTACGTGCTCAGTTCGGGCTGAAACCATGAGGGTCGCATGGACACGTTCGGCTGTTGAGCATTTGGTAGCTATTCATGACTACATCGCTCAAGACTCCCCGCTATATGCCAAGAAGATGGTTGATCGGATTACAAGGCGGTCCCAACAATTCGCCGACTTCCCATACTCTGGACGTATAGTGCCTGAATTTCGCGTGGCCGATGTTCGTGAGGTAATTTAACGACCGTACCGTATCATCTACCGGATCAGAGAAGATCGCATTGACGTCTTGGCAGTGGTGCACGGTTCACTCGAACTCACGTTGAGCATTTGAGATCCACTTAAATCGTGTAGAACTGTCCATCTTCTCCTCAAGGAGGTTAGGCACATGTCAGAAGCACTCGGAATGATCGAGACCCGCGGCTTCGCGGCGATGGTCGAGGCGGCCGATGCGATGGTCAAGGCGGCCAAGGTCGAGCTGGTGGCCTACGAGAAGACCGGCGGCGGCTACGTCACCGCCATCGTCCGCGGCGACGTGGCGGCGGTGGAGGCGGCGCTGGAAGCCGGCGCGCGCGGCGCCGAGCGCGTCG
>CAZCJG010000030.1:0-20842 GCA_964498575.1 uncultured Anaerolineales bacterium | reverse complement strand
GGGGGGAAGCACGTGGGAAGATAAATCTGCCACGCCGGCAGATTCGCCTTCTCGGTGCCGATGCCTCGATCCACACTGCCGGATCACTCCGGGGCGGCGGGCACCTCGCTGGAGTGGCAGCCGGTCAGGCGGCTGAGGAAAGATGCGAAACGGGCCGGGGCCGCGGTTCAACTCGCACGCCACGGCCCGCCCTTCGGCCATGCGCCCTGGAACGCACGCCCGGCGCCGAGCGCTTCGAGCGGCGGGAGCAGGAAGCTGCGCAGGACCGGCAGTAGCTCGCGCGCCGAGGCCAGGTCGACGTCGAGCCTTGACCGTCGCGCGAAGGCCCGGACATGTGCGTCGCGGCCGGCAATCTCCCAGAACTCGTCGCTGAGGCCGATGGGCACGTCGACCGGATACGGGGTCTGCCGCCGCTCGAACGTGCGGCGGATGGCCTCGGCCAGTTGCGAGCCGTCGAAGCTGAATTTCCTCGCGAGGTAGTGCAGGTCGAAGTAGTCCTTGATCCGGCTGTTGGCGATGCCGAACACCACCATCGCATCGAGCTTCTCGGCCACCACCGTTTCCGGGGCATACGCCAGCAGCGACGGCGCCGGGAACGCCAGCAAGGTCGGGTAGATCATCTCCCGAGGCGCCGGCCACACGGCGTCGCCCGTGCCGACATCGACCTGCAGGCGGACCCGCGCCGAGCCCAGCCGCGCGGTGAAATTGGCGCGGAGCCCAGCGTACTCTTCGTCCTCGCGCAGCGCTTCCACCGTCAGGTCGTCCAGGTCGAAGACCACGCCGTCAGGTTCGACCGCAGTCATGCAAATGGCGCGGAAGTTATCGGCCAGATCGGACGGGGATGGTGGTCCGTGCCGCAGGAGGTCGAGATCCCGCGTCGCCCGGTAGGGTTGCTCGGCCCACAGCCGAAGCAGTGCCGCTCCCTTGAGCACGAAGCGATCTTTCGCCTCCGAGCGGCTCAGCCGGTACAGTAAGCGCTCGAACAGGTAGCTGTTCAGGATGATCTGGAAGTCCTCGCCCGTGGTACGCGATCGATTGAGGAGGCGCTGCCGAACAGACTCGGCGAGGTTGGCGAGCGGGCGGTCGTTCACAGCAGGGCGTCCAGGTAAGGCAGCATGACGCGGCTCACGCGGCAGATCCGGGCGAAGCGCCAGAGTTCGTCGGCGCCGCCGCGGTATCGGCGCAGGTAGTCGCGCAGGGCTTCGACCGCCACGTCCGGGCCGATGCGGTTGCGGAACTTGAAGCAGTCGGCGACGGTCTTCGCCGGCGAGTAGATGCGCGTTGGCACGCCGTCGATCACGTGCGTCTCAACGCCCTCGGTGAATGCGAGTCCGGTGAGGTAGACGACCGCGATCGGCAGCGGCGTGCTCCGCGGCCGCCAGGCCTTGCCTCCGATGGCCAGCCAGACGTCCGGCGGGTTCTGGGTCGTCAGGCCGTGGAAGCGCAGGGCGGAGAGCAGGCAGATCACGCCGCGCGGCGCGGCGGCGGCGACCTCGGCGAGGCTGTGGTGGGCGGACACCTCGGCGGCCGGCAGGGTGTACAGGCCGCGGCCGATGCGGATCAGAGCGCCGCAGGCCGCGAGCTGGCCGGCGTACTGGCGCGGCAGGCCGCGGGCAGCGAGGTCGCGCGGTCGGACGACGCCGAGCTCGCGGGCGAGGGTGAGGACGCGGTCGGAAGTGTTGGGCATCGGGGCGGGATTTTGCCATATGCTCGGTAGTTGTGCAAACCTACCGCGGTATTGAGCGACTTGTCAGAGAGTGCCTGCAGACCGCGCGGTGGAGCTGGGGGTACAGCTCGACCTGTAGGAGCCGGGTCAGGCGCCGGGCGTCGGGCTCGGGCTCGCGCCGGATCCAGGGCTTGGGCGGGGCGTCCGGCTCGGCCGCGGCGTCGGGCTGGCGGTCGGCGTAGACGTCGGTGTGTCGGTCGGCGTGGGCGTCGGCGGAACCAGCGGGTCCAGGGTGAAGCTGGGGACGACGAACGCCTTCAAGGCCACGGGCTGCTGCAGCTCGGTCGCGATGTCGGTCTGCCAGGTGACGACCTGCTCGTAGGAGGGACGCTGGGGCGCGCGCAGCGTGATCTCGATCTGGATCACGCCGTCCAGCGTCTTGACGCGGGTCTCGACGAGCTGGCTGTTGCTCACCTCGTCCATGCGTGCGTCGACCGCGGCGCGAACACGGGACACCAGACGTTGGTCCGCCAGCACGCGCTGGAAGTTCAGGCCGAGTGCCACCGCCAGCACGGCGAGCATGAGGGCGCTGAACGCGTGGCCGGCGAAGACCGTCACGGACTCCCGCGCCGAGCGGCGCTTCAGGCGGCGATAGCCGTGCAGCCACAGCACCAGGGCCGAGGCGACGAGGATCGCGACGAAGTTGGCCAGGAAGAGCAGCAGCGCGCCGCGGGCCGCGTCGGTCTCGCCGCGGGCGAGGAGGAGGCCGCAGACTGAGAGCGGCGGCACCAGGGCGGTGGCGATCGCCACGCCGACCAGGCCGGTGCTGACGCGGGGCGAAACCATCGCGTAGGCGCCCGCCGTGCCGCCGGCCAGGGCGACGGCGAGGTCCAGGATGTTGGGCTGGGTGCGGGCGACGACCTCACGGCCCAGCGGGATGTCGTCGAAGACGCTGCCGATGGTGACCGCGATCAGGAGCACCAGCCCGACGCCGACGAGCTCGGCCTGCAAGGCCACCCGGAGCAGCAGGGCGTTGCCGTCCACCAGTCCCAGCGCGATGCCGGAGATCGGGCCGAGCAGCATCGCAATCAGCATCGCGCCGATCACCACCGCCGTGCTGTCCTGAAGCAGCCCGAAGCAGGCGACGACCGTCGCTAGCGCGTTCATGATCAGGTAGGCCGGGTCGACCGCCGCGCCGTCGCGGATCCGCTTGCGCACGGCCTGGCGCGAGGCGGCTCCGTTAGCCACGGAAGCGCACCGGGCGTGGGTCGCTGTTACGATTCACGGCGGATGGCCCCATACGCGAGAGTAAAGCCCTGCGTCAGAATGATACTCGATCGCGCGCCAGGTTGACCGGCGCGCGGCAGCGCCCGTACAATCCGCCGCCGCCGACCTTGAAGCGCTTGCCAAGTCCTGGAGACCTGCGATGGCCATCCTCGCTAACATCGTTCGCGACAACCGATTCCGTCCCGAAGACGTGTCGGGTTTCGAGCGCAGACTGTTCTTCGAGGGCGAGCGCCGGCGCCCCTACTTGGAGAAGTTCACCGCGCTCCTCTTCCTGGCCACGGTCATCGCTTCGATGGGAATCCTCGGCGACTCGACGGCGACGGTGATCGGCGCGATGATCATCGCGCCCCTGATGACGCCGATCATGGCGACGGCGGCGGCGCTGGTGATGGGCAACATCCCCCGGGCCACCGCGAGCCTCCTGCTCGTGCTCTTCGGCGTGGCGGGCGTCGTCGCTCTGTCATGGTTGTGCGGCAACTTCTACACCGGTGTGATCAGCTTCACCGAGAACGCGCAGATCACCGGGCGCACCTCCCCACGCCTGATCGACCTGATCGCCGCCCTGGCCTCCGGCGCGGCCGGTGCGTTTTGCCTCAGCCGCGACGACATCGCCGACTCGCTGCCGGGCGTGGCGATCGCGATCTCGCTGGTCCCGCCGCTCTGCGTGGTCGGCATCGCGCTCTCGGCCGGCGAGCAGGACGCGGCGTTGGGCGCGGGCCTGCTCTTCGTCACCAACTTCCTGTCGATCCTCCTGGCCGGCGGCGGCGTGCTCGGGCTGCTCGGGCTCAACCGCGCGGCGATGATCGAGATCCGCGGCACCGCGCGCCGCAAGGCCTTCGCGACCGTCGCGATCGCGACCCTCATGGTGGCCGTGCCCCTCCTGTTCACCGGCCGGCGGATCGCCCAGGACGCCCGGGCGGAGATCGAAACCACGACCGCGGCGACCGAGTGGGTGAGCGCTACCGAATACGAAGTCCGCCTGGTCCGCGTCGCCGGCGACATGATCGCGGTCACCATCGCCGGCCATGGCCCACCACCGGCGTTCGGCGATCTGGTCGCCGCCGTGCGGTCGGCTGTTGGACGGCCGATGACGGTCAACCTGGAAGTCATCCCCGCCGAGCACTTGTCGTCGGCTGCAACGGCACCGTAGAACGGTGCTTCGGAACCTCGTCTGAAAGCGATTTCCGATGGGACAACTTCCACCCAATCGTTTCATTCGTTGTGGTGAGCGATAGCTCATGGGCAACTTTGTGGAAGCCAGCACACCGAACGATCGCATGCGCTTCTCAAGCGGCTCAAACCGGAGAATGGGACAATCCTGCCGCGGTTTGGCTCCCGCGCCGCCAGCCGCTATACTGCCTGGGCGACGGTGGGGTGATTCAGCACCCCGATTGCCGCCTCGACACCTGACCGGTGGAGCTTGTGGGCCCGCGCGAACACCCTCGCGAAACGCGGCGCCATGGCTCATGCCGGACGTGCGGGCACTGCAGGCGGCCAGCTCGGCCATTGAGAATTGAGGCCGGCCCGAGGACAGCTCGGGCCGGTCTTCCCTCCGACGCGGCCGAACGCTTCTGTCGCAAGGGACTCGCCGCAGCCTGCATCGCCGAACTGACAGCGGTGAGCCGAGCGGTGCGCGAGCTCCCGCAGCGGCGCCTCCGTGGCCCGCTTTCGCACCCGCCATCTCGGCGGCATCTTCGCGCGCGCCCCGTGCTGCA
Source organism: uncultured Anaerolineales bacterium (assembly GCA_964498575.1). Taxonomy (GTDB): domain Bacteria; phylum Chloroflexota; class Anaerolineae; order Epilineales; family Epilineaceae; genus CAZCJG01. The sequence goes on along the minus strand of CAZCJG010000030.1, from coordinate 16,174 downwards.
CGCCACCGCGCTCGGGCGCTGACGAAGCGACCGGCATGGTGCCTCGCTGCTCCCCAGCGGGATAGAAGGTTCGCGCGCGTCGACGCCCTGGCCGCGGGTGGCCGCGTCAAGAGACGAAAGGAGTCATTGATGAAGAAGGTTTGCATCGTCGGAGCATCGGGCAAGCTCGGGCAGTACATGGTCCAGCACGCGCTGGATCGCCGCTACGAGGTCGTCGGCGTATGCCGGGAGCAGAGTGTCAACAAGTCGGCCGCCTACAAGGGGCGCATCACCGTCGTGCCCGGGGCGACCAACGACCCGGAGGTGATCAGGCACGCCGTCGCCGGCTGTGACGGCGTGCTCACGGTGCTCGTGCCCTGGGGCGTGCAGCAGTATTCGACGGGAACGGCGCAAGCCGTGCTGGACTTCGCGCCCCGGGACGCGCGGCTGGTGTTCTCCTGCGGATGGCACATCTCGCGCGACGGGCAGGACGTCTATTCCTGGAAGCTCAAGACCTTCGTGAAGCTCTTCGGCAGCTTCGCGCGGATCGCCCGCATCGCGGATCTGTCCGACCAAGAGGAAGCATGCCGGCGCATCTTCGCCAGCGACACCCGGTGGACGGTGGTCCGCGGGAGCGACTTGGAGGAAGGCGAGAGCCAAGGCCTGCCGGTCTGGAGCCGCCATGTCGGCGACCCCATCCTCGCCAGCAACCTCACCCGCCGCGTGGACTTCGCCCTGTTCATGGTCGAGGCACTCGAAAACGACGCGCTGATCCACGAGGCCCCGGCCATCGTCGGCCGGAAAACACCTTCGGCGCTGGCCTACGCGGTCGCCGCCCCGGCCTCATAACGCGAGCGGCGCGCCGGACCGGCGTCGCCCCGAACCGGAGCGGGTTGGTCTCGCGTCAGTCTTGGGGAGCTGGAGTTCCTAAGGGCTCCCGTCAGAATAAGTTGACGCTGTTCTGGATGATGGACTGACTTCGCGACAACGAAACAGCGGCAACTTATTCTGACGGGGATCCTAAGCTCCAGGGTTCAGTGGCACTCATCCCGCTGAACCATGCCCACCGCTTTGCCTCAGGGCCCCGCCGTTCCCCCACCACGCGTCGCCCCCTTGCCCCGCCTCGCTTGTCCGGTTCACCGACGGGATGCAGTCATCCGGGCTTTCCTCGTCCACCCACGGACGCTTTGCGAGGCCGCCACCGCCCGCGGATGACCCGCGATCACCGCTCGGCGATCAGCGGGATCACCGCCGATGGCAAGCTCTACGCACCGCGACCGGGTGTGGCCAAAATCCGTCCGGCCGTAGGGGCGAAAGACTTTTCGCCCCAACACCACCACGCCCAGACGGCCCGACACGTTGCCCAGCCGCCGGACGGTTCTTGACCACACCCACCGCGACCTGGAACGGCGGGCGCCGGTGCGGCCAGCGCCCCAGTCGCGTCGTCGCCCTGATGGATGGCCGCGCGTCAGTCACGGTAGCTGGCCTCCGTGGCGCCGCCAGCCTGGGTCTGCAGCACTAGCTCGATGAACAGCGCCGCTGACCATCCGAACAGCGAGGCCGCCTTGGGCGCCGGCTCGCCGGTCAGTGGATCGTAATACTCGAAGATATCCCGATGCCGGCCGATGAGTTGGATGGTGCGGCGCCGCAGCTCGTCCGCCTCGGCGGGATAGCCGCAGCGCTGCAGACCTTCCACCAAGAGGTAGTTCACATTGACCCAGGTAGGTCCTCGCCACATCTGCTGGCCGTCGAAGGCCGGATCGCTCAAGGCGACGGATGGCACCGGGAAGCGCGGCCAGAAGGCACTCGGATCGGTCAGTCGCTCTACCAGTCGGCGCGTTACGTGCTCGGGCAAGCGACCGGTCAGGAGCGGAAGGAGCCCCACGGGCGTGCTGACCGCGACAGGCCGGCCGTCGCGCCGGGCGCGGAACAGACCGGCCGCCGGATCCCACATTTTACGGACCATGCGCCGGGCCATGGCTTCGGCCCGCCGGGACCACAGTCGGGCGTCGGCTGACAGACCGAGCACGGTGGCGATGCCGGCCAACGCCTCCTGCTGCAGACACAGGTAGGTGTTGAGGTCGGGCGACTCCACAGGCATGCCGCCATCCCACAGTGGGCTGTCGTCGAGGCCGGACGAGAACGGGTGCTGGTACTCGCACAGGCCGTTGCCATCCAGGTCATTGTGCTCGAACCACCAGCTGTTCCAGCGCACCAGCTGCTCGTAGATCTCGTCCAGGAACTCCTTGTCGCGGTCGTGCTCGTACAGTTTCCAGGCCGCCCAGGCGATAAGAGGCGGCTTGGTTACGTCAGCGTCCACCGGCGTCGCCAGGTGGGCCACCACGCCCTCGTCGTGCACGGCGTCCGGCATCATGCCGTCCGGGCGTTGGTGGTCCAGGATGATGCGCAACTGGTTCTTGGCAAGGGCCATATCCACGTGCCGGTAGGCCAGGGCGTGGAAGTAGGCGTCCCATTGCCACACGCCCACGTAGTGGGTCTTGGACGGGGTCATGGCCTCGCGGGTGGTGTAGAAGCGGCTGGAAATGAGGCCGGCGCGCATGATCCACCAGGCGAAGTAGTACTGCTCCCGGCACGCTCCGGCCACCGGCGGCGCGGCCGCGAACCACTCGTGCCAGCGACGCGCGGCGGCGGAGAGCGCGCCGTCCGGCGACGGCACGTAGCGGTTCAGGCCCAGCCGTGGCGTGACGTGCAGCAGCAGGGCATCACCGCGTTCGGCATCCCAGGTCAACCGCACGCGGTGCCCCTCGCCCAGGTCGTCCTCGATCGTGTTATGGCGCAGCCGGGCGTTGGTGGTGTAGGCGATGCGCCGCCGCACCGCGTTCGCGGTGGCCAGCGTGCCGCCGCGTCGGTCCGCCCCGGCCTCATGGGTGCGGGCCAGGAACGTGACGCCCCCCGACCCGGGCGGCAATGCCACCAGCAGGCTCTCTCCGTCTAGGAACACCAGGCGAAATACGCCGATGCGCGTGCGCAGGTCAACCCGGTGAGGCCAGGTGATGAGCTCGCCCTCGATCGGGCGGCCGCGGCCGTCGGTGAACCGCCACTGGTCCACAAGCGCCGGCCGTGCCCGGTAGCCGCTGAGCGTGCCGTGTACCTTGAACCAGCGCTCGGCCAGGCGCACCGCGAAGCCAGCCGGGGTGTGGAACACCAGGAGCCGCGAGCCCCGCTCGGTGAAGGGCAGGCGCACCAGGTCGACCCGGTCCCGCAGCAGCTCCAGGAAGGGCGAGCCGTCCGGCTCAGTCATCCGTCGCCAGCCAGGCATAGCCGTAGGGTGCCAGTTCCATCCGGCCCGGTGCCACCGCTCGGGCGCCCGCTGCCACCACTGGCGGCTCGGCACCCATGGGCACGGCGTCAAGCCGCACGGTGAGCGATGCGGCGGAAACGTTGTGCACGCACAGCGCGCCCGGGCCGCCCGCACGGGCCGCGCGCCGGAGCGCGAAGCAGCCGGGGCCCAGGTCCAGGACCACCTGGCGGCCATAGGGGTCGAAGGCCGGCACCGCACGCCGGGCGGCGGCCAGCCTGGACAGCGCCGAGCGCAAGCGAGCGCGCCGGGAGTCCGGCTGCGCCAGGTCGCGGGACAGTACATCCAGGCGCAGGCGCTCGCGGTTGATGGCCCGGGCTGCTCCGCTCGCACGAACACCTGCTGGCCAGCCACGCGAAGCCAGCAGGCTGTGCAGGTAGAGGAGTGGCACGCCCACCAGCGACATGGCGATGGCGTGCGCGCACAGGAAGCGCGCAACGCCCCGTGCCTCATCGGCGGCCGTCGGTCCGTTGATGAGCATGTCCAGGAAGCTAGCGTTCAGCTCGTAGGGTTCGCGACCGCCGGTGGTGGCCCGCCAAGTCACCTTCCCACCACAGGCCAGGGACCGTTCGACCAGGCGCGCCAGGTCCCGTTCTGGTAGGAGCCCGGCGACGGGACGCAGGCCGATCCCGTCGTGGGAAGCCAGGAGGTTGAGGAAGGTGGCCCGTTCCGATGGCGCCGCCAGGCCGGCCGCCCAGTCGCCGAGGCGCCGCGCGTCGCCCGCGAGCAGACTGTGGAGGACCAGGGGTGGTAGCGCGAAGTTGTACACCAGCTGCGCCTCGTCGCCGCCACCGCCGAAGTAGGTGAGGTTTTCGGCGTGGGGCACGTTGGTCTCGGTGGCCAGCAGCACGTCCGGCGCCACGGCGTCCAGCACGGCGCGTAGCAGGCGCACCACGGCGTGGGTCTGGGGCAGGTGCAGGCAGCTGGTTCCGGGCTCCTTCCACAGGAAGGCCACGGCGTCCAGGCGCAACACGTCGGCGCCCCGGCACACGTAGTCCAGCAGCACCTCCACCATGGCCAGCAGCGTCGCCGGGTCGCGGTAGTTCAGGTCTACCTGGTCTGGCCCGAAGGTGGTCCACACGCTCCGCGGTCCTGCGGCCGTGGCCACCTCGGTGAGCAGCGGGCTGGTGCGCGGGCGTACGACGGCGCCGAGGTCGGGCGCGCCGTCGACGGTCACGAAGCGACCGGCGAAGCTGGGCTCACCAGCCACGAAGCGCTGGAACCAGCCCCCTTGGGCAGAGGCGTGGTTCAGCACCAGGTCGACCATGAGCCGGTAGCGCGTGGACAGCGCCGCCACCGCCGCCCAGTCGCCGTATTCCGGCGCCACCGACTGGTAGTCCATCACGGCGAAGCCGTCGTCGGACGACCAGGGGTAGAACGGCAGCACGTGCACGCCGGTGATCACGTCCGCCAGGTGTGCGTCCAGCGCCTGGCGCAGGGTCACCAGCGGCGCCTGGCCGGGTGCCTGGACGTGGTCGGGGTAGGCGATCGCCAGGCAGTCGCCGTGGGCAAGCGGGCCGCGGCGCGCGGCCGCGCGTGCAGCGGGCACCCAAGCGGCGACCAGGGCGCGGAGGCGGCCCAGCGTCGGGCCGGCGTCCGCTGGGTACAGGATGGCGAGCGCCCTGGCGGCGTTCAGCCAGACGTCCACGGCAGCACCTGGGTCTCGGCGTTGGGCGGCACAAGGTCGTGGGCCGCGCGCAGCGGCCGCCCCCACGCCCGGCACAGCGCGGTGGCCAGCGCCAGCCCGTGGGAGACCACCAGCACCTCCGCGCCGGGGTGCAGGCGGGCGATATCGTCCAACGCGGCGGCCACGCGGGTGGCCACCTCGACCACGGTCTCGCCACCAGGCGGCCGCGCCACGTCGGGGTTGCGCTGGCGCTCGGCCCAGCTGCCGCCGTATCGCGCCTGGACCTCGGTGACCAGCAGCCCGTCCCACACACCGTGACTGACCTCCCGCAGGCGGGCGTCAAGGCGTACCCGCAGCCCAATGCGGTCGGCCAATGCCGCCGCGGTCTGACGTGCTCGCAGTAGATCACTACTGTATAGGGCCGCGTAGGCGGTGCCGTCGAGGCGGGCGGCGAGGTCATGCGCCTGCCGCAGGCCCGTGGCGTTTAGCGGCGGGTCCGCCTGGCCCTGGAAGCGGCCCTTGAGGTTCCAGTCCGTCTGGCCGTGGCGCACCAACCAAAGTCGCGTGGTCACGGCCGGCCCGCCGGTTCGCGTCTGGCCCGGTACTGCGGCACCTCCACCATGGGCGGGCGCTCTCGCTCGGCGGCTTCGGTCACCACCAAGCGGTAGCGCCGACCCTCGTACTGGATGCGCTTCATGGACTGGTTGACCTCGTCCAGGAACGGGTGGCCATAGCGCCGCGCCAGCTTGTGGAACACCGCCTGGGCGATGACGAAGGACATGCGCGAGAGCGCCTCCAGCGACTGGTTGTGGTGGACCCGCTCCTGCAGGTTCACCTGGGCCAGGCTGTCCAGCCCGAAGCGCTCGAACACGTCGATCAGCAGGCCCGTTTCCACCCCATAGCCTGAGAAGAAGGGCAGCTGCTCCAGGGCCTCGCGCCGCCCGGCGTACTCGCCCGATAGTGGCTGCACCACCCCGGACAGCTCCGGGTAGAGCAGGTTGATCAACGGCCGAGCCATCAGCTCCGTCACCCGGCCACCGCCGCCCGCCTGGAGCTGGCCGTCGACCTTCAGCGGCCGCCGGTAGAAGCCCTTCACGAGAACCACCCGCGGGTCCACCAACAGAGGCCCAATGACGCCATACACGAAGCGCGGATGGATGTTCACGATGTCGGTGTCGATCCACATGACGATGTCGCCGCGCGTCACCAACAGGCTCTTCCACAGCGCCTCGCCCTTGCCGGCGCGGGCGCCCAGCTCGGGCAGCAGCTCCTGGTGCACGTACACCGGCACGCCCAGGCCCGCGGCGATCTCCCGGGTGCGGTCGGTGGATCTGGAGTCTATCAGGACGATCTCGTCAAGGAGCGGCGCCGTTCGCTGGAGGGCGTCCTGAATAGTCCGGATTACCTTACCGACGGTCTCTTCCTCGTTCAGCGCGGGCAGGGCCAGGCTGATGGTCACGCCGCGCGAGCGCTTGAGGGCCACGAGGACGTCCAGGTCGGCAAACTCCGCCGCATCGTAGGTGTTTTCGGCGAACCATCTGTCCACCAGGATGGAGATGGCCTGGCTGCCGGCGGCGCCGACCATCGGCAGGGGCATGGGCCGGCGCGTACGCACCACCAGCACTGGCCCAGGGTGGTGCTCAAGCAGGTGCTGCGCCACCTTACCCAGGGCGGGCCGGTCCGGGGTTGGGTCTGCCGTGGCGCCCAGCACCACTACGTCGGCGTGGCCCGCATGCGCCATGATGGCACCGACCGCGTCGTCGGTGATCTCGATGTGCCGCTCGACGCCGGACAGTTGGCCGAGCACCCGGTCCAGGCCAGCCGCTGGCGCGTCAATGTCCAGGACCTCGCGCCGCACCTGCAGCGCCACCAGTTGCTCCGGCTGCAGGGCCATGCCGATGCGCAGGGCCAGCTCGGCGTAGGGCCCGCCGCGCACCGGCACCAGTACCGCGCGCGGGCGGCCCTCGATGGCGCCGCGCACCAGGGCGATGTCGCAGGGCGGGCGGTCCAACGCCACGCGCGGCGCGATGCCCAAGCCATCGAGGTCCGCCCGCCAGCCCAGGACCAACAGGACCGGCCGCGCCTCCTGCGCCGCTGCGCTCAGCTCGCCCCACGGGTCCAGGGCGACTATCACCCGCGACCTCTGTCGCACCCGCGGCGTGGTCGACCAGGCCCGCAGCAGCCGGCGCACGGCGCGGGCGGCGACCGCGGCCGCGCTCAGGTCCGCGGCGTCGGACACGCGCACGTAGCCCACCAGCACCACCCGCTCGGCCAACGCCAAGGCCGTCGCGACGGCGGGCGCCGGGTCAACGCCGACAGTCACGGGCAGCCATGCGGTGTGAACGGGTGCGAAGCGGTGCTCGGTCATAGGCCCAGCACCGGCGCGATGTGGTTGCGGTAGATGACCGACCAGCTGTAATGCGTCCGCACGTGGACGGCCAGGCGATAGACCGGGTCGTCGCCCAGGCGCCGGGCGATGAGCTCCGCCAACGCCTCGGGAGACCCACGCGGATCAAACCACGACACGTCCGCGCCACCGAGCTCGCGCAGGCTGGGGATGTTCGCGGCGAACACGGGACGACGAGCCAGGGCCGCCTCCAGCACCGGGATACCAAAGCCTTCCTCGAAGCTCGGTAGCAGCACCGCATCGGCCAACCGATACAAGTCGCCGACGGTGCGGTTCCCCACCGGGTCAGGTAGGACGTCTGCCAGCAGGTGGGCCGCGCCTCGCAGCCCCAAGTGATCGCGCAGGTCAAGGAGCCGCTGCAGGTAGGCCTGGTTGGCGGGGTTGTGCGGCCCCGCCGGCCCGGTGACCAGGAGCTGGGCGGCGGACATGGATCGACGCAGCGTGCTCAGGGCTGACAGTGCCAACTCCACGTTCTTGCGGCGGGTGAGTCGGGCCGGCAACAGGAGGAGCGGCGCCGCCTCCGCCAGCCCCAACAGGGCCGCCAACGCTTCGGTCTCAGGAGACAAGGCGAGCTGGGCGCCGGCCTCGACGCCGTTGGGGACAACGGCGATCTCCGTCTCCGGCAAACCCAGCAGGGCGGCGAGCTCGGCGCGGCGCGCCTCGGACACCACTACGTGGCGGTTGGCCCAAGGTGTCCGGAGGAGGTCCCAGGGCCAGCCTGAATGCAACTCGGCCTGGTAGCGCTCCGAGGTCCAGGCTAGGTCATGGTGCCAGAGGATGACTGGGATGTGGGGATCGCACTGCGCAAGATCAGTCAGCGCGGCGGTCAGCGGCAAGTTCTTGTGCAGTGAACCAACGTTGTGGGCCACCACCATGTTGGAGCCAACCAGAGCCGCCCTTAGCATCGGCACCAGCTCCGCGGCCAGTGGCCCGAATTCCGGGGGTACTGTTCCCTCGTCGAGCGACTCCTTAATCGCCAACACGTCGGGGTGCCGCGAGTCGATGAGCGGAACCCGCCGGACAGCGATGCGTGAGTCCCACTGTTCGCCCCGTCCCGCCACGACGGTCACGACATGACCGGCCTCGACCATGAGGCGGGCGTGCTCCGCCACTACCCGCTCGACCCCGCCAACAACGGGCGGGGCGGCATAGTGAAGCAGCGTGACGTTCAGATTCACCTCCGGCGATCAAGTGCTCGCCCCGATAAGGGTCGGCAGTGACGCCCTAGTGCGCGCACAGGTCAGGCTGACGGGAACACTTCTCGATCGTTGCCTGTAGGCATTCCCGACGTTGTCGCTTGGACGCGCACCAGCCTCCTGCGCGGACTCCTGGTGCCAGTCGAAGGATAGCAGCCCATCAGCGGCCGGGCAAGGGCAGTCCAGGGCGAACGCATCAAACGGGGACTGAGAGAGAGGCGAGGGCGAGGAGGCGTTGGAGGCGTTGGAGGCAGGCGTGAGAGCGATAACCTGAAGTTGTGGACGGGGCCAGCTCAGCCTTCCAGGCCCCCTGGCCCCGTCCACAACTTTAGGTTATCGCTCCTCGACGGCTTCCTGCGGGATGCCGCGGGCGAATCCTGATCCGGGTTGCTTCCAGAGCAAGGGGCCGGATCGAAAACCACCCCGATCCGGCCCGTTTTGCAGAGTAAACGAGAGTACCCCCGGCATGATTCGAACGTGCGACCTGCTGGTCCGAAGTTTGAATCGTGCCGCCTGGAGAACCTTCAATCCGTGCCGTGTAGTGTCAAACGGTTCGACCTATCAGAGGCGACCGGGCCGCGGGCTAGCGCGTCCCGTCAAGGCGCGCCCCGTCGTGTCAAACGGCCCGGCTGCCGCTGTGGCTGCCATTTCATGGCGGGAGCGGGACTCGAACCCGCGGCCTCTGGGTTGTGAGCCCAGCGAGCTACCACTGCTCCACCCCGTTGCAAGGAGTGATGCCCCAGCGCGGAGAGGGGGGGCAACCGGAACGTGCCGGGTGGCGTGGTCGCCCTGGCTCGCGTACAAAGTGATGGTGGCCGCGACCAGGCGCCGATCCCGCCACTCGACTTGACTCAGCAGGGATCGCTGCAGATACTACCGCCCATCCGGCAGTCATGGCGGGGTCAGCCAGAGGCCGAGGGTCCGTGCAAGACGAAGGCTCGCGGACACCGCTAACCCGATGGCCGACCTCGCGCTTCTGATTGCAGAGCGATGCCGAGCGCCGCGTCGCGAGACAAGTCGCGCACCCGGTTGTGAGCTTCCGCGGTATCTGTCGCGATGTCTGCATCGCTATTTGTCGTATTGGCACGGGGTTCACGTGTCGTCGGCGCCCGTCAACGCCCGAAGCAGGGCAGAGGTAACCGTTCAGGGGTGACACACAATGGTCGGACCACTTGCGCCCCTCGGCTCCCGATGGTATGCTCTGCGGCTACGACAAGCCAGGAGCGGCGCGGGCGCTGCATCCGAGGCTCGTGGACACCCACACCCAGCAGTGAAACGGTGCGCTGGCGAAGCATCCGGCAATCAATCCACTGCCCACATTGAGGCCGCCGGCACAGCTGGCCGGTCAGAAAGAGAATGACGAACGTGTCTCAGACAGTCTCCTGGAATCTCCAAGTGTCCCTCCGAGAGGGTCGCCTCGATGACGCGCGGGCACTGATGAACGACATGATGGCGGCTACCCGAGACGAAGAGGGGGCCAAGCACTATAACTGGTACATCACTGATGACGGCAGCACCTGCCACATCAACGAGAGCTACGTTGACTCCGACGCCGTGCTGGTTCATCTCGGCAACTTCGGAGCCAGTTTCGCCGAGCGCTTCCTCGGCTGCTTCCAGCCGACGCAGTTGTCCGTGTACGGCTCGCCCAGTGATCAGGCACGCGCGGCGCTGGACGGCCTCGGCGCAGCCTACCTCGGGCACTGGGGCGGATTCGATCGCTGATCAACGCCCGAAGCAGGTCACGGATATCGCGCGTCCACCCGTCACACCTGCCGCAAGCGACTCAGAAAGTTAAGGAGCATTTCCAATGATCTCAATCAGGAATTCCGCCGAGAAGTTCTTCGAGGCCTGCGAAACCGGGAAGGGCTGGGAAGCCTGCCAGCAGTACTGCCATGCCGATGCCTCGTTCTCGGCCCAGGCTGGCGCGTTGGCTGGTGTCGACACGGTGCAGGCTTACACCGACTGGATGAAGGGACTGCTTACCCCTGTCCCCGATGGCCACTATGAGGTTCGGTCGTTCGCCGTGGACCCGGATCGCAACAACGTGTCGGCGTACGGCGTGTTCCGGGGAACCCACACTGGAGAGGGGGGGCCGGTGCCGCCGACCGGGAAGAAGGTGGAGGCCGACTACGTGTATGTCATGCAGTTCGAAGGCGACAAGATCCGCCACATGACCAAGATCTGGAACGACGGCATCAGCCTCCAGCAGCTCGGTTGGGTGTGACACGCATCGAGTGGATCCCAATGGCGCCCCGTCGGGTTCAGGCAGCCGCATGGTCGAGAGCGCCCGGACGATCGATGGCGCCGCTCATAGTTGGAAGGCCGCCCGGTTCACTTCTCTCGATCGGTCCCAAGTATCCTCGTAGGGGATGTCCGTGTCGCACAGCAGCACCAGATCGTAGCGGGAGCGACACGCCTGTGCCAGCTCGGCGAGCCTTGGTAGCACCATGCCGTGATAGTAGCGGGCGAACAGGGCGGTCGTCATGGCGTTCGTGTCGGTGAAGAGAACCCGATTGGCCTGCGCCAGCAGCGCATCCTCCCGGACCCCGTGCTCTTCCGCAAGCTGGACAAGCTGCTCCGGCGTGAGGCGCCGGTCTACCTGATGCTTCTCCCAGAACTCGCGGCCATACTCGGGCATCCACCGGGTTCCGTGCTCCGTGGCCAGTCGCTCGGCCAAGGTCGTCTTGCCCGTGCAGGGTGCCCCGAGCAATACGATGTTCATGACCAGATCCCGATACACGAGCGCATCGAGAAAGGCCCGGTGCTCGAACGGGGCCCCACGCACCGCGGTCGCCGAGATCGGACAGCGCGTCCGAGTCTCGTCGACCCGACGATCCACGGCCCCGAGCGCGCTGCTCATGTGTTCGCCATAAGGCTCGCTCGAATAAAAGTGCGTCACCTGGCGGCCCGCGAGAAGGCGCGACAGATACGCCTCGTGCACCCGCATGACCTCCGGCGCATTGCCCACCACGGTCGGGCCGTCCCAGGCCTCGATCACCTGCGCCGTGGGGTACAGCGACCGAAGCCAGCCTGATCGGACCTGGAGCGGCACCTCCGTCGTCTCGGGCGCGTCGTAAATCACGACGATGACCTCGTCCATCTCGGCGACCGCCGTGTCGATCACGAGCTGGTGGCCGCGATGCAGCGGGGCGTACTTGCCCAGGGTCAGCCCGCGCGAGCGGTCGCTCACCATCACCTCCACCCGATCTTCGATAGCGAAGCGTCCGCGAGGGCGTCGCGGATGCGAAGTTCGAGAATCCGCGGGATGAGCGACTGTGGGATCATCGGCGTGGTCGTCCGTCCAAAATGGATTCAGCATCCGTCCCAAATGGAATCTGAGGCCGTCCGATCCGGAATCCAACCCGGGCTGCGGCCGCTCGGCTCGCCAGTTCGGGCTGGACCAGCGTCCCCGTCCCATGCCAGGGCGCGGCGCAGCTCGCCGACCGTCTGGCGGAGGGGTCTTTGGGGCGCTTGTCCATGCGATGTCTCCGGCCTCAGCGGCGAATCGCGTCGCCGTCAGAGGTATTCGACGCGGTCGGCGATCTCGGTTGGCACGCCCCTCAGCTTCTCTTGAAGTGGCGAGGGATTCCGACGGCGAAAGGCCTCCGCGTAGGCTTCATCGGCTTCGATCCTTTCGTCAATCTCGGAGCGGTGGTCGAAATAGTATGCCATGGCTGCGAAGGCCGATGCCAAGTCGAGATTGAACCAGCACAGTCTTCGACTTGGCGACCTGCCAGTTCGTCCGCCAGCGGCGCAACTGCCTGATCTGCGGCCAGACCGGGGTCGGCAAGACGCATCTGGCTCAGGCCTTGTCTCACGAGGCGGCGCGCCAGGGACTGGACGTCTTGTTCCTCTCGACGCACCGGATGCTGATGCACCTGGCCGGCGCCCGCGCCGACGGCAGCTACGACCGTCGCCTCGCCGGCTACCTCAAGCCCGACCTGTTGGTCCTGGACGACTTCGGACTCAAAACCCTCCCGCCCACCGGCCCCGAGGATCTCTACGACGTCATCGAGGGCCGCTACGAGAAGGGCTCGATCGTGCTGACCAGCAACCGCGCACCGGCCGAATGGATCGAGATCCTGGGCAATGTCTTGTTGGCCAACGCCGCTCTTGACCGCCTGACCGACCGTGCGCAGGTCCTGACCCTCTCTGGCAGGAGCTACCGCCTCACCCGTTCCGCACCCGATAAGGAGCCTGCTTGACCTGACCATCCCTTCCCGCTTGACCCCGACGGCGCGACGAGCGCCGCCGACCATCCAAGCCAGACCTCCGCCGGCCATCGCCACTCACCTGCTGTTGGTTTTGGCCGACGCTCACCTGTTTACTGATCTTCTCGCAAGTCGCTAAACCCGCACCGGGCTGTGTTATCAGAGCAGTGACTTTAGCGGCTATTGAGAAGGTCAGTACTTTCAGCCGACGTTTGACAGGCGGGATGTCGGGCGGCGCGAGGAAAGGCGGGGCGAGTGAGGAGCGGGCGGAGGGCATAGGCGGGGATAATAGGGCGGGGGGGCGGTGGGTGTCCATCCCCGGGCTCGGATCAGCGCTGGCCCGGGCAGCGACAGCGCCGTGCCTTGCGCCCAGGTCGCAAGCTGTGGTAGGATCCGGTTCGGTGCGCGAGTACCGGGCGTTGACACCCGCAGCCGACCCCGCAGTCAAGACCACCAGAAAGGAAGCTTTGTGCCCATGACCTCCACAGTCTCCTGGAACCTTCGACTCGCCGTCCGCGAGGGCCGACACGATGATGCGCGGGCCCTAATGGCAGACATGGTTGAGGCCACCCGCCGCGAGCCGGGTGCCGAGCGATACGAGTGGTTCGTGAGTGAGGACGGCGCCACGTGTCACACCAATGAGGGGTACAGGGACTCCCGTGCCGTGATCGAGCACCTCGAATACTTCGGGGCAAACTTCGCCGAGCGGTTCGTAGCCTGCTTCGAGCCGACGTCGCTCGCCGTCTACGGTGATCCCACCACGGACGCGCGCGCCGCGCTCGATGGATTTGGTGCGGCGTATCTCGGAACGTGGGGCGGGTTCACTCGCTGACCTGGCAGTATTGGCTAAGAAGTCGTCCAAAGATAGGATCAGTTGGTTCGGTCTGTCAAACCGTCTGGGCGAGTTATTTTGTCCCTTGACGAGCCCTAATCGGGAGGGAACGACGTCGACCAGACGTCGACCATCGAAGCCGAACCCACGGGCGGCGGGTATGCCGCCCTGACCGTCGCGTTGTCGCCGCGCTACGCGAGCGAGGCAGCCGCGGCGGGCAAGGGCGGCAAGCTCCTCTGGCTCATCCAAGAGCCGACCCGGCCGGTCCGGTATGACCTACCTGACGGGTCCGGCGGCGGGGTGATCATGCCGATGAATCGACCGGCGGCCAAGGCCGCGTAGGGCGGCGGGGCAGGCAGGGCGCCGGCGGGGGATGGTCGACTCGCCGGCGCTGCTCAACTTGTTAGGGTTGATGCGGTGGATGCGGATCATGATGGGGGAGTGTTGTCCAGCACGCCCGGGTGGGAACGCTCTCGCGAGGTGACTCTCGACGGCCGTAGGGCCAAGGAGCGCCGTCCAGGCGGACGGCGAGGGCCGGTTCTTTGACGGCGACTGGGGCGCGAGGCGGCATTGACGAGTGTTTCGGCGAGGCGTATACTCACGGCCGTCGGATTGACAAGCCTATCCTATCGAGGTCTCACTCAGAAGCGGTCGGAGCGCTGCGGCGGTGGCGGCGGTCGAGGCGCCAGGCCCCGGTGCCGCCGCGATGCGGGGCCGCAATGGGCCGGTGGCTAGGGTGCAGGGCCCGGGCTGGCGGCCGTACCGCGACGACGGGGGAGCCCGTTCTGCACCGCCCTCTGATGTCGCTTCGAGAGCTGATCGATCCCGAAAGGGGGACCGCCGGTGCGCGAGCGATCGCTGCAGACCGACTACCTCGTCATCGGCGCGGGGGCCATGGGCATGGCGTTCACCGACGCCCTCGTTGACCACGCCGACGTGCATGTCACGCTCGTCGACCGGCGCTTCGCGGCCGGCGGCCACTGGCAGGACGCCTACCCGTTCGTCCGGCTCCACCAGGCCTCGCTCTTCTACGGCGTGGCCTCGACGGTACTCGGCACCGGTGCGATACAGGTGGATGGCCCCGAGGCGGGGCTTCAGGAGCGCGCGCGCCGCGCCGAGATCCAGGCTTACTACGACGACATCCTGTACCGTCGCTTCCGCGGCTCCGGGCGCGTCACGTTCCTCGGGGGCAGCGAGTATCACAGCGATGGCACCTCGCATCTCGTCACATCGCGCGTATCGGGCGAGACCACGCGCGTCGACGTACGCCGCCGGGTCGTCGACGCCACCTATCTGTCGCCCTCGATCCCGTCGACGACGGCACCGCCCTTCGACGTCGCGGACTCGGTGCGGGTCGCGCCGGTCAACGAGCTCGCCTCGATGCCCGAGGCGCCGAGCGGCTACGTCATCGTCGGATCAGGCAAGACGGCCACGGACGCGATCGTCTGGCTACTCTTCAGCGGCGTCGACCCGGACCGGATCGCGTGGGTGCGGCCGCGCGATCCCTGGATGCTGGATCGCGCCGTGGTCCAACCCGCCCCGGAGGTTGCGCTGACCTTGGCCGCCGACACCATGGCGTCGGCCGCCGAGGCCGAATCGCTCACGGATTTCTTCCTGCGCCTCGAGGCGGCGGGAGTGATGCTTCGGATCGACCCCAACCACATCCCGACGATGGCGAAGGCGCCCACCCTCGGCCGGTGGGAGCTCGACCTGCTCCGTACGATCGAGAACGTCATCCGCCTCGGGCACATCACGCGCGTGACGCCGCGCGAGATCGAGCTCCGCGGCGGCTCCGTTCCCCTTGTGCCTGGTTCCCTCGTGGTGCACTGTGCGGCGTCGGGTCTCAAATACCCGACGCCGGTCCCCGTGTGGAGCCCGGACAGGATCCGGCTGCAGACGATCCGGGCGGGCTTCCCCTGCTTCTGCGCAGCCCTTATCGGCTACGTGGAGGCGACGCGGGACGACGACTCGGAGCGCAACCGGCTATGCCCGCCCAACGCCTTCCCCGACTCGCCGGCGAGCTGGGCGAAGATGCAGCTGCGCGGCGCCCTCGCGACCGCCGCCTACGGCGCCGAGCCGGACATCGCGGACTGGACGAACGCCTGCGCCCTGAATCCGGCCCGCCTCGAGCTGTCGCAGCGCGCCGAGCCCGCGGTGCAGGCCGCCACGGCGCGCTTGGCCGAGGTGGCCGAGCCCGGCCTCGCGCGGCTGGCCGAGCTCGCCGACGAGCGGAGCACGGGATAGATCGAGACTCGATGCCCACGACCCTGGACGGACCGCGCCAAGCGCCCTCGCGCGACCATGCTGCTGGTCTCCCAAGTCGCAACCAGACCAAAGGCGTCGCCTGTCCGGGCACGGCGATTGCTTTCAGAACCGGGAGTCTGCCCACAAGGGATGGCAATCTTGATCAGCAGTGCGAGGTCCCTGAGATTCCCCTGGAATACGCTGTAGGACCGAGCCAGATCGCGCTGCGAGATCACGATAGCTGTGCCTGGACAGTTCATATGTTGTGCATCGAGGGAGCCCATTTCATCCATCCATGCTGGCTCAGCCAGGCCATCTCGCCCATGAACAGTTCGTCGCGTGCGACGATCATCCGTTCG
>CAZCJG010000029.1:6284-21726 GCA_964498575.1 uncultured Anaerolineales bacterium | reverse complement strand
GCCCGAGCTGCGCGCCGAGATGGGCGCGGCGGCGGTGGCGGCGGCGCGGGCGGTCGGCTACGTCAGCGCCGGCACGGTCGAGTTCCTGCTGGACCGCGACGGGCGCCGGTTCTACTTCATGGAGATGAACACCCGGCTGCAAGTGGAGCACCCGGTGACCGAGCTGGTGACCGGGGTGGACTTGGTCAAGCACATGCTGCGCATCGCCGGCGGCCGGCGGCTGCGCCTGAAGCAGTCGGACGTCGAGTGGAGCGGGCACGCGATCGAGTGCCGCATCAACGCCGAGGACCCGCACAACGGCTTCCTGCCCTCGACCGGCCGCATCACCAGCGTGCTCGAACCGACCGGGCCGGGCGTGCGGGTCGACAGCGCGATCTACGACGGGGCCGAGGTCGGCCTGTTCTACGATCCGCTGCTGGCCAAGCTCGTCGTCTGGGGCCAGAGCCGCCCGGACGCGATCCTGCGCATGCGCCGGGCGCTGGACGAGTACCGCATCGTCGGCGTCAAGACCACCATCCCGCTGCACCAGAAGATCATGGACACCACCCAGTTCATCGCCGGGACTTACGACACGGCTTACCTGGAGGAGGCCTTTCGGATGCAGGCCGGCGACGGCGCGCGCGGCGCCAAGGGCGGCCGGAACGGCGCGGGCGAGGCGGCCGAGCTGGAGCGGGTGGCGGCGGTGGTGGCGGCCCTGCTGGCCCACCAGAGCCGCGGCGACGTGATCAACCGACTCGCGCCGGCCGGCGGGCCCAGCGAGTGGAAGCTCTACGGCCGGCGCGCCGGCACCCGGCGGTTGTAGGCGCCCGGGCGACCGCCATGCGCTGCCACCCGCTGCCCTCCATGCCCTGCCCGGCGATCGCGGATCGCCGCCCGGGCTGTCCAAAGGACGGAACCGCATCATGAAGTACGGGGCCAGCGTCAACGGGCGCGAGTTCACCATCGACATCGACCGCGCCGGCGAGGTCACCGTCGACGATGTGGAGCATGGCACCGTCCATGCCGTGGACCTGCGGGCGATCGGCGGCACCCAGCTCTACTCGCTGATCCTGGACAACCACAGCTACGAGGTGTTCGTCGAGCGGCGGGCGGGGGTCTACTACGTGATGATCAAGGGCGACCTGTTCGCGGTCGACGTCGAGCAGGCGCGGCTCCGGCAGCTCAAGGCGATGGGCGGTCAGCCGCACGCCGAGCACGACGCCGGCACGATCACCGCGCCGATGCCGGGCCTGGTGGTGCGCGTGCTGGTCGAGACCGGGCAGGCGGTCGAGGCGGACCAGGGGCTGTTGATCCTCGAAGCGATGAAGATGGAGAACGAGATCCGCAGCCCGCGCGCCGGTGTCGTCCGCTCGCTGAGCGTCGTCGCCGGCCAGACGGTCAACCTCGGCGACCTGCTGACGGTGGTCGAGGGGTGAAGTCCGCGCTCCGGGCGGTCCTGCCCTGGACAGCCTGCACCGCGCGGCATCGCCACCGCGCCCCGCCCGCCGCGGGGATGACGCGTGCCTCATGCCTGACCTGGGATATCATCGGAGCACTCCATGACCCGATATGAGATCGTCTTCGACGGCGGCAGCCTGGGCAATCCCGGCAAGGGCTACGGCAGCTACCGCCTGCGCCGGGCGGGCGAGGACTGGGCGGCGCCGGTCCGGCTGGACTACGGCGACGGCGTGACCAACAACGAGGCCGAGTACCGCACCCTGGTCGCGGCGCTCGCCACGCTCGCCGCCGACAGCGCGGATCCCGCGGCCGTCGCGGTCGACGTGTTCGGCGACAGCCAGCTCGTGATCAACCATCTCAAAGGCCGCTGGAAGGTCCGCGCCGCCAACCTCTGGCCGCTGTACACCGCCGCCCGCGAGGCCGCGGCCCGCTTCGCCTCGGTCCGCTACACCTGGCAGCCGCGCGACAAGTCCGTCCAGCTCCTCGGGCACTGACGGGCGCGGACTCCGGCTTCGGCGCCTTCGAGCCTGATCGAGCGCGGACTTCACCGCAGGAAAGCAGCCGCCATCCGATGAAAATCCGCCGCATCGACCACGTCGCCCTCGCGGTGACCGACATCGACGCCGCGCTGCCCTTCTTCACCGACGTGCTCGGCCTGGAGGTGACCCACACCGACGTCGAGGAAGGCCAAGGCGTGGTCGTCGCCTTCCTGCCGCTGGGCGACAGCGAGCTCGAGCTGATCGAGCCGGTCGCGGCGGATTCGGGCGTGGCGCGCTTCCTCGCCCGCCGCGGCCCCGGCCTGCACCACCTCTGCCTCGAAGTCGACGACATCGACGATGCGCTCGCCCGGTTGCGCGAGCATGGCGTCCAGCTCATCGACGAGACGCCCTACATCGGCACCGGCGGCCGGCGCATCGTCTTCATCCACCCGCGCTCGGCGCACGGCGTGCTGGTCGAGCTCTACGAAGTGCTGCCCGGCGACCGCCGTCGGCGCTTGGAGAGCCTGGACGACCTGCGCCGCCGCCTGGTCGTCCGCAGCCGTGTCGCCGCCGCCGGCACCCGCGGCTTCATCGGCGGCCTGCGCCGCCGCCGCGGCGACGCCCGCCCCGACGGCGGCGAGCCAGGCGGCGAGGCGGCGGATGAGATCCAGCACCGGCCAGGATAGCTCGGCGGTGCAAGATCGAAATTGACCACAGAGAGATCGAAATTGACCACAGAGGCACAGAGACACGGAGAAAGCCTTTCTCTGTGCCTCTGTGGTGAAATCATGTCAGCGGGGAGCGCGCGATCGGCGCAAGGACGCCCGGTCAACCCCACAGCACGCGGTCCAGCCCCCAGGCCAGGGCCGCCCCGACCACGCTGGCGCAGAGGTTGACCCCATCGTTGGTCAGCCAGGGCCAGCCGCGGACCAGGTCGTTCGCGGTGCCGTCCGGACCCATCGGCTGCTCGGTCTCGCCGCCGGTGGCCGGGTCGCGGTAGACCGCTTGGAGCGTCGCGCCCAGCCAACTGTCGCACGCGCTGCTGGCCAGGCCCGCCACCGGCGCGATCAGGAGGAAGGGCAAGCCGGCGGGATTGAACAGCACCGGGCTGAGCACGCCCAGCCGGCCGATGTCCGCCACACCGACCAGGAGCGCCGCCGCCAGGCCGATCACCAGCCCGCCGGCCGCCGCCGCCGAGGTGCCGAGCACGGTCACGCCGCCGTTGGTGCCGGGGGGAACCAGGCGGCCGGTGGTGATCAGGCGCGGCCGCACGACCGAGAGCAGGCCGACCTCGGTCGCCCAGGTGTCGGCCGTCACCGCCGCCAGCGCCCCGACGAAGGCCGGGAACAGGTCGAGATCCGGCCTGCTCGCCTGGGCCAGGGCCAACAGCGCCGGGAGCCCGCCGTTGGCCAGCACCTGGCCGAGGTCGCGCCGCGAGCCCTTGGCGAAACGCGCGGCGGCGCCCGCCTTGTGATCCGCGTGCCACTCCGAGAGCAGGCTCGAGCTGGCGAAGAAGACCACCAGCAGCACGCCCCAGATCGGCCCGCCCAGCCCGAAGACCGCGGTCCCGACGGCGAAGGCGCCGGCCGCGCCGCCGGCCGACAGCGAGCCGGCCGCGTAGCCGCCGGCGGCGACGAGCAGCGCCAGGGCGGCGCCGAGCGCGAGCTGAGCAGGGTCGAAGGCGATCATCGGGGTCAAGCTGGCGGAGGATTATAGCGGCGGGCCACATCGACGCGGCCACCGCGCACCGGCCGGTGCTTGAACGGCAGGCCGGCTGACAGTATACTCACGCTCGGCCGACCCTCACACGGGGCCTGTCCTCACGGCTGACCGACCCGTCCGGGCTGTTCAGCGCTATCGTCCGGAGTCCTCGGAGTCTCACGTCCACCATGTACTTCTACGAGCAGCTCGGGCTCTACCTGCGGGCGCGCTTCACGCTGATCGTGCTCGCCACCCGCGAGGAGGAACGGGCGCTGGAGGCGGTGGCCCTGTTGTGCAAGTCCACCGGGCGGCCCTGCCTGGCCTGGGACGCGGCCGACGGCTTCCAGGCCCTGGTCGTGCATCCCAGCGCGATCCCGTCGGGCCGCGAGCCGTTGATCGCGCTGGAGCAGATCGACAAGCGGGCGACCGATGCCGTGTTCGTGCTCAAGGACTTCCACGAGTTTTGGGGCGATGCGCGGGTAAAGCGCAAGCTGCGCAACGTCGCCCGGCGGCTGAAGCTGACGAAGAAATCGATCATCGTCACCTGCCCGACCGCCGAGCTGCCGCCGGAGCTGGTCGACGACGCGGTGGTCGTCGAGTTCCCGCGCCCGGATGCCTTCGATCTCGAAGCGCTGCTCGACCGGCTGGCCCGCAACTCCGGCGGCCGGACGAACCTGACCGCCGCCGGGCGCCAGAAGCTGGTCCAGGCGGCGCTAGGCATGACCGCCGCCCAGGCCCAACGCGTCTTCGCCAAGGCGCTCGTGCAAGACGGCGTGCTCGACGACCGCGACATCGCGATCGTCACCGCGGACAAGCAGCAGATCATCCGCGAGAGCGAGGCGCTGGAGCTGTGCGCGCCGGCCGAGCTCCGGGCCGAGGTCCAGGGCGAGGTCGGCGGCCTGGCCGGGTTGAAAGCGTGGCTGCACCCGCGGGCGCGCGCCTTCGGTCCGGAAGCGCGCGCCTACGGGCTGCCGGCGCCCAGGGGCATCGCGCTGATCGGCGTTCCCGGCACGGGCAAGAGCCTGGTGGCGCGGATGGTCGGCGGCCTGTGGCGGCTACCCGTGCTGCGGCTGGACCTGGGGGTCCTGCTCGGCGGACCCGGCGGCACGCCCGAGGAGCGCACGCGCCGGGCCCTGCGCCTGGCCGAGGCGGTGGCGCCCTGCGTGCTGTGGATCGACGACATCGACCGGGCGCTGGCCCAAGGCGCGCACGATCGCGGCGGCGGCGCGCGCGTCCTGGGCGCCATCCGCGCCTGGATGATCGAGAAGACCGCGCCCTGCTTCGTCGTCGCGACCGCCGGCGAAGTCGCCGGCCCGCTGGCCGATCTCGTACACAAGGGGCGTTTCGACGAGGTCTTCCTGCTGGATCTACCGACCGCGGACGAGCGGGCGGAGATCCTGGCGGTCCACCTGACCAAACGCCATCGCCAGCCCCGGGACTTCGACATCGCCGAATTGGCCGGCGCGGCGGACGGCTACGTCGGCGCGCAGATCGAGCAGGCGGTCATCGATGCTTTGTACGCCGGCTTCCATGCCGGCCGCGAGCCGACCAGCGCGGATATCGCCACCGCGCTGAGTCGCCAGGTGCCGGTCTCGGTCGCCCGGCGTGAGCGGGTCGCCGCGCTGCGCGCCTGGCTGCGCGAGTCCGGCGCTCAAACCGCCTCCTCTCCGGCGGCAGACGCGGGTGCGGCGGAGGGGACGCCGCGGTCACAGCTTTGATCCACCCACTTTCCCCAGAACCTGATCCACCCACCTGCTTCAGAAAAGGATTCGCACACCGATCATGGATGGCCTCGCGCATGTCGCCTACCTGCGGGTCTACGTCCTCTTTCACGCCAGCACGCCGCTGGACTGGCTGCTGCTGACCCGGACGCGCACGCTGGAGGCGCTGGATGCCGGCGGCAACCGGCTGTACACGCTGACCTTCGGCTTCTCGGCCGACGACGCGGGCGTCGGCGCCTACCGCACGCCCGCCGGCGCGATCCAGCCCTTGCCGCGGACGATCATCGCCCCCAACCAGGCGCTGTGGGGCGCCGATCCGCATCCCAAGGGCTTCGGGCTGCGCGGCTACCTGAACAGCTTCTACCCCGGCGCCGAGCTCTACCTGTTCGACGCCAGCTCGGCCGAGGACTGCGCGCGGCGGGTGCTGGCCTTCCTGGAGGGCAAGCAGCCGGTGCCCAGCGGCGTCGACGTGTCGCGCTGGCAGGGCACGATCGACTGGCGGAAGATGGTCCAAAAGGGCGTCAACTTCGCCTGGATCAAGGCGACCGAGTCGACCGCGCTGGTCGATCCGCAGTTCGCGCGCAACTGGGTCGAGGCGCGCAACTGGGGCATCCTGCGCGGCGCCTATGCGTTCTACCGCAACAACGCGGATGCCGTGGCGCAGGCCGACCATCTCGTCAACACCCTCGGCGACGACGTGGGCGAGCTGCCGCCGGCGGGGGATTTCGAGGACACCAGCGGCCAGGCCAGGCCGAGCGCGATGCACCAGTTCCTGCAGCGTATCCAGGTGCGTACCGGCGTCCGCCCGGTGATCTACACCGCCCCGTGGTGGTGGACGCCGAGCCGGCTCGGCGGGCCGGTGGCCTGGGCCGCGAGCTATCCGCTATGGGTGGCGGATTACAGCGAGCCGCTGACCCTGCCCGGCGACTGGACGACCTGGACGGTGCACCAATGGACCAGCAGCGGCGACGGCCCGGCCCACGGCGCGCAGTCGGTAGGGCTGGACCTCGACCGGTTCAACGGCACGTATCGGGAGCTGTGGGCGCTCAAGAGCCGAGGGTAGGATAAGGACCACGACGGTTCACGACGGCGCGCAAGCGCAGGGTTGGGCGCGGGCGAGGACGGCGCATCGGATGCCGTCAGCCCATCCCGGGCAGTTCCACGCTCCCGGTCGAGTATAATCCCCGGCTATGAACACCAAACTCCAAGCCTGGTGCGCGGGCGCCACCGAAACCGCCATCCTCCTCGCCGCGGTCGGCGTGCCGCTCCTGGTCAACTTCTACAGCTCGCGGGTCTTCGAGCAGAGCAAGAGCGCCCTGCTGATCAGCTTCGCCGCCCTGATCGCGGTCCTCGCCCTGATCGCCTTGATCGAGGGCGCGGGGGCCGGGATGTTGCGTGAGCTCGGCCGCGCCTTCCGCCGGCCGCTGGTCGCCGCGGCGGCGCTGCTCGGCCTCGCGACGGCCCTGGCGACGGCGAGCTCGATCGCGCCGCGGCTCAGCCTGCTCGGCACGCTGGAGCGGATGCAGGGGCTGGTCGCGCTGGCGGCCGGCCTGGTCGTCTTCGGCGCGGTCGCCTGGCTGGGGCGCGACCCGGCGCGGCGCGGGCGGATCGTCGCCCTGCTCCTGGCCGCCAGCGTGCCGGTGTCGCTCTTCGCGATCAGCCAGTGGCTGGGCCTGGAAGTCGTGCCCGGCGAGGTCGAGAGCGCGAACCGCGCCTTCGGCACGCTGGCCAACCCGATCTTCCTCGGCGCCTACGCGATGCTGCTGATGCCGCTGGCGATCGCGCGCCTGGCCGGCGCCGCCCGCGCCAACCGGCCGGGCGCCTTCGTCGGCTATGCCATCGTCCTCCTCCTCCAGCTCCTGGCACTGCTTGTCTCCGACAGCCGCGGGCCGCTCGTCGGCTTGGGGGTCGGCTTGGGGGTCCTGATGCTCGCGGGCGGGATCGCCAGCGGCCATCGCTGGCTAGCGTGGACGGCGCTCGGCCTGGCGGCGGCGGGCCTGCTCTTCATCGCCCTGTTCAATGCCCCGAACAGCCCGCTCGCCACCTTGCGCTCCGCGCCCGTGATCGGGCGCTTCGGGCGTCTGGCGGATACCTCGGCTGGCTCCGAGGCGGCCCGCATCCGCATCTGGCACAGCACCCTGCGCCTGCTCGAAGCCGAGCCGGCCCGCTTGGCGACCGGGCACGGTCCCGAAACCCTGAAGTACGCCTTGATCCCCTACGCCGAAACCTACGTCGCCGGCCGCGGCCAGGCCGGCCGCCTGGTAGACCGCGCGCACAACGTCTTCCTCGACAGCTTGGTCACCACCGGCATTCCCGGCGGCCTGGCCCTGCTCCTGGTCTACGGCGCCTGGCTGTGGACCGCCGCGGGCGCGGCGGGCCTGGCCGTGGCGCGCCCCGACCGGCGGCTGCTCGCGCTGCTCCTGTCGATCGGCACCGGCCTCGGCTTGCTGGCCTGGCTCCTGGCGCCGCTCTACGCCGGGGCGCTGACCTTGTTCGGGCTGCTCGCCGGGTTGGCGCTGTACCTGCTGCTCGCCCTGGTCTCCCGGCGGCGATCCGCGCCCGAGACCGACACGCCGCCGATCGCGGGTGCTGCCGCGACCGCCGAAGCGCAACGCGCCGAAACGCAATCCCTCGAAACGCGCGCCCTGGCGCTGGCGCTGCTCGCAGCGGGCGCGGCGGCGATCGCCGAGGCGGCCTTCGGCATCCAGACCGTGGTCACGCAAACCGTGTTCTGGATCCTGGCCGGGCTGGTGGTCGCGCTGGGCGCGGGAGATGTGGCCGCGCCGGGGGTCGCGCGGAGTGCGGCGCCGGTGCCGCGCCCGCGGGCACGGGCGCCGGCTCCCGAACCCGAGCCGGGCGGCGTGACGATCACCTGGTCCCCCGCCGGCGCGGCGATCGGGCTGGTCACCGGCGCCGCGCTGGGGCTGGTCGTCTTCGACTTCATCATTTACGGCACCGCGCCGCTGCCGGATACCCTGCCGGTGATCGCCGTCCTCCTCGTCGCCACCCTCCTGGCCGGCCTGCTCGCCGCCACCGACAACGGCGAGAGCCGGGTGGCCTGTCTGATCTTGGCCCTGGCGGTGTTCCTCGTCTACATCGCGCTACGCGGGGTCATTTGGGTGGCCTTGCAGGACGCGACTTGGGTCTACACCGTCACCCTGCTGTGGCTAGTGGCGCTGGTGCCGCTGGGCGGCCTGTGGCTGCGCGGCGAAGTGGCGCCTGGCGCGCCGGCCTGGGCGGGTCCGGTCGGGATTCTCTACCCGCTGCTCGCCATCCCCGCCGCCGCCGTGATCTGGGCGCTGGCGGTGCAGCCGGTGCGGGCGGACATCTACTTCCAGTCGGCGGTGGCCAACTTCGACGCCGGCCTGGGCTCCGACAACGCGACGCTCTTCGCCAACGGCGAGGAGCTGTTCAAGCGCGCGACGGCGCTGGCCCCGCGCGAGGACGGCTACTACCTGGCCTGGGGCGAGCGCTTCACGCGCCTCGACATCGCCGCGGCGGACATCGGCGCCGCGGCCCAGGCCTTCGATCGGGCACAGAAGCTGGTCGGCGAGGCGGAGCTGCTGGACCCGCTGATGCCCTACCACGTGTTCAATCGCGGCCAGCTCCAGCTCGCCTTCTCCCAGAAGCTGACGCCGGGGTCCCAGGAATCGCTCGACGCCGCCGGCAACGCCGCGGTCGCCCTGCAGGCGGTGTTCGACAAGGTGCCCTACGACCCCCAGGTCGCCAACGAGCTGGCGCTGGCCAAGCTGGTGGGCGGCGACGCGCGCGGCGCGATCACGCTGCTGGAGTACTCGCGCGATAAGCTTGACGCCAGGAGCCCGGCGACCTACCGCCTGCTCGGCCAGGCCTACTTCGCCGCCGAGGAGCCGGAGCGGGCCCGGGCGGCGCTCGAGCAGGCGCTCGGCCTCGGCCAGGGCATGTCGGCGCAGGAGCGCGCGGCGACCCAGCTCACCCTGGCCGAGCTCGCGCGGCAGGCGGGCGATCAGGCGACCGCGATCCGTTACTACGAGGAGCTGCTGGCCGGCGGCGGCGGCGATTGGCGTGTGCTGTTCAACCTCGGCCTGGCCTACCGCGATCAGGGCACCTTCGACAAGGCGCTGGCGGCGCTATCCCAGGTCCAAAGCGTGGCGCCGCAGGATGCCGACACGCAGGCGCAGATCCAGGCCGCGCTGGACAGCGTGCTGGCCAAGCAGAGCGGGCTGGGGTCGGGGTCGCCCGGGCAGGGATTGCCGGCCCCCGGTGCGCCGGGGCAGCCATAGCGCTCGCCGCCGGTGCCTTGCGGACTGGCGCGCGCCGCCAAGCGACCCGCGCCGGGTGGACGCGGGCGGCGCCCGCGAAAGCTTAACCCAAAGGTGATCGACGGCCCGCGATTCTCAGGTATCGTTAATTCTCGTCCCATTTGGCCATACCGAAGCGCCCGGCTGGAACGTCTTAATAGGTTGGCGCCCAAGCCGCACGACCCACTCACCCGTCGAGGCATCGCCGCATGATCCAGGACAAGCTTCGGCGCGCCGCCGCCGCCCATATCGATCCTATGGTCGATTTCTGCCAGCGCCTGATCCAGACCCCCAGTCCCCCGGGGGCGGAAGGCGCCGTCGCCGCCTTGGTGCGGGGCGAGATGATCGCGCTGGGCTACGACGACGTCCAGGTCGACGCCGCTGGCAACGTCGTCGGTTGCGTGCGCGGGGGCGGCGGCCCCTCGCTGATGCTCAACACCCACCTGGATCACGTCGATGCCGGCAGCCCGGAGCGCTGGCCCGTCCCGCCGTTCTCCGGCGCCGCCCAGGACGGGGCGATCTGGGGTCGCGGCGCGATGGACATCAAGGGCCCGCTGGCCTGCCAGGTCTACGCGCCCGCCGTGCTGCGCGCGGCCGGCATCACGCCGCCGGGCGACCTCTACGTCACCGCCGTGGTTATGGAAGAGGTCGGCGGGGTGGGCGCCCAGGTGCTGTGCGAGACCCTGCGCCCCGCCGCCGCGGTGGTTGGCGAGGCGACCGCCTGCCGCGTCGCACGCGGTCATCGCGGGCGCGTCGAGGTCCGCGTGCGCTTCACCGGCCGCGGCGCCCATGCCAGCGTGCCGGAGATCGCGCGGAACCCCCACTACGCGGCGGCCCGTTTCTTGCTGGGGCTGGAAGGTTTAGAGATGGTGCAAAGCGCCGCCTTCGGGGCGGCCAGCGTGGCACCGACCCTGTACCGGACCGACCAGACCAGCCCGAACGTGATCCCAGAGGAGCTTAGCTTGACCTTGGACTGGCGCACCGTACCCGTGGAGGGCGCCGAGCGCGTGCTCGAGCGCATCCGCGAGCTGGCGGCTCGGACGGTGGCGCCGGGCGTGACGGTGGATGTCCGCGTCGTGGACGCGGGCTGGCAAACGTATACCGGGCTCGCGCGCGCCTATCCGATGGCGCATCCGGCCTTCGAGCTGGCCGAGGCGCATCCCCTGGTCCAAAACACGCGCGCCGCGCTGGAGTGGGTATACGATCAAGCGGTGCCGGTTTACCTGTGGCGCTTCGCCACCGATGGCGGGCACTTCATGGCAGCCGGGATACCGACTGTCGGGTTCGGGCCGGGCGACGAACGGCTGGCGCATACGACCGAGGAGCATATCACGCTCGGCGAGCTTGCGCGGGGCCTGCTCGGCAACGCCGCGCTTTGCGCGAAACTGGGGGATCCCGAAGCGGCGGGCGAGCCGCCCCGGCCGGAAGGAGGCCGGGGCGTATGACGCACATCGCTGAGAATGGGCGGCCTGCGTTTCGGGTGACCTTGGGGAGGTTGAATTTTGAACAGTGCTGAGAGCATTCGTAACACTTCAACCCAGGCGGACGTTATCAGGGCTGAAGATCGCGCCGAGGCTGCGCTGCTGGACGCGGAGCGCCTGCTGGCCTCACGGGCCTCGCAGGGCGACCGCGCGGCCTACGGGCAGCTCTATCAGAGCTACGTTGACAAGATCTACCGCTATATCTACTACAAGGTCGGGCAACGCGCCGAGGCCGAGGACTTGACAAGCCTCACCTTCATGAAGGCCTGGGATGCCATCGCCGACTACGAGTGGCGCAACCACCCGTTCGGGGCTTGGCTGTTCCGCATCGCGCACAACTTGGTGGTGGACTATCACCGGGCGCGACGCGAGACCGTCACGCTCAGCGATGCGTCGCCGCAGCTCGAGCAGAAGGCCAGCCGGGACGAGATGCGTCCGGAGCGCGTGCTATCCGACCTGATCACGACCGACCGTATCCGCCACGCCATCGGGCGGCTGACGGAGGAGCAGCAGCAGGTGCTGGTGCTGCGCTTCTTCGAAGGCCTGTCCACCGGCGAGGTGGCGGAGATGATGGGCAAGCGCCGCGGCGCGATCCGCGGCCTGCAGTTCCGCGCGCTGTCGGCGCTGCGGGACCTCTTGCACCGGGAACAGGATGCGCTGATGTTATGAACACGCCGGACCCCCTCGCGCAGGCGCTCGACGCCTGCCTCGAGCAGACGCGCGCCGGCGGGCTGGATGCCCGCGCGGCGCTCGCGGCCTGCCCGGAGGGGGCTTTGGCAGCACACCATGTCGACGACCTCGCGCCGCTACTGGATCTGGCGGTGGCGCTGGACGGGCTGCCGAAGGTCCCTCCGCCGAGCGACGCCTTCCGTGACCGCTTGGCTGTGACCCTCGCCGCGGCGCCCGCGCCGCGCAGCCTGGCACGCCGCGAGGCGGACCCGGCCCCGGCGAGCCATCCGACCAGCGAGCTGGTCCTGGCGCTCGACCGCAGTCTGGATACCCTGTACGCCCGGCCGCGGGCCGGCCGGCCCGCATGGTCCGACGGGTTGGGGCGCAATGGACCGGACCACGGAGTCGCGGACGCGCCGCGCGCGGAGGTGGCCGAGGAGATCGATCCCCTGCTGGCCCTGGCGGCGGCGTTGCAGACCTTGCCGCCGATTCCCGGGCCGAGCGAGACTTTCCGCGCCCGGCTGGCCGCCGATCTCGAAGCGGCGCCTGTCCCCCGCTCGATCCAGGCCCGCCAGCGCCCGAAGCCGAGCTTTGTCCACCGGCTGGGCCTTGCCCAGCGCTTGTGGCGCAGCACCGCGTTCAGCGCGGCTGCCGCGGCCACGGTCGTGCTGTTGTTCGCGTCGAGCGTGGTCTACGCCTCCGCCAGCGCGCTACCCGGCCAGGTGCTGTACCCGGTCAAGCGCGCGACCGAGCGGATGCAGGTGTGGCTGGCGCCGGACGACGCGGTCGAGCTGCACCTCGGCCTGGCCAACCGGCGTCTGCAGGAGGCGCTGTGGGCGTTGGACCAGTCGGGCGGCCTGCTCGCGGACTTTAGCGGCGAGGTTACCGCGGCGCTGGTCGCGGCGGACTATCGTATGGCGGCGCGCGTGCCGCGCGCCGTGGTCGCCCCGCCGCTGCTCGCCTGGCTCATCGGCGCGCGGGTGGATCTGGTCGGCGGCCGGCCGAAGCTTCCGCCGACGGCCTGGCGGGCCTCGCTGGCATTGGTTGACGAGGCGATCGCCGCGCTCCAGTCGGGCGAAACGCTCGCGGTGGCGCCGGTCCCGCGGCTGGGCGAACCCGGCCGCCGGCTGGCCCGCGCGATGACGGGCGAGATCCCGCGTCTGCGTCCGGCCGCGCGGCTGCTGGCGCCGGCCGGCGCGGGTAGCACGGCCGTGGTCGGTGGATCGGGATCAGCCGAGCCCCGACAGGTGGCGCAGCGGGCTGGCGGCACTGCGCCATCGGGCGTCGGGGCCGGTCCGAACCCGCCGTCGGTTGTCGCCGCGCAGCCGCTCGAGCCGCCGCCTCCCGTGGCCCTTCCGGTAGCTTCCCCCGTGGCGGCTGGCGGGGAGGGCAATGACGAACCCACGTCGCCCGGCACGCCGTCAGGGATAAACCTGCCCCCCAACACCCCGACGGCCGGGCCGACGCTTCCGCCATCCCCCACGGCCGCGCCCCCCACGCCGACCTCCGTGCCCGCCGAGCCGACGGCGACGCCGACCGATCTCCCGCCGGTCAACAAGCCGCCGGAGATCACGGCGGTCAGTTGCTCGCCGGCCAAGCTGCCCTCGGGGACCGAGGCGACCTGCACGGTCGATGCCGCGGATCCCGAGGATCCCGAGGGCGGGGCCTTGACTTTTGCCTGGTACGTCAACCCGTTACATGGCTTGATCGATCCCAAGACCACGCGCGAGACCAAGCTGCAGGTCAATGCTGGCTCGGGCTACGAGCCGGTAGAGGTGACGATCCGGATCACGGTGACCGACGCTCAAGGGAACGCCGCGGTCAAGACAACGGTTGTGACAGTGGTTCCGTTCCTCGAGAACAGACCCTAGCGGGCCGCACAGGCGGTGACGACGGTCGTGCCGGGGATCCGCCGCCCGGTACCGGGAACAGGGGGCAGGATAATGAAGAGAGCATCGCGCGAAGCTGGGGAGTGGGGCCGCCGGGGTGTTGACCGCCGGTCGGGTAGGGCGGGCTCCGGGGCGTCGCCATGGCGGCGGGACCCGGATCGTCGGCGGCACTCGCGTGCGCCCAAGTCGCGGCTGGGACTGTGGCTGGTGCTTGTCAGCGCGTTGTTCACGGCCTCGGCCATGCTGGGGGCGACCCGGCCGGCGGGGGCGCAAGGCGCGATCGACCGGGCGTCCGTGGCGGATGAGGCGGGGAGCACGGCAGGTGCTGGCGACGTGTCGGGTGTTGTCCTGGCCGAGCCACGGGCCGATCAGCAGCCGGTGCCAACCCCGACGCCGGTGGTGCTGAGAGGTCAGCTTTGGCCGCGGCGGCCAGGCTGCGGTGGCGTGAACGACGGGGCGCTGGACGAGTGCACGGGTGACTTCTACTACGTCCGGGCGGGGGGGCGCGATCTCAGCGCCTACGTCGGCGATGTCGAGCTTGAGGGCGTGGTCGGCCAATGCGGTCAAGATCGCTACGTCGAGCTGACCGGGCGCATCCAGCGCATTCAGCGATGTCCGGGAGCGCTGCCGGCGCAGAAGATCAACCTCGCTTTGCGCGCCCCGGTCGTGGCCAGCACCGAGCAACCGGGCCAGGAAGCCCGGAACGCTACCGATGGCGACCCGCTGACCTACTGGTACACGCCAAGCCAGAACGCCTGGCTGTACATCGACCTCGGCCAGGCAGCGACCTTCAACGAGTCGCGCTTGCTCTGGGCCGCGCCCCATGCCGTCCAGTACGCGCTCTATGCCTGGGACGAAGCGACCAGCCCGCCGGGTTGGGTCATGATCCAGGGCAAGCGGGGCGGGACGAGCGACGACTCGTTGACCTTCGCGCGGGCCTATTCACGCTATGTCTTGTTGCACCTGATCGCTTCGAGCGCGGGCGGTGCTGGAGGCTTCGCGCTGCGTGAGTGGCAGATCTTCGGCGTGTCGTCGCCCAATCTGGCGCTCGGCACGCAGCTCTCGGCCAGCTCGAACGAAGTCGACGCGCGCCTGGCCGTGGACGGCGACAAGCGCACCGGCTGGGCTTCGGATGCCGGGCGCGATCGCGATTATCCCTGGCTGCGGGTGCACTTCCCGGCCCGCACCGAGCTGGCGGAGTTTCGGGTGCTGTGGGATGGGAACGCGATGGCGCCGGCTTACTGGACCGGCTTCTACGACGGGACGGCCGTCGGGCTGTGGTCGGAGCGCCTGCGATCGCGCAACCCCACCCAGCGCCTGTCGTGGATCTCGCCGATCGAGGCCGACGCCTTCATCATCATGACCGACGGCGTCGCACCCTCGGGCTTCGTCAAGCTGCTGGAGATCGAGCTCTACGGTCCGGGCATCGCCTTGCGCCTGGGCGTCGGTCCCCTGGCCGGCCCGCTGGATGCCAGACCGGACGGGCTACCCTTGGGTCCCGCGGCTCGACCCTGGCGCTTGCTGACGGATCGGGCCTTGACCAGCGGATTGGAGATCGACGTCGGCGGGGCCATGCCGCCGACGCAGGCTGTGCCCGAGACCCGCTGAGCAGTCGCCCCGGGGTCCCTAGCCTCCGCTCCCGACCCCCGCCCCGTCCGCTGTCGCGGCATCCGATGGCGTGCCCGGCGGTGCGACCGGCAAGGTAAATCGGAACACCGCGCCGGCCGGTAGACCTGGCTCGACCCAGATCCGGCCGCCGTGCGCTTCGACGATGCCGCGGCTGAC
>CAZCJG010000029.1:4631-6184 GCA_964498575.1 uncultured Anaerolineales bacterium | reverse complement strand
GACCTGGCTCGACCCAGATCCGGCCGCCGTGCGCTTCGACGATGCCGCGGCTGACGGCCAGGCCGATGCCGCTGCCGGCGACCTGCCGGGTGCGCGCATCCTTCGCGCGGTGGAAGGGCTCGAAGATCAGCTCGGCCTGGTCCGCCGGCACGCCGGGGCCTTGATCGGACACCGTGACCTCGACGTGATCCCGCGGCGGGTCCGGCCGCACGCTAACACGGACCACGCCGCCTTCCGGCCAGAACTTGACCGCGTTGGAGAACAGGTTGCCCAACACTTGCTCGACGCGGCTGGCGTCCAGCCAGACCTCGGGCAGGCCGGGTTCGACGGCCACGTCGAAGGCGTGGCCGGGGGCCAGCAGCGCGGCGTCGGCGGCGGCATGGCGGATCAGCGCGCCGAGGTCGGCCGGGGCGCGGCGCAAGGCGAAGCGCGCGCTACCCAGGCGCGCCAGGTCGGTCACCTCGTCGACCAGGCGCGCCATCATCCGCGCCTTGTCGATCACCAGCTCGGCCCAGTGCGCGCGCCGCTCGGGCGTCGCGTCGGGCCGGTCGTGGAGCAGGCGCGCGTAGCCGAGCACGCTGGTCAGCGGCGTGCGCAGCTCGTGGCCGACCACTTCGACCACCATCCGCAGGCGGTCGCGCGCCTCGATGGCGCGCGCGTTCTGCTCGCGCAGCTCGGCTTCCAGGCGGGCGCGCTCGGTGACGTCCAGGACGATGACCACGATCCCGGCCACGCCGCGCGAAGGATCGCCGAGGGGAATCAAGGACAGGCTGAGCGCTTGCTCCTGGCCGGCCCGGTCGACGCTGCGCGCCACGCCCAGGTGGGCCGGCGTGCCGCGCAGCGCCGCCTCCATCGCGTCGCGCGCGCGCGGGCGCCCGAGAGCCGGCAGCACCGCCAGCGCGGGCCGGCCGACCACCACTTCGACCGATTGGCCCAGCATTCGGCACAGCGTCGGGTTGGCGCTGGTGACGCGCAGCCGCGGGCTGACGGTGAGGATGCCCATCGGGCTGTCGCCTGAGAGCGCCGACCCTTCGATGGCGGCCGGTGGCGGCTGGAGCGTCAGCAAGGACTGCTCGATCAGCAGCGCCGCCGCGTCGGCCAGCACCGTGGCCTGCCGGCGGTCGTCCAGCGTGAAGGCATCGGGTCGGGGATGGGTCAGCTCGATCGCCCCGATCACCAGCTCGCCGGTGCGCAAGGGCACGCCGAGGAAGGCGCGCACCGGCGGCTCGGCCTCCCAGTCCGCCCGGCGGCCGCGCGCGCGGGGGTCGAGCGTGACGTCGGTGCTGACCTGCGAGCGCCCGGTCTCGACCACCCGGCCGACCAGCCCGTCGCCCGGCGCCACACGGTGGCCGATGGCCTCCGGCGGCAGGTTGCAGCCGGCCGCCAGCCGCAGGTCACCCTGCTCGGCGTCGCGCAAGTAGATCGCGCCGGCGGCGGCGTTGGCGGCGGCGCAGGCGACGGCGGCCAGACCTTCGAGGGTCGCATCGAGGCTGCGCTGCGGCGGCGGCCGCTGGTCGCGGGCGGCCCAGGGTTCCATGCCGGGCATGATAGCA
>CAZCJG010000029.1:0-4531 GCA_964498575.1 uncultured Anaerolineales bacterium | reverse complement strand
CCGCCTGGCTGACGCGGCGCGACCTGGCGGCGGGACGAATCGACCAAGTCGAGGGGCAGGTGACGTGGACAGGGCGGGGCTACCAGGCGCAAGCCAGCGGCTACGGCGCGCCGCGGCGGCTGCGCCTGGTCGAGATCCGGAAGCAGGCGCTGGCGCCCGGCCGCTATCGCTTCTACTACCTGCCGGCCAGCGGCGTGGTCCTGTCCGCGGAGTCGCTTGGGGACGACGAGGGCATGGTTCTGCCCACCCTGGCCCGGCTGGACAGCGCACCGGAGGCGCCGAGTGATCTGAGATCGGTCCTGGCGGCGGTCTTCGACCACGACGTCCAGGCCTTCGAGAGCAATCGGATAGGGCTACTCGACCCGGCCCAGGCGCAGAAGCTGCGGCAGCGGTCGGTGCGCACGGCGATCATGGGCGTGTTGCTGGCCGTCGTTCCCTGGGTGGTGATCTACTACGGGTTCGGCGTCGACAACCTGGTCGTGGTCGGCTTTGCCGGAATGTTCAGCCTGTTCGGCCTGTTCTCGCTGCGTTCGGCCGCGCGATACACCGCCGAGGCGCGCGCTGGGCGGGTGGAGGTGTTGGAGGGCGTGGTGACCAGCATTATGCGCCGCAAGTCGGACGGTGAAAGCCAAAGCACCCACTACTACTACTGCGTGGCGAGTGAGGATCGCCTCGGAGATCAGGAGTTCAGCGTCGACCAGAAAGCCTACAACGCGCTGGTCGACGGCTTGCGCTACCGCCTCTACGTCACGCCGCGCTCGCGGACCTTGATCGGGATCGAGCCGGTGGGGGAAGCGGGCAGTGGCGAGAGAGAGGCGGCGTGGTAAGAACGGACCGCCCCCCTCCCCCGTTCCCCGCCCCACAACGGTTTGGGGAGGATTCGGGGGGGCGGGGGGCCATCCCGCCCCCTATTCCACCGGTATCCGCCCCGCGTTGGCCGCCAACCAGTCGTCGAAGCTTTGCAGGGCGGGGTTGAGGATGCGCGAGACGTCCAGGTCGCGCGCGCTCTGGAAGTAGTCCTCGAAGTCCCGGTAGAACTGGAACATGTTGCCGAGGTCCTCCGCGCCGGGGAAGCCGAAGCTGCGGTAGACGTCGGGATCGACGGCGTTGTAGCGGACCTCCTCGCCGAGGGCGCGGCCGAGCGCCGCCGCCATCTGGGCGCCGGTCAAATGCCCCCCAGCCACGCCGATGGTCTTGTCGATCCACGGCGCGCCTTGCTTGAAGACGCCGTAGGCGCACTTGCCGATGTCGGCGGCGGCGATACCTGCCATCTTCTTGTCGCCGATGGGCAATGTGAGCGCCAAGACGCCGTCCGGGCCCCGCCGCGGACCCGAACCGAAGAAGATGAAGTTCTCCCAGTAGAACGAGGCCATGAGGAAGGTCGTGGGGATTCCCAGGTCCGTGAACAAGTGGTCCGCCTCGCCCTTGGCGTCGAAATGCGGCACCTTGTACTTGCCCTGCAGGGTCGGCATGCGGTCGTTGTCTAGCGGCACCCACTCGCGTGTGTCCTCGAGTGTCGACCAGATCGCGTGCCGGATACCCGCCCGCTGCGCCGCATGGGCCAGGTTCGAGGCTTGGGCGAACTCCTGCTCGGGCGAGAAGTGCTCCCAGAAGAAGGTGACGCAGTAGGCGCCGTAAGCGCCGTCGAAGGCACGCACGAGGCTCTCGACGTCGTCGACATCGGCCGCGACGAGCTCGGCGCCGAGCGCGGCCAGCGCCTGCGCGGCTTCGGAGCTCGTATCGCGCGTGATGGCGCGCGCCGTGAAGCCGCCGCTCGGGTCGGCCTGGATCGCGCGGACCAGGCCGCCGCCTTGCGCGCCGGTAGCGCCGACGACGGCGATGATCTTCTTGTCAGTCATGGATGGGTCTCCTTGTCGGATGATCGGGGTCACGGGGTTGAACGGGGAGCGGATTGTCGGGGGATGCCAGCGACAGGGCTTGCGACAGCCGCAGCGCGCGCACCCATTCGGCCTCCGACAGCGCCGCGATCGCCGGCGCCGGGAGGGTAGCGGTGAGGATCCGGCGCCGCGGCGCCGCGCCGCGCACGCCGAGGCTGGTCAGATATGCGGCCTCGTCGGCGTGCAGCGGATGGGTGGTGTGGATGAAGACGTCGAAGGTGGGCTCCGGCACGTCCGATCGGGTCATCTCGTCACCCGGGTCCCAGCTCTTCTCCGCGCTCGGCTCCGCGCTGACCAATGCGGCGATCAAGGCGGCATCCAGCTTCTGATAGTCCATACCCATTCCTCCTTGCTGGCCGATCCGTGCTGGCATCGCGGGATCACAGACCCAGCGCGTCGATCAGCCCGAAGCCCCATTTCGGGTCGAAGGTCCCGGCCGCGCGGCCGGGAATGCGGCTGTGGGCCTTGAGGTGCGCCTTGACCGCGTCCGGGTCTAGCAGCGGATCGCGCTCGAGCAGCAGGGCGACGATCCCGGCGACGAAGGGCGTCGCCATGCTGGTGCCGGCGTCCATCCGGAAGCCCGGTGCGACGACGTAGGCCGGGTGGATCAGGGCGTCGGCCGATTGCGCCGCGGCGATCATCGCGCCGGGCGCCGCGAGGTCCGGCTTGGGCGCGCCGCCGCGCGCCGGGCCCTCGCTGGAGAAGCTGGCGATGGTGTCCAGATCGAAGCCGGTCTCGCGCCAGGTGCCGCCCAGGTCCTCCCAGCTCACCCGCGTGGTGTAGGCGCCGACGGTCACCGCGCCGGTCGCCGCGCCCGGCGCGCCGATCTTGAAGGCGTCGCGCACGGCGCCGCCGGTGAAGAAGACGTCGTAGCGCGCGCTGTTGTCCTGCACCCACACATGGGTATCCCCGCTGCTCGCGGTCAGCCCGCGCAGCCGGAGCCGCCACAGGCCGGCCGTCGCCGGCAAGCTGGGGCTGGTCGGATGATGGACCTCGATCCAGAAGTTATGGTCGCCGTTCACCGGGTCCGGCCCCGGTGTGATGACGTGGACCTGCGCGTCGGGCAGGTCGTAGACCCGGCCCGGCGGCGCGGGAGGCGCGGCGGGGGCCTGGAAGGGCGTCTTGAAGCCGCCGGGCGACTGGATCGAGACCTCGACCCGGTCGGCGCCCGGATACCAGCCGTTCAGCACCGCGCCGAGGACGCCGTCGACCGCGCCGGAGCTCGGCACGCGGAAGCTGGCGGTGCGGATCGTGCCTTTTTTTACCGTGATTTGGGCATGGATGTTGTCGTCGCCCTCGTTGCCGGCGGCGCAGCAGACGATCCGCCCCGGGCTGCTCTCGTCGTCGATGATCTGCGACAGCGAGTCCGATCCGTCGTGCGCGTCGATGTGGCCGCCCAGCGACAGGTTGACCACCGCCGGCCGGCCGAGCTCCGCCGCCACGCGGAACGCGTAGCGCACGCCGTCGGCGATATGGGCGTCCTGCAGGGTGGTCTTGACGATCACCAGCTCCGCCCCGGGCGCGACGCCGCGGTAGACCGGATCCTCCCCGGCCGCGATGCCCGCGACGTGGGTGCCATGCCCTTGGCGGTCCCGCACGGCCGCGATCGCCGGGCCGACCCGCTCCACGCCGTAGCCGCCCTCGGGGACGCCCGGACCGGACACGGTCTGGTCCCACACGCGCAGGATGCGCCCGGCGAACGCCGGGTGATGCGGATCGATCCCGGTGTCGACGATCCCGATGACGACGCCCTGCCCGGTGAGGCCGGTGCGCGCGCGCAGCCCCGGCAGGTGCACTTTGGGGGACGCGACGTCCATGAGCGGCCTGAGCAAGCGCGAAGGGGCGATCCATCGCACCTCGGGCGCGTCGCTGACCGGCCCGAGGCTGGCCAGCGGCAGGATGCCGGTGCGCACCCGGCCGCGCGCCTGGTTCAACTCGACGCCGTAGCTCGCCAGGCGGCCGAGGTCGGCCTCGGGTTCGGCGTGGATGAACACGATCGACCGCGCCGGCTTCGGGCCGCCCGCGGGCGCGACGACGCCCATGGAGCGGACCAGGCGCTCGGTGACCGCCGGCCCTTGGGTCCAGTAATCCTCGACGGCGACGATCAGTCCCGGCGCCAGCTTGTCGGTTTGCATGCCTGCCTCCTTCGGTCGGCCCCATGATACACGATGGTGGGGTGCGGGGCCTATTCGCCAAGCTCGGCTGCTCGGCGACATCCGCCGGCTTGTTCGGCTTTCTTGACATCCCCCCCTGCACCCTGCTATAAGCGCGCCAGGAGGAAGCGAAAGATGCAAGCTCCGCACATCTGCGAGCATCCGCTCGTCCGCGTGCTGGTCACGCGGCTAAGGGATCGGACGACCGGGCCGGAAGAGTTCCGCGCGTTGCTGGCGACGGTGACCAGCCACTTGCTGCACGAGGCGCTGGCCGACGTGCCGCTGGTGCCCACCGCGGTCGAGACGCCGCTGACGGCGACTGCCGGCTGGGCGCTGGCGCGGCCGCTGGCCTTCGTGCCGATCCTGCGCGCCGGCCTGGGCATGGCCGAAGCCGCGGCGCGCGCGGCGCCGGGCGCGCGGGTCTGGCACCTCGGCCTCTACCGCAACGAGGCGACGCTCGAGCCGGTGATCTACTACAAC
>CAZCJG010000028.1:0-21818 GCA_964498575.1 uncultured Anaerolineales bacterium | reverse complement strand
CCGGCGACGATCTTCGTCCAGCCGCCGCTCGGCCCCCTGGCCGAGGCAACGCCCACCGCGGCCAGCCCGGCCGCCCCGCAGGTCGCGCGGCCGGGGCTGCCGGCGCTGTCGACCGGCAACGACAGCATCGACGCGGTCGACCGCGGCGTGGTTGTCGCGGCCGGCGTCGGCGGCGACGTGTTCGACGGCATCGTGATCACGTCCAACCGCAACCAGCTCCGCGGCCTGGTGCTGCACAGCTTCAACGCGGGGGTGATGGTCACCGGCGAGGCCGTCGGCAACTTCGTCGGCGGGCGCCAGCCGGGCGAGGGGCTGACCCTGATCCGCAACATCAGCGGCGTGGTGCTGTCGGGCGCCGGCGTGGCCGACAACTTCGTCTTCGGCAACCGCATCGGCGTGGACCAGGCCGAGGCGCCGGGCAACGGCAACGCCACTCACGGCGTCCTGATCGAAGGCGGCGCGCATGCCAACCACATCGGCGACGTCACCGCGGCCGGCGGCGGCTTCCCGGGCAACGTGATCTCCGGCAACGGCCTGGACGGCGTGGCGATCCTCGGCGGCGGCAGCGACGACAACGTGATCCAGGAAAACCGGATCGGCGTCAACGGCAGCGCCAACGCCGCGATCCCCAACGGCCAGGGCATCGTCGTGGGCGGGGGACCCAAGCGCACGATCATCGGCGGCATCACCGGCGGCAACATCGTCAGCGGCAACGTCGGCGAGGGCATCTGGCTGCAGTCGCCGGGCACGGCCAACACGGTCATCCAGGGCAACGTCATCGGCGCCGGCACCGATCTGTTCCTGCCGCTGGGCAACGGCGGCGACGGGATCCTGATCGACGACGGCGCGCACGACAGCTTGATCGGCGGCAGCCAGGAAGGCATGGGCAACCGCATCGTCTTCAGCGGCAGCGCCGGCGTCCGCGTGGCCGGGCGGAGCACGCTGCGGAACACGATCCGCCGCAACAGCATCGCCGCCAGCGCCGGACTCGGCATCGACCTGGACGACGGCGGCAACCGCGAGCTGCCCGCCCCGATCCTGACCAACATCGCCCCGCAGCGGGTCGAGGGCCTCGCACCGCCCAACAGCCTGGTCGAAGTCTTCTCGGACAACGACCAGGAGGGCGCCTACTTCGAGGGCTTCACCTTCGCCGACATCAACGGCTACTTCCGCTTCGACGCGCGCCTGCCCTTGCGGGGCCCGGGACTGACCGCCACCGCCACCGACGCCGAGGGCAACACCAGCCCCTTCGGCCAGCCCGGCACCGCTCCGCCGACGCCGACGACCGGCCCTAGCCCCACCGCCCGGCCCACGGTCGCGGGCGGCGCGCAATATTTCCCGATCGCCTTGAAGAACGAGGTGCTCTTCCCCGTGCTGTCGATCGAGCCGCCGCGCTCGGCGATCCCGATCGGCGGCGTGCAGACGCTCGAGATCCGCCTGGACAGCGTGACCGAGCTCTTCGGCTTGCAGCTCCTGGTCAAGTTCGATCCGAACGTGGTCGAGGTGCTGGACGACGACACCGGCGCCGCCGGCGTGCAGATCGCGCCGGGCGAGTTCCCCGCGCGCAGCCGGCTCTTCATCCCGGAAAACACCGTCGACAACGCCAACGGCCTGGTCTTCTACTCCTGGGCGATCCTCGACCGCTTCGGCGCGACCGGCACCGGGGTCACGGCACGGCTGCGGGTGCGCGGGAAGGCGCCCGGCACGACGGCGATCTCCTTCGTCGAGCACATGCTGTCGGACGAGTTCGCCGTCCCCATCCCCCACGTCGCGCGCGGCGCGACGGTGATCGTCCTCGCCCCGGCCACCGCGGTCCCGCCCACCGCCACCGCCACCCGACCCCCGACCGCCACGCGCACGACCGTTCCGACGGTGCCGCCGACGGCGACGCGGACGCCACCCCCGACGGCCACGCGGACACCGCCGCCGACGGCCACCCGGACGCCCCCCCCGACGGCAACGCCAAGCGCGACATCGACCTCGACGCCTACGATCACGCGAACCGCAACACCGACGAGCACGCGAACCCCGACATCGACGTCCACCGCGACAGCCACGCCGACGGTGACCGCGACGCCGACCATGACATCGGTGCCCAGCCTCACCCCGACGCCGACGTCTTCGTCCACTCCGAGCCATACCCCGACGGCGACGTTCACGGTCACGCCTTCGCTGACGCCGACGCCGTCCGACACACCGACGCCGACGTCGACGCGGACGCCAACCCCGAGCGATACGCCGACGCCATCCGATACGCCGACGCCGTCCGACACACCGACCGCGACGATGACAGCCACTCCAGGGCCATCGCCGACGCCGTCGGATACGCCGACACCCTCGGTCACACCGACACCGTCCGACACACCGACACCCTCGGATACGCCGACGCATACCGCGACGGCGACGGCGACACCGACCGCGTCGGTCACCCCAACCCCCAGCGACACGCCGGCACCGACCGACACCGCGACCGCGACCGACACGCCGGTCCCGACCGACACGCCGACCCGGACGCCGACGCCCACCAGCACACCGCTGCCGAGCGCGACGCCGCTGCCCTCCGCGACCCCGACGCCGACCGATACCCCGCTGCCCTCCGACACGCCGGCGCCGACCGATACTCCGCTGCCGACGCGGACGCCGACGCCGGTTCCGTCCGCGACGCCGCGGCCGACCGAGCTGCCGCCGGTCTGCGAGGAGCGCCTGGTCAACGGGGGCTTCGAGACCGACGAGGCCTGGGTCTACCGCGGCGGGCGGCCGCCGCGGTACATGACCGCGATGATGCACAGCGGCCGGCGCAGCCTGCTGCTCGGGCTTCTTTCCGACGAGCCCAACGTGTTCTCCTACTCGACGACCTGGCAGGCCCTGCCGGTCCCGGCGGCCGCACGCACGATGACGGTGCGCGCCTGGACCTATCAGGCGGCACAGCCGGGTGGCGGGCCGGACCGCCAGCTCATGCTGGTCTACGACATCGACCCGGACCACAACCTCCAGGGCCAACGCTCGCCGATCGCCTACGTCTTCGGCGAGCGCGCCAACATCGAGGCCTGGCAGCGGCGAACGCTGACGATCGACGTGACGGGTTACCGCAACCAGACGTTGTGGTTGTATAGTACTGTGGTCAACGATGGCCTCGGTGGCCGGGTGTGGATGCTGTTGGATGATATCGATGTGACGTTCTGCGACTAGCAGGGGGGATCGATTGATAAAGCGGGGGGAATCACGACGGGGCGGCCGGCGCCGAGTCAGCGCGGCCGCCTGCGCTGGATTGGTGTTGCTCGGCGGCAGCGGGATCGCCGGGCCGGCCAACAGGCTGACCGGTCCGAGCGTACCGCGTGGGGCGCCGGTGATCAAGGCGCAGAGCGAGGTCGGTTGCGAGGTCAGCGCGGCGCCGGAGCAACCCGCTCCGGGCACGGTCGTCCGCTTTGTCGACGACGACGCCGGCTGCAATGGGCAGCAGCCCTGCTATCCGTCGATCCAGTCGGCGGCGGATGCCGCGGGCAGTGGGGACACCTTGAGCGTCGCGCCCGGGACCTACAACGAGAACGTGGTGGTGGTCGACAAGGCGCTGATCTTCGAGGGTCCGGGCATCGGTGATCCCGACACGCCGCACCCGGACCGCGAGGCGATCTGGGGCGGTGCGCCCGACGGGCAGCCGGGCGCCGCCTTGACGGTCGACGCGCGGACGGTGGACCAGGCCGGGCTGCGCGTCACCGGCTTCCGCTTCGTCTCGGCCGCGACCGGCGTGCGCGTAGTCGGGCGGCGGGCCGGGGACCCGGTGCCGCTGCCGGCCGGCTTGCCCGCCTCGACGGGCGACACCAGGCTGGCGGGCGCGCGCATCGACCACAACGTCTTCGACTTCGGCGATCAGGCCGGGCCGGCCCAGGCCGAGCGCGGGGCGCTGGTCGCGTACTGGAGCGAGGGGCTGGTGTTCGAGCACAACGTGGTCGCCGGCGGCTCCGCCGGGGCCGTGGTGATCGGGGGCTCCGGCGCGCGGCTGCGCGACAATCGGATCAGCCGGACCAACGGTCCCGGCATCCGCTTGCGCCTGCACGGAAACGACATCGAGGTCTGCCGCAACGCCTTGCGCCAGCCCGGCGGGCGAGGTGTCGAGGTGCGCGAGCTCGGCAGCAACGGCCTGGCCGGCCGCGCCAGCGGGCTGAAGCTGATCGACAACTCGATCACCGGGGCCGGCGCCGAGGGCATCGACATCGCGGCGCTCGGCGGCGGCGAGCTCAGTCGGATCGACCTCAAGCAAAACTCGGTCAGCGGGGCCGGCCTCGGCCCGGCGGCCGCCGGCGCGGCGGAAGGGGCGCCGTTCGGAGCCATCGCGCTGCGCGGCAGCGGCGGCCTGCTCGCCGACGTCCATGTCGAGGGCGGGAGCATCCAGGGCATGCGCCGACCGGCCGGCGCGGCCCTGCCGGTCGGGGCCGGGATCTATGCCGAGCTCGTGGCCAGCGATTGCGACATCGAAAACGTCACCGTCGTGGATAGCGCCGGCCCGGGCGTGCAGCTCGTCGACCTCGACAACGTCTGGTTGCACCGCGCCACGATCGCGGGCAACGCGGAGGGCGTGCGGATCGTCGAGAGCGAGGCGACCGTGCCGGGGGCACCCGGCGAGATCAAGCTGGGGGGCGCGCCCAACCAGGGCAACAGCCTGGCCGGGAACAGCGGCGCGGCCCTGAGCCTGGTCAACGCGCGCGGTGGCCTCGCCAGCACGCGTGAAGTCGTCGCCACCTTCAACGACTGGGGCACGGCCTATGCGCCGGAGATCGAGGCCAAGGTGCGGCACCGGCCGGACGATGCCCATCTGGGCTCGGTGAGCTACCTGCCGGCGCTGGGCACGCCGCGCGCCGTGGCGCTGGTGGCCAATCCGCCGCGCCTGGTGGCGGACGGCGAGTCGGAGAGCCTGCTGACGGCGACCGTTCGCGATGCGCGCGATTGGCCGGTCGCCGACGGCACCCTGATCCGCTTCGCGGCGGACAACGGCGTGCTGGCCCGCCCCGGTGTGCTGGTCGAGGCCGAGGACGACGGCGGCGGCCGGCCGGTGGCGCGCGGCCCCGGATGGGAGATCGCCGACAGCGAGGTGTTCGGCCCGCCCAGCGGCGGCGCCTACCTGCGTTCGAGCCAACCCGGCGCGACGTTGACATGGACCTTCGACGCGCCGGCGCTGCTGATCCGCTACGGCCAGACTTCGCTCGGCGCCGGCGGCTTCGGCTTGCGGGTCGACGGTCGAGACCTCGACCCGATCTCGACGCTGGGCCCGTTCCGGGCCTGGGTCGAGCGCGTGGTGGCGCGTGACCTCGGCCCGGGCCTGCACACGGTCGAGCTGACGGTCCGGAGCGGCGAGATCGACGTCGACGTCCTCGCCAGTGGCGCGACCACCAGCAAGGGCAAGGCCGAGGCACGCCTGCGGTCCCATGCCGAGATCGGCGCGGCGCGGGTGGCGGTCGCGGCGCACGGCGCGGACGGCGGGCCGGCTACCGGCGTCGACCTCCCCTTCACCGCCGGCCCGCCGGTGAGCATGACGCTGAGCACGGCCGCGAGCAGCCTGCCGGTCGGCGCCACCACGGCGGTGACCGCCGAGCTCCGCGATGCCTGGGGCCGGCCGGTGCCCGAC
This sequence comes from uncultured Anaerolineales bacterium, assembly GCA_964498575.1. GTDB lineage: Bacteria > Chloroflexota > Anaerolineae > Epilineales > Epilineaceae > CAZCJG01. The sequence continues at coordinate 16,198 of CAZCJG010000028.1, read as the reverse complement.
TACACGGAGGTGCACTTCACCGCCGACCAGGGTGCTTTGGCGCCCGAGCGCGCGTTGACCCACGACGGGCAGGCCGTGGCGCAGTACACCAGCGGCACGGAGCTCGGGATCGCCACGCTGCGCGCCGAGAGCGGGAGCGCGGCGGCGACACAAGCGATCGCCTTGGTCGCCGGCCCGCCGGCGGCGGCCACCCTCGGCGTGGGACAGACCTCCCTGGCAGCCAATAGCACCAGCACGACCGACATCGAGATCACCGCGCGCGATATCTACGGGCACCTGGTCGGCGACGGGACGCCGGTGGAGGTGACGACCGGCCTGGGCACGCTGCAGCCGGGCGGCCGGCTCGTGACCTCCGGCGGGATCGCCCGCACCCGCCTGCGCGCCGGCAGCGTGGCCGGCACCGCGCTGATCAAGGCGACGGCCGGTACCGCCGGCGGCACGGCGAGCGCCGAAGCGAGCGTCGCCTTCACGCCCCTGGACCTGCGCTTGACCAAGCTCGCCGAGCCGCGAACCGCGGTCGTGCCGGGCGAGCGGGTGACCTTTACGCTGCAAGTCGACAACGTCGGCAGCGGCTCGGTCTACGATGTGGACATCTCCGAGCCTCTCCCGCCGGACCTGATCGCGCCGATCCTGCTGCCGCCGGTGTTCAGCCCCCCGGGCCCCGAGATCGAGACCCGGCGCGTCGGCAACTCGTATGCATTTCGCGTCGATCAGCTCCGGCCCTGGCAGACCGGGATCATCACGCTCTCGGCCAGGGTCGATACCAGCCTGCGCTGGGGCCCGCACAACACCGTCACCAACCACGCCACCGCCGGCAGCGCCAAGGCGGCCGAGCGCAGCCCGGCCGACAACGAGTCCCAAGCCGAGATCGTGGTCGTGCCCAGCTCGGCGGTCACGGTCACCGTGCGCGGCCCGGATCGCCTGCTGGTGGGCGGGGGGAGCGGCATGGTCGGCGCGCGGGTAACCGATCGCAACGGCAACCCGGTCGCCAATGGCACCACGTCGGTGTTCTTCACCTCCGATCTCGGCACGACCGTCGACCAGCCGGTGGTGCCGACCCGCGATGGCTGGGCCGAGACGCTGCTGACCGCCGGCGAGCAGGCCGGCGTGGCCACGGTGCGCGCGGTGGTGTCGACCGCCAACCGCGGCGGCCTGATCTATGTCCGCATCACGCCGGAGGAGCCGGCCGAGCTCCGCCTGGTCGGCGCCAAGCCGAGCCTGCGCGTCCACGAGTCCATGGTGATCTCGGCGACGGTCTCGGATCCCTACGGCAACGGCGTGCCGGATGAGCGCGTGAGCTTCGAGAGCAGCATGGGGGGGGTGTCGCCGGCGGTGGCGCGGACCGGACCGACGGGCATCGCCACCTCCACGCTGACCGCCGGCCTGCGCATCGGCACCGCGAGCGTGCGGGCGACCAGCGGGTCGCTCAGCCGATTGCTGGCCATCCCCTTTGTCGCCGACAAGGTGGCGCAGATCGAGCTGGCGCTGTCACCGCCCGAGGTCGTCGTCGGCGGCCAGGTGCGCGTCGATGCCCGGCTGACCGACGAATGGGGCAACCCGACGCCGGGCGTGGCGGTCGAGTTTTATACCGACATCGGCGTCCTGCGTGAGTGGCTGGTAAACACCGACGCGCAGGGCCACGCGGTGACCTTCATCGCCGGCCGCCGGCCCGGCAGCGGCCGGGTGCGCGCCTCCGCATCCGGCCGCGCGGCCGAGCAGCCGCTCGCCATCAAGCATGCCAGGGTCTGCCTGCCGGCGGTGTGGAAGACCGTCCGATAGGCCGGGAGATCGCCTGGCCGCGACGGATCGAGATCCCGCGCCGCGCCTGCGGCCCGGCCCGCTTTGGTTGCTCAAGCCGCTGACGCCGGTCGCGTTCGACAATCCCCGGCAACGGATTACAATTGCAGGCTATGGACCCACGGGTGGACTACAAGGACTACTACCAGATCCTGGGCGTGGCGCGCGATGCCGACGAGAAGGCGATCAAGCGCGCCTACCGCCGGCTGGCGCGCAAGTACCATCCCGACCACAATCCCGGCGATGCCATGGCGGAAAACAAGTTCAAAGAGGTGACCGAGGCCTACGAGGTGCTCTCCGACCCCGACAAGCGCGGCAAGTACGATCGCTTCGGCCAGGCCTGGAAGCAGTATGAGGATGGCGGCGGCCGGGGCGGCTTCGACTGGGGCGCCTGGGGGCCGGGCGTGGGGCCGGGCGTGGGGCCGGGCCAGGCGCGGGTGTACACCGCCGAGGACTTCAGCGAGCTGTTCGGCGGTGGCGGCGGCGGGGGCTTCTCGGACTTTTTCGAGGCGCTGTTCGGGCGGGTGGCGGGTGGCCGCGCGCCGGGCGGGCGCGTGGGGGGCGGCGCGGGACCGCGGGCGGTGACGGCGCAGGGCCAGGACATCGAGCAAAACGTGCCGATCTCACTCTACGAAGCCTACCACGGTGCCTCGCGGCTGTTCAGCAAGGACGGCCGGCGGATCGAGGTGGCGATCCCGCCCGGCGTGCGCACCGGCTCGCGCGTGCGTGTGCGCGGCGAGGGCGCGCCCGGGCCGGGCGGCGGGTCTACGGGCGATCTCTACCTCGTGATCCAGGTCGAGCCCGATCCGCGCTTCGAGCGCCGGGACAACGACCTGATCACGCATGTGGAAGTCCCCCTGACCACCGCCATGCTCGGCGGCGAGGCGCGCGTGCCGACCCTGGCGGGCGAGGTGTCGCTGACGATCCCGCCGGAGACCCAGAACGGCCGGCGCATCCGCCTGCGCGGCAAGGGCATGCCGCAGCTCAAGGACCCCAAGCAGCACGGCGACCTCTACGCCGTCATCGACGTCCGTCTGCCCGCCGGCCTCGGCGACGAGGAGCGCGCGCTGTTCGAGCGGCTGCGCGAGCTGCGGGCAGGGGGCTGAGCGGTTCCTGATCCGGCCCGATCTCCCACCCAACTCGGACTGGAACATGGGCGATTCCTGAATTACAATGCGATGGGATGCGCGTGACCGGGCATCCATCGCATGTGACGCAAGGAGGAGACCATGGCCCAATCCGACGCCAACGCCCCGAAGTCGGCACCAGCGGCCGGCGACATGCCCCTCGACGACGGCTACCCGCTGCGCGGGACGGTCGTCCTGACCCTCTTGTACCTCCTGGTGATCTGCGCCGGCTGGGGGTACGTGTACTACCTGATGCTCTGGCAGGGCTAGGGGAGGCCACCGATGAAAATCGACGTCTACGAGAAAGTCTTCCTCGGGTTGACGGTCGTGATGCTGCTGGTCTTCATGGGGGCCATCGCCTACGCCGCGCGCGGCCACGGCATCCACGTCGCCCACCCGGCCGGCAGCGTCGACCCGGCGGCCTTGCGCACGACGCCGCCCTTCGACGACCTCGGTGCGCACGAGGTCGGTCCCGGCGCCTTCGAGGTCAACCTGATCGCCGGCATGTGGCAGTTCGAGCCTTACTTCGACAAGGCCAACGAGGCGATCCGCGTCCCGACCGGCGCGACCGTCGCCTTCAACCTGGCCTCGCCGGACGTGATCCACGGCTTCAAGGTCCAGGACACCGACATCAACGTGATGGTCATCCCCGGCCAGGTCTCGCGGGTCAGCCATACCTTCAACCGGCCGGGCGAGTACCTCGGCATGTGCCACGAGTACTGCGGCTCGGGCCATCAGACGATGTACGTCAAGATCATCGTCGGCGACGAGGCCGCGGCGGCACCCGCCGAGCGCGCGATCCACACGGGAGGTGACTCATGAGCGCGGCGACCCTGGACTCCAGCCTGCCCGACCGCGACCGCCGCTACATCCTGGGCCAGGTCGGCCTGGGCCTGGCGGTCTTCCTGTGGGGCATCTTCGCCGGGCTGGCGCAGGCGCTGGACCGGGTGCTGCCGGCGGATAGCTCGCTGTGGCACTTCTTCCCCGGCCAGAAGAACTACTACCAGGGCCTGACCGCGCACGGCGTGCTGCTGGCAATCGTCTTCACCTTCGCCTTCGCCAACGGCTTTATGATCCTGGTCGCCTCGCGCTCGCTGGATCGCCGGCCCAACCCCTGGCTCAACGCGGCCTCGTTCTGGCTGATCTTCGTCGGGACCGTGCTGGCCGGCTGGCAGGTCGTCGCCAACAAGGCGACCGTGCTGTTCACGATGTACCCGCCGCTGCAGGCCAGCCCGATCTACTATTTCGGCCTGGTGCTGGTCGTGGTCAGCACGTGGACGACGCTGCTCACGGTTGTCGTGATGTATCGCGGCTGGCGGCGCGACAACCCGGGCGCGCGCACGCCGCTGCAGGCCTTCGGGGTGATCGCGACCTACGTGATGTGGTTCATCGCCTCGCTGGGCGTGGCGATCGAGGTGCTGGTGCTGCTCCTGCCCTGGTCGCTCGGCTGGCTGCCGAAGATCGACCCACAGCTCGCGCGCTCGCTGTTCTGGTACTCCGGCCACCCGATCGTCTACTTCTGGCTCTTGCCGGCCTACGTCTCGTGGTACACCATGATCCCGCGCCAGGTCGGCGGCAAGCTGCTCAGCGACCCGCTGACGCGGCTGGCCTTCATCCTCTTCCTCCTGCTCTCCACGCCGACCGGGCTGCACCACCAGTTCACCGATCCCGGCGTCGACACACGCTACAAGACGATCCACCTGGTGATGACGATGGCGGTCTTCTTCCCCAGCATGCTCACCGCCTTCAGCGTGATCGCCGCCCTGGAGACCGGCGGGCGCGCCGCCGGCGGGCGCGGCTGGTTCGGCTGGATTCGCAAGCTGCCCTGGGGCAACCCGACGGTCACCGCGCAGATCCTGGCGATGCTCGGCTTCACCCTGGGCGGCATGAGCGGGCTGATCAACGCCAGCTACAACGTCAACCTGGTGGTCCACAACACCGCCTGGATCCCCGGCCACTTCCACCTGACCGTCGGCACGGCGGTCGCGCTGTCCTTCCTCGGCATCTCCTACTGGCTGATCCCGTACCTGACCGGCCGGGCGCTGATGGGCCGCAAGCTCGCCCTCGCGCAGAGCTGGCTGTGGCTGATCGGTGTCCTGATCTTCTCGCGCGGCCAGATGGCGGCCGGGCTGGAGAGCATGCCGCGGCGGCTGAACGTGTCGCAGATGACCTACGGCCAGGACATCCAGACCTGGCAAATCGGCGGCATGATGACGGCCTTCGGCGGGACCCTGATGTTCATCTCCGGGCTGCTCTTCTTCATCGTGATCGCCTGGACCCTCCTCCGGGGCGCGAAGGGCACGGTGGTCGAGTGGCCGGTGGTCACCGAGATGCTGCACGGGCCCGACGAGGGCTGGCCGGTGCTGGATCGCTGGCCGGTGTGGATCGGCCTGGCGGTGGTGCTGATCCTGCTCGCCTGGGGGCCGTTCTTCCTCGGCTACCAGTGGCACATGGTATCGCCGGGCTTCCAGCCCTGGGGGTAAGTCTAGTGTATGAAAGCCCGGTGCCAAGTCCTGCACCCCGACCAGCTCCCCACGATGTCGCCAGGACATGAACTAGGGATGGCCCGAGGCGATGGGCAGGAACGCGGTGAAGGTGCCCGAAACGCCGTGCGGCGATGTCGCGGAAGGCGTGGACGTCGCGCCGGCTGCCGGCGTCGCGATGGTCGTCGCCGTGGCGGTTGATCCTGGCGCGGGGGTCGGGGTTTGCATCGGGGCACGGAAGCAATCGAGGTCGGCGTGGTCGATCAAGCCGTCCCCGTCGTTGTCCACCCCATCCAGGCAGGCGGCCGCGGTCGATTCGCGGCAGCTCGGGTCGGCGCCGTCGATCGCTTCGTCGTAGTCGTTGTCGAGGCCGTCGCCGCAGGCCGGCAGGCCGCTCTCGGCGCCCGGGGAGGCGCAGACGGCCTGGTCCGGCAGCGCCTCCCACAAGCGGTCGATCTCGGCGCGATAGGCGGCGGCCAGGCGGCGGTGGCCGCGGATGATCAGCAGGTTCTCGTCGTTCTTTTCATCCGCGGCGGCGGTCCAGTTATAGCTGCCGGTGATCACCACCGGCGCGGCGCCATTGGCATCCAGCACCGCCATCTTGTCGTGCACCTTGCCGCCGAACACCTCGACCTTGAGCGGCAGCCCCGCGTCGCACAGCCGCTTGTCGTCGCTGGCCCGGTTCTTCTCCCCCACCGCGTCCCAAACGCCGTGGAACCCGATGCGCGGCCGATCGGGCGGGCCGGCGGCCTTGTTCAGGACGATCTCGGTCAGGATGTCACTGGTCCAGTAGAACATCGCGAAGGCCAGCTCGTCCCGCGCGTTGTCCAGCGCCGCCGCGACCACCGTCTCGATGTCATCGCTGGGCGAGAAGCGGACCTCGACCTCGGCGTCGTCGTAGCGGAAGACATGCGGCGTGTCGTCCCGCTTGTGCGTGGAGAAGCGCCGCTCGGTGAACATTTCCTCGAACTCGCGCGTGTAGGCCAGGGCGATGTGCGGCGCGTCCAGCACCAGGACGTTTTCCTGGTTGTAGCTCATGCCGGTGCCGGTCCAGTTGGCCGAGCCGGTCCACACCCGCCGGCCGTCGGCCACCACGAACTTGTTGTGCTGCAGGTAGCTGGAGTAGGGATCGGGCACCACCACGATGCCCGCGGCTCTCAGGTCGCCGAAGAGCGCGCCTGGATTCTTTTCGCCCTCGTCGTCGGACACCACGCGCACGCGGATGCCGCGCGCATGGGCCGCGACGAGGGCGTCGCGCAGGCGCGGGCGGGTCAGCTCGTAGAGCGCCGCGTCAATGCTCCGCTCCGCGCCGGACAGGAAGTCGAGTAGCGCCTGCTCGATCCCGGTTACCTCGTCGCTCGGGCCGGGCGCCCACAGCCGGTCGGGGTCGCTGAAGTGAACCTCGTAGTGCAGCGGGCCCAAGCTGAAGTCCTCGTCGACCTCGACGTCGCAGTCGTCGTCCAGCAGGTTCAGCCGCTCGGGCGCGCCGGGGTGGATCTCGGGGTCGCGATCGTCGCAGTCCTCCAGGCCCGGCATGGGGCCGCCGCCGCCGCTCGGCGCGTCCCAATCGATGTTCGGCGAGTAGCGGAAGCCGTCGCGATCGCGATCCGCCACCGAGTTGCGCGGCGTGCCGTCGACCGCGCCCGTGCCCCAGGCGGCGGGCTGGTGGCCGGGCAGGTCGGCGTTGCGGCGCAGCATGGTCCGGCGCGCCGCCGCCTCGCCGCCCAGCCAGCCGGTCTCCCGGCCGGCTTCGTCGACGACCTGGCCGTCCGCATCCGTCAGGCTCAGGTCCTCGCCCGCGTTCTCCAGCCCGCCGGTGTAGAGCTGGTCCGCCAGCGGCGGCGCGCTGCCGTCATCCGTCCGTTCCAGCAGGTAGGCCCCGCCGGCGGGCAGCGTGCCGGTGAGCGTGATGCTCGGCGTGCCGTCGACGGCCTCCAGGCGCCAGCCGTCGAGGTCGAGGTCGCCGGCGCCGGGATTCGCCAGCACGATCCACTCGTCGCCCGACCGGTCGACACCGGCCTGATCGCGCATCCCCGCCCACGCGATCTCGCTGATCACCGCGGCGCGGGGAGCGGTTTGGGCGAGGAGTGGACGGTTCGAGGTAGACTTGGGTCCGCCCGGCAGCAGGGTTGCGCCGGCCAGCAGCAATCCCGTGAGCAATGGGATGAGCACGGCGGTCACCGAATGCCGGTCATCGATCGTCTTCGACCAGCGTCTGTCCACCTTCAGGTTCCTGCCCGCCTTATACTCTGTTCGCCGACCACTCCGCATACCGCACCCCCACCCCCGTCTCCAAATACGCCTTCAGCGAGTCCATTGCCCATGTCCAGCCCGTGCGCAGGTCCGCCACCTCTTCCGCGCCGGCCAGACGGGTGTGGCTCAGGCGGACGGTGGTCCGGCCGTCGCCGCGGTCGGTGAACACGACCTCGACCACGCTGCCGGGCTGGTGCCGCGGCTGCTCCCAGGTGAAGCGGAGGCGTTGGTGCGGGTCGATGCGGGTGAACGCGCCGGCGTCGCCGTCCGCGTTGCGGTAACGGCCGCCGACGCGCAGGTCGACCTCGGCCTCGGTGGTGAACCAGCGCGCGAGCTCGTCCGGCACCGTCCACGCCGCCCAGGCGCGCTCGACCGGCGCCGCAACGGTGCGCTGCACGTCCACCCCGAAGCCGTCGCTGCGCTGGCCGCGCTCTCGGGTACCGCGCGCGATCTCGTACTCGATCGCGATGCCCTGGCTCCACCAAGCGCTCACCCCGTGCTGGTCGGCCAGATGCCTGGCCAGCGGGGCGTGGCCCATCGTCCGGCAGCCTTCGCCGTCCAGCACGGCGATCCACTCGGACCAGTCGCGGCCGGTCGCCGCCTTGACGGCCTCGTCGCTGATCGGCTTGGTCTTCTCAGGCATGGTTCTCGCCTCCCGGTTCCGGGATCCCCTTTGCGTCATCGCCGCGATTCGTGGGGTCACCGCTCATCGCGACGATGGTACCGTCGATGTACTCGCTCTTGACCTCGGCCTGGCGCTCCAGGGCGAGGTACTCGTCGGGCGTGCAGGTCGGCCGGGTCGCGGGCAGTGCCATGGTCCACCTCGGACTTCAATGCGATGAAAGGTTGATGCGCGCGGATGATGATAGGGGCTTAACCCTTGAGGTGCCAGCCCGCCGCTCCCTGCGCGGGCGCATGGCGAACCACGGTCGGGCGTCTGCGCGACTACTCGTACGCCAGCGTCTCGCGCACGCTCATGCGGGTGGCGGCGCGAGTGGGGAGGAGGCTGGCGCCGGCGGCGACGAGGAGGACGATGACCAGCCAGAGCGCGGCGGCCGGGGTGGCGTAGGTCCAGGTCAGGGGCGAGTTGAGCAGCCCCCGGCCGATCCCGTAGGCCATCGCGTAGCTCAGCGGCAGCGAGAGCAGGCTGCTGAGCAGCCAGGCCAGGCCGGCGATGACCAGGCTCTCGGCGAGGATGATCCGGCGCAGGTCCCGGTCCCGCGCCCCGATGGCGCGCATGATGCCGATCTCGCGCGTTCGCTCGAGCACGTTGATGCTCATCGTCCCCACCAGGCCCAGGCCGCCGACGATGGCGATGAGCAGCGACAGGATCGACAGGATCGTGGCGATCAAGTTGAAGCGCTCGGCCAGGATCGCGCGGTCCTGCGAGCGGCTGCGGATCAGGCGCACGTCGAAGCCGCCCGCCTCGACCTGCCGCTCCAGGGCCGCGACGGCGGCCGCGTGGCTGGCGGGATCGTGGCCGGCGGTGGTCACGCGCAGCGTGTCGGTGCGGCCCGCGCCGCCGGCGACCTGGGTGTAGGCGTCCTGCGTCACGTAGGCCAGCGCGGGATAGGTCAGCGGCATCAGCTCCTCGACCAGCCCGACCAGGCGCCATCGGCTTTCCTCGTTGCCGATCTTGAGCGTGAGCTCGTCGCCCACGCGCACGCCGGGCTCTTTGAGCAGGATGTTGGTGCTCAGCACGACCGCCCGCTCGTCGCCGGGCAGGAGCCAGCGGCCGGCGGACATCTTGGGGGCGAACATCACCGTGCCGGCCGGCATGGCGCGCACGTTCATCGCCTCGCCCGTCGTGCCATCCGCGCGCACGGGGAAGGCGGTGCCGCGCAGCAGGCTCTCGACGGCCGTCACGCCGGGCACGGCCCGGATCGATTGCGTGACCCGCGCCGTCGGGTAGAGCCGGCCGAGCTGGACCTCGACGTCGTAGCGCTGCGAGGCGATGCTCTCGTCCAGCGTGGCCAGCAGCGAGGCGCGCAAGGTGACCGCCGAGACGAAGACCGCGCCGCCCAGCGCCAGCGCGACCAGGGTCCGCAGCAGCCGCCCGCGGTGCCGGAAGGTGTTGCGCAGCGCCAGGCGCGTGGGGCGGTCCAGGCGCGGGATATGGCTGATCAGCCGGTCGACCGGCGTGTGCGCCATGGGATGGTCGAGCGCGCCGGCGAGCGACTCGCGGATCGGGCGGCGGCTGGCGGCGTGGATCGGGACGGCCGCGGCGACGAGCGGCACGAGCAGGGCGGCGGCGGCCTCGAGCGCGAGCACGGCGGTAGGCATGTGGTAGCCGGTGAGATCGACGTTGAGCTGGCCGGCCATGAAGCCGGTCAGCCCGCGCGCGCCGAGGAAGCTCAAGGGGACCGCCAGCGCCAGGGCGAGGACGCCGAAGGCGGCGGCGAAGACGAAGTAGAGGCCGGCGATCTGGCCGCTGCTGGCGCCGATCGCCATCATCACGCCGATCTGCCGGGTCTGCTGGGTGAGGATGGCGGCGATGGTGTTGATGATCAGGAAGGCGCTGATGAGGAGCGCCAGCGAGCCGATCAGGCTCAGGATGGCGGTGATCGTCGGCAGGAAGGCCTGCACCGGGTGCTGCTGCGGCGGCTCGGGCACCTCGGTTGCCAGCACCCGCCGCCCGCCGCGGCTGACCAGCCGCTCGACCCGCGCGGTGACCTCGCGGATATGCGCCGGGTCGGTGCGGCCCTCGCTGACGGTGAAGGCGAGCTGGTTGTAGTCGCGCGCGCCGCCCAGCCAGACCAGGGTGTCGAAGTCGAGGTAGCCGAAGGCCTGGCCCGCGATGGCCGCCGGCGGCAGGCCGAGGTCGTGCGTCAGGCCGGCGATCGGCAGATCGCGCGCCTTGTGGCCCGGCAGGGCGACGCGGATCGTGTCGCCGACCTGGGCGCGCGTCTTGGCCAGCGAGGCGCGCTCGATCAGCACGGCCCGGTCGGGCGGCGGCCAGGCGCCCTGCCAGGGCCGGACGATGTTGACCGCCGTCACGCCGTCGTCGGGCAGCACGTGCAGGACTGCGTCCTGCCAGTCCGCCGGTCCCACCTGGATGCGCGCCGGCACCGCGCGCAGGCCGCGGGCGGCCGCCACGCCCGGCACGCGCTCGGCCGCCGCCACCAAGTCGTCGTCGAAGGGCTCGGTGGTCAGGATCGCGCTGGCCGGGTTGGTCGCGAGGAAGCTGTCGTTCAGCAGGCGGCCGAGCACGGTCGGGCCGGCCAGGATCGTCCCGAAGGCGAAGACGCCCACCGCGATCGAGAGCACGACCAGAGCCGTCCGCGTCCGGTTGGCCGCCAGGTCGCGCAGGACCTTCTTCCAGCGTGGGGCGAGCACGATCGCGGGCGGCACCATGTTTGATGTTCTATCTCGGACTGCACGGGAGCTTCGGGCTTCGCGGGAGCTACGGTTGACGACGGGGGCCATGATAGCCAGCGGGTCCCGAAATCGCCAGCCCGGCGGTGCGCACCGTGTGGTCTGGTCAAAGGCCCGGCATGATCGCCTGAATGCGTCACGCGAAGGCGCGAAGGGCGCGAAGCTGCCGCGCGGCACGCCAGCAAGCCCGATCTGATCCTTGCCACCTCTGCCATCCGGCCTGTCCTGGGGCGACTTTCCTTAAAATTTTCTGTCGCCTGTCCAGAATCGGCGCGTCGCGGGTTTTATTGAACCAAGCTGCACGGCAGTTAGCGGTCAGCAGGGAATGTGCGCCGGGTTCCCCAGGTTGGCCGAGTCATGCCCGACTTACGATGCGCCGGTCCGGCATGATGCCCGCCTTGACCCGGCGGTGGTCGCGAAGCTCCTCCCCACGACCACCGCCGGGCAGGGCGGGCGAGTCCTCCCCCTTTCCTATCGCTTTTCTTGGCCTGCGCCAGGGGCGACGCAGCGCGACAGGGCAACGCGCGCGTCGCCCCTCTTTCATCGTCGTCCCGCGAGCGCCGGGGCCGCTATCATTGGCCGCCATGCCCCACCCCCGCCGCGGCGCCTCCCGCATCGACCTCGCGCGACACCGCCAGCCGCTCGTGGCGATCCTGCGCGCGGTGGCGGCCGAGCCGGAGCTCAGCCCGGCGCGGCTGGAGCGCATCCTCAAGGACCATCCGCTGGACGGGCGCGGCCTGTTCCCGCGCGACGCGCTGGTCGGCGCCTATCGGGACCTGGCGGGCCGGGACGGCATCCCGCCCTTCGACCCGACGCTGCTCGAACGCATCCGCCTCAAGCCGATCCGGACCAGCTCGGGCGTGACGCCGGTGACCGTGCTGGCCAAGCCCTTCCCCTGCCCCGGCACCTGCATCTTCTGCCCGAGCGACGTGCGCATGCCCAAGAGCTACCTGGCCAGCGAGCCGGGCGCGCAGCGGGCGGAGCAGAGCCGCTTCGACCCCTACCTCCAGACTTGGCTGCGCCTGGAAGCCCTTGCCGCCATCGGCCACCCGACCGACAAGGTCGAGCTGATCGTCCTGGGTGGCACCTGGTCGTTCTACCCGGAGCCGTACCAGATCTGGTTCGTCAGCCGCGTCTTCGAGGCGCTGGGCGACTTCGGGGCGGGCATCGATCGCCGGGGCGAGGTGCTGGCCGCGCTGGGCGAGGCGGCGGTCGCGCCGAGGTCCGGGACCGCCCGCGACACGGTGACTCCGACTCGTCCGTACAACGCGGTGGTCCAGGACACCTACGCCGCCGAATGGCGCCGTGCCCGCGACAGCGCGGCGGCCGTCGCGGCGGGCACGCGTGCCCGCGGGCCGCTCGACGAGGTCGCGACCTGGGGGGAGCTGGAAGCCGCGCAGCGCGCCAACGAGAGCGCCGCCTGCCGTTCGGTCGGCCTGTCGGTCGAGACGCGGCCGGACCACGTGACGCCCGACGAAGTGCGCCGCATCCGCAGGCTGGGCGCGACCAAGGTGCAGCTCGGCGTGCAGAGCCTGGACGACGCGGTGCTGGCCGCCAACCGGCGCGGGCATGACGTGGCGGCGACCCGGCGGGCGTTCCGGCTGCTGCGCCGGGCCGGCTTCAAGATCCAGGCGCATTGGATGCCGGGCCTCTACGGCTCGACGCCCGACGCCGACCTCGCGGACTACCGGCGGCTCTTCGACGACCCCGACTTCCGCCCGGACGAGCTCAAGCTCTACCCTTGCGCCCTGGTCCCGAGCGCGGACCTGATGCGGCATTATCGGGATGGGAGCTGGCGACCCTACGCCCGCGCCGAGCTGGTCGAGCTCCTGGCGGACTGCCTCGCGGCCACGCCCGAGTACTGCCGGCTGAGCCGCGTCGTGCGCGACATCCCCGCCCCCGAGCTCGCCGCGGGCGAGCTGCCGACCAACCTGCGCCAGGAGGTCGAGCGCGCCCTCGCCGCGCGCGGCCGGGCCGGCCGCGACATCCGCGCCCGCGAGATCCGCCGGCGGCGGGTGGCGCCGGACGCGCTGGTACTGGACGAGGTCTGGTATCGGACGAGCGTGGGGGACGAGGGCTTCGTGCAGTTCGTCACGCCGGACGAGGAGCGGGCGATCGCCGCGTTCCTGCGCTTGTGCCTGCCGGGGCCGGAAAGTCCAGACGATGCGGCCGAGCAGGGGGGAGAAGACAGCCTTTTCGGCGCGCTTGCCGGCGCCGCGATCATCCGCGAGCTGCACGTCTACGGCCAGGCGGTGGAGATCGGCCGGGACGCGGGTGGCCGGGCGCAACACGCCGGGCTCGGCGGGCGGCTGATCGAGCGCGCGGCCGCCATCACCGCCGGACGTGGCACCGCGCGCCTGGCGGTGATCTCCGCGGTGGGGACGCGCGCCTACTACCGCCGCCACGGCTTCGCGGACGAGGGCCTGTATCAGGTGCGCGACCTGGCACCTGTGATATAATCTCCCCCGCCACCGACCGCCCCGCGGCGGTGAGCGTTCGCCAAGCCAACCGCATAGTTCGCGAGGTGCAGGTACGCGCCCCGTCGCTTGGACCCAAGCAGGGCCGGGACGGCATTCGGGTGAGCCTTCTCACGTCACGTCAGGGGCTGGCGGTTTCGCCGGCCCGTCCGGATGCGCCGTCCCCAGGTGGGCGGCGTTTTTGCTGTAGCCGGAATCGCTCGGCCGACTTCAGCGCTCGCTCCAAGGCCCGACGTCCGGCGCCGGCGGCGCGCCCGACCCGCGAAGTCATGCCACGCTTAATCGCAAAGGAGCGCAGCCATGAGCACGCTACCCGTTTCAACCGAGCCGAGCATCGCGATCCGCGCCAAGACCACCGTTCTGACCTTGCAGGCCAAGCGCGGCCGCGGCGAGCGGATCACCATGCTTACCGCCTACGACTATCCGACCGCCCGCATGGTCGATGCCGCCGGCGTCGACGCGATCCTGGTCGGCGACTCGCTGGCGATGGTCGTCCTCGGCCACCCCAACACTCTGGCGGTGACGATGGACGAGATGCTGCACCACGCCCGCGCCGTCCACCGCGGCGCGCACCACGCCCTCCTGATCGGCGACATGCCCTTCATGAGCTACCAGGTCAGCGAGGCCGAGGCCGTGCGCAATGCCGGCCGCTTCGTGCAGGAGGCCGGGATGGACGCGGTCAAGCTCGAAGGCGGGCGGCCCTTCGCCGCGACCATCCGCGCCATCGTGCGCGCCGGCATCCCCGTGCAGGGCCACATCGGCCTGACGCCGCAGAGCGTCAACGTCCTCGGCGGCTACCGCGTCCAGGGCCGCACCGCCGCCGCCGCCGTGGCCCTGGTCGACGACGCGCTGGCGCTGGAGGACGCGGGCTGCTTTTCGATCGTGCTCGAGAGCGTCCCCACGCCGGTCGCGGCCGCGATCACCGATCGCGTGCGCATCCCCACCATCGGCATCGGCGCCGGCGCCGGGACCGGCGGCCAGGTGCTGGTGACGCATGACCTGCTCGGCCTGTTCGACGACTTCAAGCCGAAGTTCGTCAAGCGCTTCGCCGAGCTGCGCGGCCAGATCGATGCGGCGCTCCGGGACTACATCGCCGAGGTCACCGACGGCAGCTTCCCGCAGGCTGCCCACACCTACCCCATGCCGGAGGCGGAGCTCGCGGCGTTCGAGCAGCGGATGGCGGAGCGGGATCGCGGGGTGAACGGGACGGGGCGATGAGCGACCGATCCCTGCGCGTCCTGATCCTCGGCACCGGCGCGATGGCCAAGCTGGTCGGCGCGCGGCTGTCCAGAACCGGCCGGGCCGGCGTGACGCTGGCCGGGACCTGGGCGGCGGCGATCGAGGAGATCGCGCGAGAAGGTGTTACGGTGGACGAGGACGCCGGGGTGTGGAACGCGCCCGTTCGGGCGATGCCGCGCGACGCCTTGGGGCGCGACGCGGCCTTCGACCTTGTGCTGGTCCTGGTGAAGAGCCATCAGACCGCAGCGGTCGCGCCGATCGCCGCGCGGGCGGTGGCATCGGAGGGGATCGTCTTGACGCTACAAAACGGGATCGGCAACCGCGAGGTGCTGGCGGTGGCCGCGGGGGCGCTCGTGGGACCTCTCGCCGAGCGGGTGGTTGCCGGCGTGACGGCGATGGGCGCGACCGGGCTGGGGTCGGCGCGGGTGCGGGCCGGCGGCCCCGGCTTGACCGTGATCGGCTCGATGCCGGCCACACGCCCGATGGTCCGGCAGGTGGCGGCGCTGTGGCGCGCGGCGGGAATGGAGGTCGGCATCTCGGACGACATCGACCGCCTGCTGTGGCGCAAGCTGGCGGTCAACTGCGCGATCAATCCGCTGGCGGCGCTGCTCAGCGTCCCCAACGGGCGGCTGCTGGAGGCGCCCGAGCCGCGCGCGACGCTCGAAGCCGCGGCGCGCGAGGTCGGCGCGGTGGCGGCGGCGCGCGGGATCGACCTGGGCGAAGATCCCGCCGCGCTGGCGCTGGACGTCGCGCGCCGGACCGCCGGCAACCGGGCGTCGATGCTCCAGGACCTCCAGCGCGGTGCCCCGACCGAGATCGAGGCGATCAACGGCGCGGTCGTGCGCGAGGCCCGGCGGCTGGGCGTCCCCGTGCCGGTCAACACCGCGCTGTGGCAGGCGGTCCGCGAGCGCGAGGCGGGGGAGGCCCGCGAGCGCGAGGCGGGGGAGGTCCGTACTCCATCCGCGCGACCTCGTCCGAGCGAACTGCAACCCGCCGGGAGCGTGTGACCGATGCACGTCGCGAGCACGATCGCCGAGGTCCGCGCCTGGCGCGCGGAGCAGGAGCGCCGGGCGGGCGGGCGGATCGGCCTCGGCCTGGTCCCGACGATGGGCTACCTGCACGACGGGCACCTCTCGCTCGTCCGCCGCGCGCTGGCGGAGAACGACCGGGCGGCGGCGAGCATCTTCGTCAACCCGGCGCAGTTCAACGCGCCCGACGACCTGGCCGCCTACCCGCGCGACATCCCGCGCGACTTGGCGCTGCTGGAAGCGGCCGGCTGCGATCTCGTCCTGACACCCGCGCCGGACGAGGTCTACCCGCCGGGCTTTCAGACCTGGGTCGAGCCCGGCCCGGTGGCCGTGCCGCTGGAGGGCGCGCACCGGCCGGGCCACTTCCGCGGTGTGGCGACGGTCGTCCTCAAGCTGTTCGGCATCTTCGAGCCGGCGCG
>CAZCJG010000027.1:0-22424 GCA_964498575.1 uncultured Anaerolineales bacterium | reverse complement strand
GATCCACGGTGAACGCGTTCTGCCAGAAGAGAAGATAGCCGACGGGGTATCCGCGATACATTGAGTCAAAGAGGTCGCGGACCTTGGCATTCTTCCAAACGAATGGGCGCTGGATGTCGGGCAGGCCGATCTGGCCGATGTCGATGAACTGAACCAGCGCTCCGAGAGTGTAATTGACTTGCTTGAAGAGAGTATCGCTCACGGCGCGCTCCTTCTGTTCAGCTGCAGCCGGGCCGGGCGACAGCGACAATACGGCAACAAAGGATTCGCGTGGCAGCCGAGATCTTTTGGTCGGTAGGCAATCTGGCACACAGGCTGTCCTTCAAACGGCCGTTTTCGGGACGCTCGATCGCCTTCTCTGCCAATCTCGGACGTCAGTCTGCCCAGGTGTACCGAAACATCGTACACCAATCACGTCCACGAGCACTAGCATAGAGACGATTTCACCGACACCACGACCCCGCCTTATACCGGTCACCTCATCGGCGTCCGGCGAGTCACCCCACGAGCACAGACCCACCATCTCCCGCTTGACCGCACTGAAACAGGCTCGATATTGCACAGTATCCACGATGTTACCAGCAATGTCAAGACTTAACCGACCCCACTCCAACCCACCCGCACAGCCCAAGGTGCCTCGGCTACGAGACCTCGCCTCCAACCCCCGCCAAACTCCTCGCCACATGCTCCGCCTGCGCCTCCAGCTCCGTCAGCGCGGCGCGTTCGCGTTCCACCACCTCCGGCTTGGCGCGGGTGACGAAGGCTTCGTTCGCGAGGCGCTTCCGGATGCCGTCGATCCGCCCGGCCAGCTCGACCTGCTGCTTGGCCAGGCGCTCGCGTTCCTTCGCGAGGTCGACCACGCCGGCGACGAAGATCTCGACGTCGCGCACCGCCGCGCTCGCCGCGTCCGGCGCCCGCGCCGCCTCGGGATCGATCGCCAGCGAAGCCAGGCCGGCGCCGTGCAGCAGAACGTGCTCCAGCGATGCCAGCGCCGCGGCGCTCGCGCCCGTCGCGCGGATGGTCACCGCCAGCTTGCGGCTCGGCGCCACATTGTACTGGTTGCGCAAGTCCCGCACCGCCCGCACCGCCTCCTGCGCGAAGGCGAAGCGCGCTTCGAGATCGTCGTCGTGCCAGGCCGAGCCCAGGTCCGGCCACTCCGCCAGGATCAGATGCTCGGAGGTCGACAGGTGCTTGCCGATCCCCCGCTCCGGCGCCCGCTCGCACAGCCGCTCCCACAGCGCCTCGGTGATGAAGGGGACAAACGGATGCAACAGCCGCAGCGCCTGATCCAGCACCGCCGCCAGCACCTGCCGCGCGGTGTGCCGATCCGTCGGATGCACGCCCGATCCGGTCTGATGTGCACTCGGGCCGGCCGGATGCGCGCTCGATGCGGTCGGTCGCGCGCCCGAGCCGGCTTCGGCCGACAGCCGCGGCTTGATCAGCTCGAGGTACCAATCGCACAAGTCCGACCAGAAGAAATCCCGCGCCGCGCCGATCGCCGCCGCCGGATTGTAAGCCCCGAGCTGCCGATCGACCTCGGCGACCGTCCCCGCCAGCCGCGACAGGATCCACGTATCTTCCGGCGCCAGGTCGGTGATGTGCAGCGGCTTGAACGCATCCTCGGTCGCCGGGTGGTGATCATGGTCCGACGGTCGGTGACTGTGGCCTGCTAGCCCGTGGAGGCGGCTTACCAACCCGCCATGCTCGTGCTCGCCTTCTGCGCCGTGGTCGGCAGCGTCGCCTGGCGCTCCCGTGCCGCCTTCCAAGTGCATCAGCGCAAACCGCAGCGCGTTCCACAGCTTGTTGCAGAAGTTGCGGCCGGCGAGGAAGCGGTCGCTGATCAGCTTGGCGGAGGGCACGTCCGGCATCGTGCCCAGCACGTCGAACTCGCGGCCGCTCTTGGGGTCCAGGTAAGTGAAGATGCTGCGCCCGTGCTTTGCTTCGGCCAGGTCGATCGGCTCGCCGGAGTAGGGCGAGATCGCCTGGACCGGCAGGCGGACGTCCTGGGTGCCGGTCTGCATCTCGCACAGCACGTAGCGCATCGCGTCGGCGCCGTAGCGCTCGATGATGTCGACCGGGTCGATGCCGTTGCCCTTGGACTTGCTCATCCGCTCGCCCTTGCCGTCCAGAATGTTGGCGTGGATGAACACGTCGGTGAAAGGCACGTCGCCCAGGTTGTAGAGGCCCATCAGCACCATGCGAACCACCCACAGCGTGATGATGTCGCGCCCGGTGACCAGGCAGGAGCCGGGGTAGAAGTAGGCAAGCGCGTCCGGCCGCCCGTCCTCCGGCCCGAGCGGGAGCTGGCCGTGATCGATCGGCGCGGTCGTCGGGTCCGGCCAGCCCAGCGTGCTGTGGGGCCAGATGCCACTGGAGAACCAGGTGTCCAGCACGTCGGGATCGCGCGCCACACCCGCGCCCTCCAGGGCCTCGCCCAGATCCGCCTCGGCGACCGCGTCGCGCAGGCAGATCAGGATCTCGGCGCCGTCGGAGTCGCCCGCGAAGGCCACGACGTCCGCGCTCGTCGCCCCATCGGTCAGCGCGATGCTCGTGCCGTCGCGGCGGTTGACGCGGGCGTGGACGTCGCCGCGGCTGTGGAGCGGGCGCAGCAGGGCCAGCACGTGGTCCAGCTCCGCCCCGGCGAAGCGACCGGCCCAGATCGGGATGCGGTGGCCCCACCAGAGCTGGCGGCTGATGCACCAATCGCGCTTCTCGCCCAGCCAGTTCAGATAGGTGCTGGCGTAGCGCTCGGCGTCGGGATGGAAGGCGACGCTTCGCCCGGTCGGCGAGCGCCAGTCGCCGCTCGCGGCGTCGATCGCCGCCTGCGCCAGGCCCGGCGCCGTGAACTCGTTCGGCGTCCCCCGCCCGCAGATAATCCCATCCGGCACGTCGCCCATCTGGACGAACCATTGCAGCGAGAAATACGGCTCGATCGGCGTCTTCGAGCGATCCGAATGCCCGATCTCGATCTGCCGCGCTTCCTTGTGCTCCAGCAGCCCGCGCGCCCGCAGGTGCACCTCCACCTGCTCGCGCGCCTCGAAGCGGTCCAGCCCGGCGAAGCGGCCGGCGTTGGCGTTGAGCGTGCCGTCGGGATTGAGGATGTTGATGATGTCGATCTCGCCCTTGTGCCGCTGCCAAACCTGGTAGTCGTTGGGGTCGTGGCCCGGCGTGATCTTGACGCAGCCGCTGCCCAGCGCCGGCTTGGCCCAGGTATCCAGGATGATCGGGATCGGCCGGTCGACCAGGGGTAGCATCACCCGCCGCCCCGCCTTGGCCATCTCGACGAATTGCAGCAGTCGCGGCAAGTGCGTCTCGCGCCGCGCCTCCAGCTCCGCCAGCGTTGCCTCGATCGCCCCGCGGTCCCGCGCCGGCGCCGCCGCCAGCCGCGCCCGCGCCTCGGCGATCTGCGCGTCCAGCACCCCAGCCGGGTCGGGGTGGCAGGCCACCGCCGTGTCGCCGAGCATCGTCTCGGGCCGCGTCGTCGCCACCGTGATGTGGGTCGGCTCGCCGGGCTGGGGGTCGATCACGGGATAGCGCAGGTGCCAGAAGAAGCCGTCGATCGTCTCGTGGACAATCTCGTCGTCCGACACCGCGGTTTGCAGGTAGCAATCCCAGTTGACCAGCCGCGTACCGCGATAGATCAGGCCGTCGCGGAACAGGTTGAAGAAGGTCCACCGCACCGCGCGCGAGCAGACCGCGTCCATCGTGAAGCGCCCGCGCTCCCAGTCGCAGGAGCAGCCCATCGCCTGCTGCTGGTCGACGATGCGCTTCTGGTACTGGTCCTTCCACTCCCAGATCCGCGCCACCAGCCCCTCGCGCCCCAGGTCGTGCCGCGTCAGCTCTTCGAGCTCGAGCAGGCGCTTCTCGACCACCGCCTGCGTGGCGATGCCGGCGTGATCCGTGCCCGGCATCCACAGCGCGCGGTCGCCCCGCATCCGATGCCAGCGGATGAGCAGGTCCTGCATCACGTTGTCCATCGCATGGCCCATGTGCAGCGCGCCGGTGACGTTGGGCAGCGGCATCATGATCACGTAGGGCTCCCGTGCGGCGTCCGGGATCGCCCGGAAGGCGCCGGCGGCCAGCCAGCGGCGGTAGATCGGTCCCTCGATCGACGCGGGATCGTACTGCTTGGGCAGGGCCGCGGGATCGGCGGTGGCAAGCTCGGGTGTCATGGTCATGGTCTCATCTTCCTGGTCATGCGCCGGCACTGGGAAGCTCCGGATTATAGACGGTGCGTCGCCGCCTTGCCTAGCCGCGGCGAACGCGATAAGATACCCGAAATGCCCCCATCCACCGACCACCGCCCCCGCCGCCACGACCCGCTGATGCTGGCGGTCGTCGCCTGCGGTGTGGTAATCGGGCTGCTCGCGCTCGCCACCGGCGGGCTGGCCGTCGCGGGCGTGAGCGCCTACCTCTACGCCTTCCCCATCGCCCCGACCGACCCGTCGGCCGTGCTGGGCTGGACCGACGATCAGGTCGAAGCGTTGCGCGGCCTGGACTACACCCGGCCGATCTCCTTCGCCCTGATGACGTCCGACGAGCTGCGCCGCAAGGTGGAGGTGGAGACGGAGGAGGATTGGTCGCTCGAGGAAGCGGAGGACGACGAGATCGAGCTGGCGGCGCTGGACTTCCTGGATCGTGACAGCGTGGACCTCTACACCTTGATGCAGGACCTGCACTCCAGTGCCATCGCCGGCTACTACGACAGCGACGACAAGAGCCTGTACGTGATCTCCGATGCCGGTCGGGTCGACCCGATGCAGCGCACCACCCTGGCGCACGAGCTGACCCACGTGCTGCAGGATCAGCACTTCGGCCTGGATCGCCTGTCGGACGAGGGCGAAGGCGCGGAGCTGGACTCGGAGGCCCGGCTCGCCTTCCGCGCGCTGGCCGAGGGCGACGCCAGCTTGCTCGACGGCCAGTATACGGATGGCGAGACCGCGCCGCACGAGCGTCTGTGGATCGTCGCCTCGGCGATTGGCCAAGCGATGGACTTCGACTGGGATCTGCTCACCGGGGCCCCCTCCTTCATCATGGACAGCATGTTCTTCCCCTACAACGAGGGCGAGGCCTTCGTCCGCGACCTGTACGACGAAGGCGGATGGGACGCGGTCGACGAGGCCTACGCCGATCCGCCGCTCTCCAGCGAACACATCCTGCACCCCGACCGCTACCGCGACGGCGACCACCCGCGCACGGTGTCGATGGTCGCGTTGACCGAAACCCTCGGCAGCCGCTGGCGCTGGGTCGATGAGGACGTTGTCGGCGAGTTCGCCCTGCGCGAGCACATCGCCACCGCCATCACCCCCACCCTGGCCGCCGTGGCCGCCGAAGGCTGGGGCGGCGATCGTTATGTCGTGTTCCACGACGATCGCGCCGACGAGACCGTGCTGCTCTTGCGCACGGTCTGGGACAGCCCGGAGGACGCCGACGAGTTCCTCAACCTCTACTGGGTCTACCTGTCCACCCGCTTCGGTGGCATGGAACCCTATCTGTTCTACTATCACGCCCCGGTCAACAGCCATATGACCGAGAACCTGATCTGCTGGGAGGACGAAAGCGACGCGCGCTGCTTGTGGCGAGAGGGCGAAGACGCGATCAGCGTCGTGCGCGCCCCGCGGGCAAGCATCGCCGAGCGCGTCTACCGCGCGGTGTCAGGGATCCCTGAAGAGACATCGCCATAACCCGCCAGCCCCGGGGGCCCGGTGGTCGGGGCACACCCTTTTCCAAACCCAAGCAAGGAGCACACCATGGAAGATCCGCCCGTGACCGACGCAACGCCGGACGTCGAAGGGACGCCGCCTACCGAGCTTCCGCCGGAAACGCCCAGCAGTAGCGAAAGCGGCGCCATGCCCGGCCAAGTCAGCCTGCCGGAGAGCGAGACCACGGACGCCTACGGCTATGGCGTTCCTCCGACGCAACCGCTCGACGCACCGGCTTATCCGTATTCACCGGTCGAGCCGATCGCGGCGCCGGCCTACCCCTACCCACCGGTCGAGCCGATCGCGGCGCCGGCCTACCCTTATCCACCGACGCCAGAGAGCGGCATATTGGCCAGCACTTACCCGGTCGCGGCGGCTACCGGCGGGGACTTGATATCCGAGCCCGTGGCCGGGGCGACGTACTTCGGCAACCGGCAGGACATGACGGCGTTCCTGGCCATGCTGGCCGGCGTCGGGACGCTGGCGCTATCCTGCATCCCCTGTGCCTCGTGCATCGCGCCGATCTTCGCGATCATCGCGGGCGTGATCGGGCTGAAGGACGCGGAGCTGGCGGTCAACCCGGGCCGTGCGCGCATGCACGCCGGCATCGCGCTGGCCAGCGGGCTGTTCCTGGTGATCACCGCCCTCCTGGC
Organism: uncultured Anaerolineales bacterium; assembly: GCA_964498575.1. Lineage (GTDB taxonomy): Bacteria > Chloroflexota > Anaerolineae > Epilineales > Epilineaceae > CAZCJG01. Next base: position 16,069 of record CAZCJG010000027.1, on the reverse strand, counting down.
CGTCGCGGCCTACGCCGCGATGATCGGTTGGCTCACGACGCTGGCCAACGACCTGCAGTAATCCCCACGTCGCGACCAACAAGCACGAACCGCTGTAGGGGCAGCCCCTACGTAGAGATTTCACCACAGAGACACAGAGCGCACAGAGGAAAGCCTCCTCTGTGCGCTCTGTGTCTCTGTGGTGAGCTTCGCCGCCGCGCCGGGAGCTTGACATCAGCTCCCGGCGCGGCGGTGTTGTCGGCTACCCGCGGTTGCGGCCGCGGGCTACGGGCAGGGGATCAGCCGCGCGAACTCGCGGTAGATGCGCACCAGGTCCTCGGCGTTCGGCGCCTTGAAGAACAACGCCGGGTCGGAGGCCACGTCGCGCAGCAGTTGCTCGCTGACATCGGGACCCAGGCCGACGGTGATGATCTTGATGCCGGACGACTTGGCCACCCCGGCCGCGTCGAGCACGACCTGGTTGTTGCCGTCGGACTGCTCGCCGTCGGTCACCAGGATCATCGAGCGGGTGTTTTGCGGCAGGTGCCGGCCGCCGGTCAGCTCCTGGAAGCCGGCGAGCAGCCCCAGGTCGATGCGCGTGCCACCGGCTTGGGTGCTCGGCAAGCTCTGCAACGCGGCGGTGAGCTGGGCCTTGTCACCGGTCAGCGTGGAGGCGACGTTCGCCGCGGCGTTGAAGCCGATGACCGTCGCCTGATCGGTGGCCTTGAGCAGGTTGACGATCTCGATCGCGGCCGCGACCGCGGCGTCGATCTTGCGCTGGCCTCCGGCCTGGGTCGGCTCGTTCATGCTGTTCGAGGTGTCGATGATCAGCGCGACGTCGATCGTCTGTTCCTCGGGGATGCACGGCGGCTTGACCGGTTCCGGCCAGTTGCGGAAGCTGATCGGCAGGTAGGCCGGCTGGGGCACCGGTGTCGGCGTGTTGGTCGGGGTGTTGGTCGGCGTGTTGGTCGGTGTGTTGGTCGACGTCGGGGTGTTGGTCGACGTCGGGGTGTTGGTCGGGGTGTCGGTCGGCGTGGCGGTCATCGCCAGCACGTCGACGCCGACCTCGGGGAAGGGCGCCTTGCCCTTGAGCCCATCCGTGTCGGTCCACTCCGCCTCCGCCTTCACGCTGATCGGGTGGAGGCCCGGGGCTTGCGGCACGACGTCGTAGGACAGCCGCACCGGCAGCACCGGCGCGTCGAACTGCCATTCGAGGAGCTGGCCGGTGATCGTCACCGTGATCGGGTTGACCGAGCCGGCGACGAGCCGCATGTTGTCGGCGAGCTGGTCGCGCACCGTGAGCTGGCTGAAGGTGATCGGTCTCGGCGGCGCCAGGATCTTGTCGTAGAGCCGGATTACCTCCTTCAGGTCCGAGGGATCGAGCGCGAACTCCCGCTCGCTGGCCATGTCGCGCTGGTTGCGGCGGTTGACGCCGCGGCCGAAGCCGATGGTGATCACCTCGATGTTGTCGCGGGGGAGGCGGATGTCGCGCTGGCAGAACTGGAAGTCCGACAACAGCAGGATCACCTTGACCCGGCCGTTGTCCCCCAGCTCGACGCGGCTGCCGCTGCCGTCAAACATCTTCGCCGCTTCGATCATCGCCGGGCTGACGAAGGTGTAGTCGTTGCCGCGCATGCGGTTGAGCGCGGTGGTGATCTTGGACGCTTGGTTGGTCAGGCCCTGTTTCACGCGCGCGGTCTCGCTGAAGCCGATGAAGCCGACGTGCAGGCGGTCGCTGGCCATGTCGCGCTCGATCTCGGGCTGGCGCAGGAAGTCCTCGACCCACGCTTGCTCGGACTTGAGCAGGTCATCGGTGCCCGCGGACTCGGCCGGCTCGGTCGGGTCGCCGCCGGCACCGCCGGGATCGGGCGTCGCCGTGCGCCGCGGCGGGCGCCGCGGCGTGTTGGTCGCCGTGGGCAGGATCTCACCGGTGCGGCTCTGGTCGCAGAAGCCCGGCTCCCCGCCCTCGCTCGGCTCCTTGGTCGGCAGTCCGCCGCCCGGATCAGGCGTGCCGCCCGGCCCCGGGCCGGGGCCGGGGCCGGACTCTTCGGTCTCGGTCGGCTCGATGCCGGGACCGGCACCGCCCTTGCCGCGCGTCATCGAGAGCGACTCGTCGGCGATGATCACCAGGTCGACCGGCATCAGCTTGGCGGCGCAGGTCGCGCTGACCACCAGCGAAGCCTTGACCGAGTCCCCCAGCGAGATCGTCATCGGGTCGATGGACTTCTCCAGGCTGGCCACGCAACTGCTGTTCGGCGTCGGCGCAGCCGGTGCGGCCGGCGCGGCGGCGAGCGGGGTGGACGGTACGGTGGATGTCAGCGCCAGGTACAGCGCCGGCAACAACAGGGTTGGCAGAACCAACGGCAAAAACCATCTCGAACGGAACATGCTTGCCACCTCCCACAAGGTCGGATCGATCGGATCAGCGGCGCTCAAACCCCAGGTCATGCCCCGATCCCCGCCGCGGCTCGCCCTTTCGGCGGGTGACGGTGGGGGTCGGAAATCATGGCAAGGCCGTTCAGGGCGCGACCGAACGGCGCGACGCTCCAGCGTGAATCACTAGGCGCATCACGTCAGGTTTCTGATAATACAATAACACCGCGGGCCGGCGCAAGGATAGCCCGCGGGCCTCCTGGACATTGCGGACCTCCTGGACATTTAGGGCGCGACCGCCGTTCGATGCCCTTCAAGCGTCATTCCTCACGCCGCCCCAAACGCTCCCTGCGGACCCGGCCTACCGCCGGTGGTGCATCTCGCAGCGCCGGAAGGTCTCGACGTAGCCGTGCCGGAAGAAGGCCGGCAGGTGCGGATCGTCGATTGCGATGTTCTCGGTGTAGGTGTCCAGTCGGGGGAAGCGCGCGTGCAGCTCGGCGAGGAGCGCTTGCCCGACGTCGATGGCGTCGCCGGTCTCGGTGACAAGCGTGATGTGCGACAGGATGAAGCGCTGCTGGCGGCACACCAGCCAGCCCCGGCCGCCGCCGCGCAGCGTCACCTCCAGCCCGAGGGCGCCGCCGGCCTGGCGCAGCGACGCGCTTTCGTTGGTCCAGGCATGGGGGCCGGGATGCGCCGCGAGCTTGGCCAGCGCCTCCGCCTCGCCGAACCAGCGGCTGCCGGCCAGCGGCTGGGGCAAGGGGTCGACCATCAGGGCCGGCGCGCGGCGCAGGATCAGGAGATCGCGCATCGGGAGGAAGCCGCACTTGAGGAAGAGACGCTGGGCCGGCCGGTTGTTGTGGATCACCTCCAGCATGATCAGGTCGATGCCCTGCCCGTGGCCCGCCCGCATCAAGCCGCGCACGATCGCCTCGCCGATGCCGCGCCGCCGCCGCGACGGCAGGACGCCCAGCCGCGTGATCCATGCTTGGCCCGGCCGCACGCCGAGCAGGCCGAGTCCCAAGATCCGGTCGCCCTCCACCGCCACCAGCGAGCGTTCCAGCTCGACGTCGTAGACGTGGATATACTCCGCCAGGCGATCGGCGTTCATCGGCATGGGGACGAGGTAGTCCACCCGGGTCTGGTTGTAGGCATCGGTGAGCACATCGACGCTGAACCGGCTGGCCGGGACCAGGCGATGGGTATGACCCGGGAAGCTGGCAGGCGCCGGGATCGTATTCAACACGTCGACCGCCGGGTCACGCGGGTGTGCATGGCCGGCGCAAGCCGAGCCCGGACTCCCGCTCATGCGGCGAGGAACGCGGCGACCTGCTCCGCGAAGGTCGCCACGCTGATCGGTTTACTGATGTAGCCATCGCAACCATAGGCTTCGATCATCTGTTGAATGCTATCCCTGGGCCAGGCGGTCACCGCGATGATCGGGATGTCCGCCAGCTCGGGCACCCGGCGCATCCAGCTCACCATGGTCAGGCCGTCGTTGTCCGGCAATCCGACATCGACCAGGATGATGTCCGGATGCTGGTCCACCGCCACATGGAATCCGCTCAGAGCGTCCGGCGTATGCAGCACGGAGAACCCGTGCGCTGTCAGCACGCGCTTGACCAAACGCGCGTTGTCGTCGATATCCTCGATCACAAGTACTGTTGGCATGGCAACTCACACCGCCGAAACATGTGCTCTTCCTGTGCTGGGCCGAAATGCGCAATACCGCGCATGCCGGTCAAAACCGCAAACCCACCAAGTCGGCGCCGGGTGCCGCGCCCCGCCCGCCCTGCCGACGCTGCCCCGTCGGGACGCCCGCCCATCGGCCGGACCAGTCGCGGCGCGGCGAGCCCTCGAATCCCTAGCCCGGCTGCGCAACCTCCTGGCCGCGCAGCGTCCGCGCCGCTTGCAGCACGCTATCCGCAATCACCGCCACTGCGCCCTCCCCCGCGACGATCGCGAGGATGCCTGACGCGTCGTAGTAATCGACCAAAGGCGCGGTCTGGCGGCGGAAGGTGGCGAGCCGGGCGCGCACGGTCTCGGGCCGATCATCCTCGCGCTGGTACAGGTGCTCGCCCTGGCAACGCCCGCTTGGGCAAGCGGTGAAGGGGTGAAAGTCCGTGTGAAACGGCACCTGGCACAGCCGGCAGATCCGGCGCCCCGCCAGCCGCCGGATCAACGCCTCGTCCGGCACATCGAGGTAGACCGCGCCGGCGATCGTCCGGCCGAGCTCGGCCATCAAGCCATCGAGGGCGCGTGCCTGTTCGAGCGTGCGCGGGAAGCCGTCCAGCAACACCCCGTCCGCCGCATCCGGCCGTGAGATCCGCTCGCGGATCATCGCGATGGTGAGGTCGTCGGGCACCAGGTCGCCGCGGGCCATGTAGGCGCGCGCCTCCTCGCCCAGCTCGGTGTGCCGATCAAGATGATGGCGGAAGAGGTCACCCGAAGCAACGTGGATCAGGCCGAGGCTGCTCGCGAGCCGCTGGGCCTGCGTACCCTTGCCTGAGCCGGGCGCGCCGAGGAGGATCAGATTCAATCACTTGCTCCCGAGGTGGGCGTGGCTCCAAATCGTATCGGTGGGCCTGGAGCACGCGAACAGTCAACCGCCGGATGAAGCTTGAGGCGGCGCGATTATACCCCACCTGACGGTCAGCATGAACTTTCCGCGCCGTCACCCCTCGATCATGCCGCGGTCATCGCTCGGCGTAGGCCACGGGCAGCCAGATCGATCGCGCGATCGGCGTGGCCGTGGGACTGGACGTCGGCGTCGCAGTGGCGCTCGGTTGGACCGTGTCGGTCGCCCGGGGCGTCGCGGTGTGCTCGGGCGTCGGTGTTCGCTCGACCCCGGGCGTCGCGGACGGTTCGATCGTCGGGGCATGCGACGCCGAGGCGGTCGGGGTAGCCGAAGTCGCCGTGGCCGTCGCGGCGCCGGTCGCGCTGGCCGTGCTGGTCACCGTCGCCGCCTCGGTCGCCGTCGCCTCCTCGGTCGCCACCGGCGTCACCGTCGGTGCATCCTCCAGGGCCGCGCCGACCTTGAGCACGAAGGCGTCGTCGGTCCCCCGGCGCGCGCCTTGCAGCGGGCCGGCGGCCGGGGCGAGCGGGAAATCGGTGGCATCGGTCTGCCCGGCGACGTAGATGCCGCCGTCGTTGCCGAGCGCCAGCGCGCGCGGGACGTTCATCGAGCGGCCACCCAGGTAGGTCGAGAACACCAGCGCGGCGCCGGGCGGGTCGAGCACGCCCAGCAGGATCGCGTAGGCGCCGGCGCGCGAGGTCTGGATGGGATTGACCAGCCGCAGGTTGCTCGAGCTGGTGCAGCTCGTCACGTGCACGCGCCCGGCCGCGTCGACCGCGATGCCGCCGACCGGCCCATCGGTGAACTTGCTGCCTTCGAGGTAGCGGATGCCGCGCGGGTCCGGCGTGGCCGTCGCGAGCTGGCGCGGGTTCTCCCACGCCACGCAGTCGCCTTCGTCCCCATTGCCGCCGAGGTAGGTGCTGAACACCAGCGCGTCGCCCGCGGGCGTGAAGCGGGTGACGGCGAGGTCCGACGGGCCCGCGCGCGATGGCTGGAGCGGATCCTGGCGCGGGAAGTCGGGCGAGTCGGTGTAGCTCAGCACATAGGCTTCCCCGGCCGGATTCACCGCGATGTCGATGCCGCGCTCGTTGCCCCGTCCGCCGAGGTAGGTGGCAAAGGCGAAGGCGCTGCCGTCCGAGTTGATCTTGGCGACGAAGGCGTCGGTATCACCGGAGATCACCCGCTGGTAGGGCGCGGTGACGCGCAGGTTCAGCGATTCGGTCGTCCCGACGATATACGCGTTGCCGGCCGGATCGACCGCGATGCGCCTGGCCTCGTCGCCGTAGGAGCCGCCGAGGTGGGTGCTGTAGACCACCTGGTCGCCGGCCGGCGCGAGCTTCATCAGGAAGGCGTCGCGCACGCCGCGGTTGAGCGGGTAGATCGCGTTGACCGCCGGGAAGTTCGAGCCGGTCCAGCCCGTGACGTAGATATAGCCGGCGGGATCGACGGCGATGCCCTTGCCGATGTCGCGCGACGTGCCGCCCCAGGGCGTGCTGAACTCCAGCCCATCGCCATCCGGCCGCAGCTTGGCGACGAACGCGTCGCCCGAGAAGATGCCGTCGGAAAGGTGAACCTCCGGCTGCAAGGCGTTGACCGCGGGGAAGTTCTCGCTGGTGGTATAGCCGGTGATGTGCGCCCGCCCGACCCGGTCGATCGCCAGGCCGAAAGCTTCGTCCTGCCGGCTGCCGCCGAAGAAGGTGCTGTAGACCAGGGCCGTCCCCTCCGGGTTGATCTTAGCGACGAAGGCATCCTGCAAGCTCCCGCTGTTGCCGATCTCGGGCTGCAGCGGCTGCACGGTCGGAAAGTCGACCGATGTCGTCGTCCCCGCCATGTACGCGAAGCCCTCGGCGTCCACCGCCAGGCCGCGCACCATCTCGTTGAGCCGCCCGCCGAGGAAGGTGCTGTAGACGAGCGCCGGCGCGGCCGCGGCCTGTTCACCCTGCCGCTCGAGGCGCAACGGCTCCGCGCGCCCGCCCTCCCGCTGCCATGCCAGGTGCAACGGTTCCGCGTGCTCGTTTTCGCGACCTTCGACTTCGAGCTCCAGCTCGACCGCGCCGCGTTTGCCCTTTAATCGCAGGTCCATCCCGGGTCGGAAGCCGCGCACGGTCACGCTGGCGTAGGTCGGCACGTGGGTGACCCAACGGCTCGGGTCGTCGCCGATCAGGAAGTGGGCGACACCCGGCAAGCGCTCTCCCGCGACGATCCGGAGGTCCCTGGTCGCGTCGTCGAAGGCGATGTGCTGGATCGCCGGCGTCGGCTGACCGACATCATCCACGCGGACCAGCCCATCCCTGGTGACGAATAGCGTCGAGTCGCCCAGCACCGCCTCGAAACGAACGGCCGGATCGAGCTGGCCGGCGTTGGGGATGAATGACACGGGCAGGGCGGTCAGGCCGAGGCCATCATCCTCACTCCCGCGATCCTCCGCCAGTGCAGGCAACGCTCCGGTCGTCGCGGCACTGGGAGCCGCGGCTCCCTGCAAGGCCGCCAGCACCAGCGCGCTTGCCACCGTCGCGCTTGCCACCATCGCACCGCGTAACCATCGGACATCAGTCATCGCTCACCTCCCGAGACCGTTCCAGGGCATAGAGCCCGGCACCCACCAATCCCGCGTCGTCCCCCAGCGCCGCCGGGACGATGTCAATCGGGCGGGCCTCCCACACCATCGCGACATGGCGGACCGCCGCCTCCATCGCCTCCGCGAAGAGGTCCCATGCCTGGCTGACTCCACCGCCGATGACGATGCGCCCTGGATCGAAGATGTTGATCAGGCTGCCAAGCGCCAGCCCCAGCGCTTCGCCCGCCTCGTGATACAGCTCGATCGCGGCCGAATCGCCCGACCGCGCTGCCCGCGCGACCGTCGCGGCGGTGACAGGCTGGACCGGCGCGGCGCCGCGGGCGATCCCGCCGGCCTGCCCGGCCACGACCAACGCCCGTGCCCGCCGCGCGATGGCGGTCCCCGATGCCAACGCCTCCAGACATCCCGAATGTCCGAGGCCACACGCCGGGCCGCCCGCGCGGACGATCATGTGCCCCAACTCGCCGGCCAGGCCATGCCGGCCGGTCAGCATCTCACCGCCAAGGACGACCCCGCCGCCAACGCCGGTGCTCACCGTTATGTAAATCAATGGATCGAAGCCCTGGCCCGCACCCAAGCGCGCCTCGGCCAGGGCCGCGAGGTTGGCATCGTTGTGCACCCACACCGGCAGCCCGGTCGCCTCGGCCAAGTGCCGGGCCAATGGATAGTCCCGCCAGCCCGGCATGTTGGGCACCTCGTAGACGATCCCGCTGCTCGGGTCCAGGGGCCCGGGCGCCGCGACGCCGATGCCGCTTGCCTCGCCGTCCACCGCATCCGAGCGCAACCGGGTGATCTCCGCCAGCATGGCCGCGATCACGGCGTCCGGACCCTGATCCGCCGGTGTCGGGATGCGCGTGCGCCCGACGACGGCGCCCTGGCCATCGACCATCGCCGCGCGAAGCTGGGTGCCGCCGAGATCGATGGCTAGGACGTGATGGGCTGGCATCTTGCGCCCAATTCTACACGATGTTCTACACGATCCTCGCGCTTGTCGGTCAGTGGGATCGGCGGTGATGTCGGTGGATGCCCTGGCGCAAACACCCTTCCTGTCCGCCCGTGTCCCTCGCCGTCATGGGTTCGACGGGGGATTGGGCCGTGGCAACAGTGCTCCACACTTCGAGCAGAATGAGCTACCGGGGCGGTTCGCCGTCCCGCAGCGGCCGCACGTCGCTCCTTGCTGGGCCGGCGCCGCCGTGGTCTGGGTGGGGATTGTGGCGACCGGCGGCTGCGGCTGAACGGGCGAGCTGGGGGCCCGCGGCTCGGCCTGGGCGTGAGCACCGCCCGCCGGCGATGGGGGGCGACCGGGCGTATCACCGAGCGGTACATGGGATGCCGGCGCCGGCGTAGGCCGGCGTTTTCGCCGCGCAAAAAAGAGGAGGACCAACAGCACCAGCACGGCCAGCCCGATCAGCAGGGCGATCCACCCGATCGGGAAGCCCGCGACCACCGTCACGCTGCCCGGCTGCGTCGCCACCTGCACCTCGCGCAGGTGCTCCGCTTCCCAGGCCGCGGTGTTCTCGAAGTCCAGCGTGCTCGCCTGCCCCGCCTGGCCAATCACCGCGAAGCGAACCGTCGCCAGGGTGCCGTCGCCGCCGATCTCCCGCGCGGTAGCCACCGAGATCCCCAGCCGCCCCGGCGTGTCCCCGTTCGAGACGATGGACGCCCCCTCGACCAGAGCACCGGGGGTCAGCGACTCGAAGGCCAGGATGGCGGGGTCGTACACAAGCGTCGTCTCCAGCGCTGCGATCCGAGTGGCGCCGGTCGCCGAGATCGCCACGTCCACCGTCGCGCCGGCGCTGCCTTCCGCGGCCGGGGCCTGAAGGGTGATGGCGGGAGCGGCAGCCGGACCGGCCTCCAGCCGATCGACGGGCAGTCCGCCGACCACGATCGCTATTCCCACCGCCGCAAGGCACCATCGAATGCTCATCGTCCTCGCTCCCCTCGGCCGATCCCCGCCGCCGGGGACCTCGATCAGCGCCCGCCGGCCAGGGCGCGCTGCTGGATCACCGTCGAGTCGCGCGCGGTGACGTCGCCGCTCGCGTCCAGGTCCAGCGTCAACTGCGCCGGCATCAGGCTCACCGACATGCGCAGCGCACAGACCGCGTCCGACGTGCGCAGCCGCCCGTCGCCGTCACAATCCCCCTCGCTCAAGGTCTCCACGATCTCAACCGCTCCCGCGATGCGCTCGACATCCAACACCGCCCCATCCGGGTCGTTGATCGTCGTCACCTCGAGCGGCAGCTCCGTCCGGTCGCCCGGCCGGCCGACCGCTCGAAAGGGCAGGTAAGCCACGATGCCGGTGTCGTTGACCCCGTCGGTGCCCGAGAACGCCACACGGATCCGCCCCGGCTCACCCGGATTGGCTTCGAACAGCCGATCGCCGACCATCGGTCCCTTGCCCACGTCACCTTCCGCGGTCGCGACCGCGGCGTCGTAGCCGACGTCGAAGTTGAGGCTGGCAACGTTGGCCGCGTTGATCAGGTAGACCGGCACGTCGACGGTGCCGCCGGGCAGCACCCGCCGCACGCCGGCTTGCAAGGTCATGCCGCCGACCGCCGCCGGCTCGACGAAGCCGGGGGCCTGGCTGTCGCCGCCCTCGCCATCCGGCGGGGCTTGCTCCGCGGTGCCGGGATCGTCCGAGGGCGGCGCGGCCGGAGCCACCTCCTCGCCGGACTCGGGCGTGATCGTCGGGGGCGCCTCGCAAGTGCCGGGCTTGATGGGGATGCCGCCGACGTTGCCGCTGACGCCGCCGACCCAGGTCGGCTCGAGGCCCGCGCTGGTCGGCAAGTACCACATCGCGCCGCTGCCGTCGGTGGCGATGGCGTACAAGCCCTGGACACCGGCCATCGTGCCCGCGACCACCACCTTGTTCCCGTCGGCCGTCCAGGGATTGGCGGGGTAGAGCGGACCGTCGCAATCCGCCGACGTGGCGAACAGTTGGGTGCGCCCGGAGCCATCGGGCCGCATCTTGTGAACGCTGTAGACGATCTTGCCATCCGGCCCGGGGCTCTGGCGCTGAAAGGCGATCCACTCGCCATCGGGCGACCACGACGGCCACATGTCGCCGATCTCACTGTTCTCGATCGGCCGCCGGTCGCTGCCGTCCGCGTCGACCAGGAACAGACCGCGGTTGGCGAAACCGCCGCGGCCGTTGTGGAAGGCGATCAAGCCATCCCCCGTGCGTACCGCCGGCGCATCATCCGCGCACTCGACCTCTGGCATCATCGCGCGCAGGTTGCCGCCATCGCGCCCCATCTGCGAGATGCTGCACTGGATGTCCAGCACAATCTCACGGTTATCGGGTGTCCAGTCGTAGTAAACCGTGCCCCGCCTCTGCCCGTTGTCGTACTGAATCTGGCCTTCGGTGCCTGGGTCGAGATCACGCAGCCACATGTCGGCGAGGAACTGGTCCCTGCTCCCGCGGCGGTAGATGATGGAGCGCGCATCATGCGAAAGGCGCGGGAACTGACCGACAGTCTCCTGACGATCGTTGCCGCCGTCGCCATTGATGATCCAAACCGTGCCGTCGACCACACTCTCATCATCCTCGGGCGGCTCGCGGCTGTAGACGACGAAGCCGCCTCCCGTGGACGAGCTGTCGCCGGTCCGGCCGATATCGCCGGTCCGGCCGGTGTCGCCGGTCCGGCCGGTATCGCCAGTCCGGCCGGTATCGCCAGTCCGGCCGGTATCGCCAGTCCGGCCGGTATCGCCGGTCCGGCCGGTGTCGCCGGTCCGGCCGGTGTCGCCGGTCCGGCCGGTGTCGCCGGTCCGGCCGGTATCGCCGGTTCGGCCGGTGTCGATGGTACCGCCGAGTCCCTCGATGCATTTCAGGACCCAGGGCTGGATCGGGTCGACGCCCGCGTTGAGGAGGTTGGGCTGGGTGAACGCGAGCTCGGGAGCGGTGGGCATGTGGTGGTCCCACATGAAATAGTAGCGGTTGTTGTTGTGCTCGCGGAAGGCATCCGGCGCCGAGGGTTGCGTTACTCCCTGGCCGACGAGGGTGCCGTACTGCGGGTGGAAGCTCCAGGGCTTGCGCAGGTTGAAGTCCTGGGTCGGCGAAGTGTAGGCGTTCAAGCGGGCCGCCATCACGACCGCCCAACGATCGATGCAAAGCCGCCCTTCTGGGGTATCCCAGGGTGGGGGAGCCTGGGCCCGAAGCGTTCGGCCAGGCAGAATCAGCAGGGCAAGCAAGAAACACATCATCCCAATTGCAGGTTTGACGGACATTTGCCACTTCCCTCCTATTCGGTGCGATGACGCGCATCACCGGCGGGACGACTCATTGGATCTCTCTTCGTGGATCCATCATGGCACCCCCGACAGTGGCAGCACCATCCGCCGCGTCCGACCGCCGAGCGCCACGAAAGACTGCCGCGCATACCACTGCATCAACCGATCATCCTTTGGGTCGACTGCCAAGAATACACCACCGACGTGTGCGGCTTCGCGTTTGGCGATCTGCGCGGCCCGCGTGACCAACGCCTCGCCCAAGCCGCGGCCTTGAAAGTGCCTGGCGACCCCAAGACGCCCCAGCAGGAAGCCACCCATGGACGGGTAGGGAACCGTGTCGACTCCCAGCCCGGAGAGGAGCGAAGGTTCAACGCGCACCGCCAGAGGCGAGAGCGTAAAGTAGCCACAGATCACACCATCCACGTCTGCCGTTATATACACTTGACTCAAGCGCAACGCCTGTTCGATCGCCGCTCGATCGCGCAGGAATCGGTCGATCTCGTCATCGCCACAGGTAAAGGCCTGGACCTGATGTGCATGCCCCAGAGGAATGAGTGGAGAAAGCGGCGGGATCGCTGGGAGCGGCGGGATCGCTGGGAACAGCGGCTCCGAAGTCGCCATCAGTCCGGCAGGGCTCCGAACAGGGCGTCGGCGCGCTCAGCGAGCAATCGTGCACGCTCGGTCGGCTCTGCCGACTGCGACAAAATCTGGAGCAGGGTCACCTGTTCGTCAATCGAGAGCGCCCATTCCGCCGAGCGTGCCAGGTCCTCGGTGACACGCTCCGCAAGCACCGTCGTGATGTACTCGGATACGCTCTGGCCGGACTCTGCGGCCGCGCGACTGAGATGCTCCTTCAAAAGCGCCGGGAGTCGAAACTCCTGACGCTCCTCCGCCGGTAACGTTCGGTATACGGTTGCTGTGGTTGCCATGATCGCCTCCAGGCTCGTACATTGTACGGCAGGCTGCACCGATTGCCAAGCCAGGGAATCTATCAACGATCCGATCCGGCTTGTGGCCAGTGGTCGCGACGGCCAACTCCATACCGTTCGATCCGCGTGGTGTATTGCGCCGTCAGCAGGTGGGCGAAGTTGACGATCCATACGGCACGTGCCATGATTGCCTAGGCGCCTGGTGGTATCCGTTGTCCGTCAGTCGCGCCGAAGGAGACGCAACGCCATCAACGTCGCCAACCACCGCTATTCGACAGTCCTGCTCGTGTCCATCCTCGCCGCCGCGCCGGCGCTCGGTGTTGCACCCCGGTCCCCGGCCCTCAGCCGCTCGCCCGACCAGCCCGCCACACCACTCCCGGCGCCCGAGAGGAAACCGTCGTTGCTTGCTGCTGGAGGTGCGTGTTGGAAAGCCTGACCGATCGTCCCCCCACCCCTCCTGCGCCCGCCGCGGCCCTCCCGCCGTCGGCGCTCTACCGCCGCTGCGACCCGGCTGGGTTCGACTTCGACAGCACCGCCGAGATCGAGAGCCTGACCGAGATCGCCGGCCAGCCGCGGGCGGTGTCGGCGATGCGCTTCGGAGTGGGGATCCAGCGCGAAGGCTACAACATCTTCGCGCTCGGTCAGTCGGGTGTCGGGCGGCATATGCTCGTGCGGCGCTTCCTGGACGCCGAGGCGGCGCGGCGGCCGGTGCCGGATGACATCTGCTATGTCCACAACTTCGAGCAGTCGCACAAGCCCAACGCCCTGCGGCTGCCCGCCGGCACCGGCAACGGGCTGCGCGACGACATGCGGGCCCTGGTCGACGACTTGCGCACGGCGCTGTCGGCGGCGTTCGAGAGCGAGGAGTACCAGACGCGCCGGCATGTGATCGAGGAAGACCTCAAGGAGCAGGGCGAAACGGCCTTCGGGGAAATCGGCAAGCGGGCCAAGGAGCGCGGCTACGCCATGCTGCGTACGCCGGTCGGGCTGGTCTTCGCCCCGTTGGCGCCGGGGGGCGAGGACATCGTCGAGCCCGAGGAGTTCCAGAAGCTGCCCGAGGCCGAGCGCAAGCGGGTGCAGGCGGACATCGAGACGCTGCAGGGCGAGGTCCAGAAGATTCTGCGCCAGATCCCGCGCATGGAGCGCGAGCTGCGCGAAGCCGTGCGCGCGCTGGACCGCGAGGTGACCGACCACGCCGTCGGCCACCTGATCGACGACCTGCGCCTGAAGTACGCCGCCATCCCGGCGGTCACCACCTACCTGGACGCGGTCCAGGCCGACGTCATCGCCCATGCCGGCGACTTCATCGAGCGCGAGGATGATGGCCCCGCCGCGGTGGTGGCGGAAACGACCCCGGCGGATGGGCCGCTGCGGCGCTACCGCGTCAACGTGCTCATCGACCACAGCGCTTCGGAGCACGCCCCGCTGGTCTACGAGGACAACCCGACCTTCGTCAACCTGGTCGGGCGCATCGAGTACAGCGCGCAGATGGGCGCGCTGGTCACCGACTTCAACCTGATCAAGCCCGGCGCCCTGCACCGCGCCAACGGCGGCTACCTGTTATTGGACGCGCGCAAGGTGCTGCTCGAACCCTATGCCTGGGAAGCGCTCAAGCGCGCGCTCCAGTCGCACCTTTTGCGCATCGAATCGCTCGGCCAGGCGCTGGGCATGGTCAGCACGGTGTCGCTGGAGCCCGAGCCGCTGGCGCTGGACGTCAAGGTCGCCCTGGTCGGCGAGCCGATGCTGTACTACCTGCTGTGCGCGGCGGATCCGGACTTCTTGCCGCTGTTCAAGGTCGCGGCGGACCTCGACGACCGGATGGCCTGGGACGCCGAGGGCCAGGCGCTGTACGCCCGGCTGATCACCACGCTCGCGCGGCGGCAGGGCCTGCGGGCGCTGGACCGCGGCGCGGTGGCGCGGGTGATCGAGCACGGCGCGCGGATGACCGAGGACCGCGAGCGGCTGTCGATGCACCAGGAAAGCCTGGAGAACCTGATCTGCGAGGCCGACTGGCAGGCGGACCAGGCGGGGTCCGGCGTGATCCGCGCCGAAGACGTGCAGGCGGCGCTCGACGCCCAGATCTACCGCGCGGACCGGCTGCGCTCGCGGGTGCAGGAGGCGATCCTGCGCGACACGGTGATGATCGACACGACCGGCGCGGTGGTCGGCCAGATCAACGGGCTGTCGGTGATCCAGCTCGGCGGCTTCGCCTTCGGCCAGCCCAGCCGGATCACCGCGCGGGTGCGGCTGGGCAAGGGCGAGGTGCTGGACATCGAGCGCGAGGTCGACCTCAGCGGGCCGCTGCACAGCAAGGGGGTCCTCATCCTCACCGGCTTCATCGGCCAACGTTACGCGGCCGGGCGGCCGCTGACGCTCTCGGCCAGCCTGGTCTTCGAGCAGTCCTACAGCGGGGTCGACGGCGACAGCGCCTCCTCGGCCGAGCTCTACGCCCTGCTCTCGGCGATCGCCGAAGTGCCGATCCGCCAGGACCTCGCGGTCACCGGCTCGGTCAACCAGCACGGTCAGGTCCAGCCGATCGGCGGCGTCAACGAGAAGATCGAAGGCTTTTTCGACATCTGCCGCGCCCGCGGCCTCACCGGCGCGCAGGGCGTCCTGATTCCCGCCTCCAACGTCAAGCACCTGATGCTGCGCCAGGACGTGGTCGACGCCGTCGCCGCGGGGCGCTTCCACGTCTACCCGATCGAGACCATCGACCAGGGCATCGCGCTCCTCACCGGCGTCCCGGCGGGCGAGCGCGGTCCCGACGGCAACTATCCGCCGGACAGCATCAACGGCCGCGTCGAAGCGCGCCTGGCCGCGATGGCCGAATCGGCGCGAGCCTTCCAGGCGCCGCCGGCCGGTGCGACCGAGCAGGGTTCACCCGAGGCGGGAGGCGGTTAATGATCGACCCCGATCCCGCGTCCCCCTCCGTGCGGCCCATCCGGCGCATCCTCGTCGCGCTGGATGCCTCGTCGCACAGCCTGGCCGGGCTGATGGCGGCAATCGACCTGGCGCAGGGGTTGGGTGCGGAGATCGAGGGGCTGTTTGTCGAAGACGTGACCTTGCTGCGAATGGCGGAGCTGCCGGTGACGCGCGAGGTCGGCGGGTTCACCGCGATCTCGCGCGAGTTCGACCGGCGCGACGTGGAGCGGCAGCTCCGGGCGCGGGCGATCGTGTCGCAGCGGGCGCTGGCGCGACTCGCCACGCCGACGCGCGTGCGCTGGAGCTTCCGGGTGGCGCGCGGGCTGGTTGCGGCAGAATTGCTGGCCGCGGCTCGGCACAGTGACCTGGTCATCGTCGGCCGCACCGGCTGGGCGCCCGGCAAGGCGCGGGAGCTCGGCTCGACGGTTCGGGCGCTGCTGGCCGAGGCGCCCGGTCCATTCCTGGTCCTGCGCTCGGGTCGCCGGC
>CAZCJG010000026.1:0-22427 GCA_964498575.1 uncultured Anaerolineales bacterium | reverse complement strand
GATCGTGTTGGCGGATACGCTGCGCGCCTATCGCGAGACCTGCGGGCGCTGGCCGGGCCGCGCCGAGCTCGGCCAGGTGCTGGCCATCTACGACGCGGCGCGGCGGGTCGACGTGCTCAAGACCCAGAAGGCGGCGCAGACCAGCCTGGAGTGGTTCGAGAACAGCGCGCGCTACGTCGGCCAGCCGCCGCTGCGCTTCACCTTCAACCTGATGAGCCGCAGCAAGCAGATCACCTGGGACAACATGACCGCGCGCGATCCGGACTACATGCGGCGGGTGCGGGAAGGGTTCGCGGGGGAGGTCGGGATGCCGCCCGCCTCCGACGGCAGCGTGCCGCCGCCGATCTTCGCGCCGTTCAAGCTGCGCGACATGACCCTGGTCAACCGCATCGTCGTCTCGCCGATGTGCCAGTACTGCGCCGAGGACGGGATGCCGGACGACTGGCACCTGGTCCACCTCGGCAGCCGGGCAATCGGCGGGGCCGGGCTGGTGATCGCCGAGATGACCGACGTGTCGCGCGCGGGCCGCATCTCGCCGGGCTGCGCGGGGATGTACCGGCCGGAGCACGCCGCGGCCTGGCGGCGCATCGTCGACTTCGTCCACCGCTGGTCGGCCGCCAAGATCGGCCTCCAGCTCGGCCACGCCGGCCGCAAGGGCTCCACCCGCGTGCCCTGGGACGAAGGCGGCGACGAGCTGGCGTTGCGCGAGGGCAACTGGGAGCTCGTGGCCCCCTCGGCGATCCCCTACACCCCCGAAGGCCGCGTCCCGCGGGCGATGGACCGCGCCGACATGGACGCGGTGATCGCCGACCACGTCCGCGCCGCCCGCTGGGCCGAGGAGGCGGGCTTCGACATGCTGGAAATCCACATGGCGCACGGCTATTTGCTGTCCGGCTTCATCTCACCGCTCTCCAACCTGCGGCGGGACGACTACGGTGGCCCGCTGGCGCGGCGGATGCGTTTCCCGCTGGAGGTCTTCGACGCGGTGCGCGCCGCCTGGCCGGAAGCCAAGCCGATCTCGGTGCGCATCTCGGCCACCGACTGGGTGCCCGACGGCGGGCTGACCGGCGACGACGCGGTCGAGGTCGCCCGGCTCTTGGCGGCCCATGGCTGCGACCTGATCGACGTTTCGGCGGGGCAGACCAGCAAGCTCGCCCGGCCGAGCTACGGGCGGATGTACCAGGTGCCCTTCAGCGACCAGATCCGCCATGCGGTCGGCATCCCCACGATGGCGGTCGGCGCGATCCTCGGCGCGGACCACTGCAACACGATCCTCGCCGCCGGCCGGGCTGACCTGTGCGCGATGGCGCGGCCGCACTTGAAGGACCCCTACCTGACCCTGCACGCGGCGGAAAGCTACGACTACTTCGACCAGCGCTGGCCGGACCAGTACCTCACCGTCTGCCCGCGGCCGCGCGCGACCTCCGAGCCGGATCAGGCGGTGGCGGGGGCGGCGGCACGGCTGCGGGGGGCGGCGGGTCAGCAATCTCGCGACACGGCAAGCGCCGCGAGATGAACATCGCCAGCTTGTGGGCGACTACGCGCCGGCTTCCGCCAACGCGTTCGTCGTCGCCATCGCGGGCATCGCCAGCAGAATCTCCTCCAGCTTCATCGGCAGCTCGATTGGATAGAACCTCCGCGCCGCATAACCGTAGTCTTCCCCACTCTCGTCGACGACTCGAATGTAGCCATGCGCCGAGGCATCAGCGTCGGGCAGCACGCGATAGATCTTGCCAAGCTCCAGCGAGGCCGGGTAATCGGTGTTGTCGACGCATACCGCGAACTGAATTTCTGATGAATGAGTTGTTGTCATGTTGCTCGCTACTCGACAAACGGCAGCTTCAACTTGAACTCCCTCTTCCCGATGCCATGTGCCTCGTACCAGTGTATCTCGGCCACTCGCACGCTGCCGTCCTCCAAATCGACGGTGGCGATGCCTTTCAGCTTGCGCCAGCGACCTTGGCCATACCATCGGCGCAATCGCTTCCGATCACCGACCGACGGACCAACCGCGATGACAACCACGTTGGTTATGGGTCCGATGATCTTGAAGTCCATCCGACTACAATTCTAGTGCACCGACGGCGGTTGTCAAACGCTCTCCCGGCGCGACCTGCCGGTACACTGGACCCTTGCGCCGGGCAATCGTGCTGCTCGGGGATGGGTATGATCGCTCGGGAAGCTGACCAGGTGTGCTATACTGGTGTGTCGAATGGGCTGGCCTATGCCGAACTCGCCCGCGTTGTCAATCCGAGTGGGCTGGAGTTGCAGCGGCCGCTGGCATGCATCAAGGGGCACGAGCCCTGGAGGGGAAGGATCACTTGAGTAAAGTCGAGGAGAAGATCGAGGTCGAGGGCGTCGTCACCGAAGCCCTCCCGAACACCATGTTCAAGGTGCGCTTGGACAACGACCACGAGGTGCTGGCCTACCTCTCCGGTCGCATGAAGAAGTACTACATCCGCGTGCTGCTGGGCGATCGGGTGCGGGTGGAGCTGACCCCTTACGACCTCAACCGCGGGCGAATCACCTATCGCCACAAGGTCGTCCGCGCCAACTGATGGCGCACCGGGGCAGGGCCGGCGGGAGCGAGGGATGGCCCCCCGCAACCGCGTGAGCCGAGGCGCGCTGGCATTGTTGCTGCTCGCGGCGCTCGGCGTCGCGGGCTGCACCCGCTCACGGCCATCACCCACCCCGCAGGCGAACGTCGTCCCCCCCATCCCCGCCTCGCCCGACGTGGTGGTCCCGACGGTGGCGCCGACCGTCATCCAGGTCACCGAACCCGCCGAGGGCGCGAGCGTAAGCGCACCGATCCGGGTGTCCGGCACCGTCGAGCTCGGCCCGGGGCGGCAGCTCGCGGCCCAGGTGTTCAGCCAGGGCGCCGACGGCAGCCGCGCCTGGCGCGGCAACGGGCTGCTCACGGTCGATCCCGATGGCGGCTTCGAGGGCACGCTGACGTATACCCTGGCCGATCCCACCCCGGGCGTGGTCGAGATCGCGGTGGTCGATACCGCGAGCGGGGCGGTCTTCGAGCGCTTGTCGATCAACGTCAACCTCGCCGCGGCGCCCTGAGCCGGGTGGCTGGCGGCCCCGACCGGACCGGCCTGCGACGCCCGCCCGCCTTGACGCCGCCCCTCACCCGCTCGCGGAAGACCGCGCGATGAGCACGCTCGCCGACCCGATCCCCACCGCGATCGACGCGCACGGTCTCGCGCGCCGCTTCGGCCCGATCGCCGCCTTGGCGGGGGTGGACCTGGTCGTGCCGCCGGGCGGCATCGCGGTGGTGCTCGGTCCCAACGGTGCGGGCAAGACCACCTTGCTGCGCGGCCTGGCGGGTCTCCTGGCCTTCGACGCCGGATCGGCGCTGGTCGCCGGCGTCGATGTGCGCCATGCACCGGCGGCCGCGCGGCGGCGCATCGGCTTCGTCACCCACCGCCCGCTGGTCTACCCGGACCTCACCGCGGAGGAGAACCTGCGCTTTCACGCGCGGCTCTACGGCACTCCGGCCGATCCCGAGCACCTGGCCGCGGCGCTGGGCGCCGTCGGTCTGGCGCGCCGCCGCCATCAGCGCGCCGGGGCCTTCTCGCACGGCCTCCGCCGGCGCCTGGCGATCGCCCAGGCGCTCTGGCACGACCCGGACGTGCTGCTGCTCGACGAGCCGCACGCGGGCCTGGACCCGGCGGCGGCGGACTGGCTGGACGCCACCCTGGTCGCCGCCGCGCGCGGTGGCAGGACGATCCTGATGACCACCCACGACCTGGACCGCGCCCAGGCGCTGGCGGATCAAGTCACGATCCTCCAGCACGGCCGGGTCGCCTGGTCCGGCCACCCCTCGGGTCTGACGCCGGATGACCTGCGCGCGAAGTACGACGCCGTGACGCGCGGGGTGAGCGTGCCGGAAGTTGCGCCGCCGGAGCTTCCCTTGCCCGCGCAAGCCGAGTCGCGCCGGTCCGAGCTGCCGGCGGCCCATCCGCCGTCGCTCGTGCAGACGATGCTGGCCATCGTCTGGAAGGACTTGCGGGTCGAGCTGCGCGCCCGCGAGATCCTGCCGCCGGTGCTGGTCTTCGCCCTCCTGGTCGTCGTGATCTTCCAGTTTGCGCTGCCCGCCGCTCCCGCCGGCCAACTGATCGGCACGCCCGGCGCGCTGTGGGTGGCCTTGCTCTTCGGTTCGACCCTGGGGCTGGCGCGGGCGCTGGGCGTGGAGATCGACGGCGGCGGGATGACCGGCCTGGTGCTCGCGCCGATCGACCGCGGCGCCATCTTCCTCGGCAAGTGGCTGTCGGGCTGGCTGTTCAGCCTGGCGGTGGCGGCCTGCCTGCTCCTGGTCTGCACCGCCTGGCTGAACCTGCCGCCGGCGCGCCTGCCCGCCCTGATGGGGGTGCTGGCGCTCGGCCTGGTCGGCTGGGGCGCCGCCGGCACCTTGCTCGCGGCGATGGCGGCCAGCACGCGGGCGCGCGAGGTGCTCCTGCCCGTGCTGCTCTACCCGGTCGTCCTGCCGCTGGTGATCCCGGCCGTGCGGCTGACCGAGCTGGTGCTCGCGACCGAGGGCGCCCCCGCCGCGGACCTGTGGCCGCTGGTGACCTTGATCGCGGCCTACGACGTGATCCTGATGGTGCTGGGGTTTCTGCTGTTTCCGTACGTCGTCGCGGAAGCGGGGTGAGGACCGGGCCGCCCGGCGCGCGCAACGGCGCATTCGCCTTCGGTCGCCGATCGCGCTATCCTGCGCTACCCGACAACCCGTTGCCCACAGCATCCAGGAGCATCCCATGCACTACCGCCGAGTCGGTGATTCGGGGCTGAAGGTCAGCGCGATCGCGCTGGGCGGCCAGCACAACTTCGTCGAGCTGCGCCAATCCGGCGTGCGCGAGGTGGTCCGCGCCGCGATCGACCGCGGGATCTACACCTTCGACCTGTCCGACGTCTACGACAAGGGCGAGGCCGAGCGGCTGTTCGGCTACCTGATGAGCGAGTTCCGCCGCCAGGACGTCGTCGTCGTCAGCAAGGTCGGCCAGGCGATGAGCGACAACCCCTTCGACCGCGGCCTCTCGCACAAGCACATCTCCGAGTCGATCGACCCCGCCCTGGTCCGCCTGCAGACCGACTACCTCGACCTCTATCTCTGCGACGGCTTCGACCCCGACACCCCCGTCGCCGAGGTCGTCGGCGCGATGGATCGGCTGGTGCGCGTGGGCAAGATCCTCTACTGGGGCACCCGCGGCTGGAGCGCGGCGCAGATCGCGGCCGCGGCCGCGGCGGCCCGCGATCTCGGCTGCGCGCCGCCGATCGCCGACCAATCGCCCTACCATCTGCTGGACCGGGGCGCCGAGGCCGAGGGCTCGCTGGCCGCGGCCGCCGGCGTCGGCGTGATGGCCTGTCGCCCGCTCGCCGGCGGTATCTTGACCGGCAAGTACAACGACGGCGTTCCGCGATTTAGCCGCGCCGAGATCGATGACGCGCTGCGCGAGCGCCTGGTCGATGCGGACCTCGCCCGCGTGCGCCGGCTCGCGCCGGTCGCGGCGGAGCTCGGCGTGTCTACTGGCCAGCTCGCGCTGTCCTGGGTGCTGGCGCAGCCGCGCGTGGCCTGCGCCGTGACGGGAGCGATGTCCGCCGAGCAGATCGCGGAGAATGTGGCGGCGGCGGAGCTCGCCTTGCCGCCGGACGCGATGGCGGCGATCGAGGCGGCGGTGGCGTCCTGAGAGGTTGTTGTTGGGGTCATCCGAGCGAAGCTTGCCGCCCTGGACTGCCCCCCATCATGGCTCGTCTGATGCCGGGGATCGCCCCACCAGCACCACCGCCAGGTCGTTGACGTTCGTCCCCGTCGGACCCGTCACGATCCGATCGCCCAGCGCCGCGAAGAAGGCGCCGCTGTCGTGGCGGGCCAGGGCGTCCCCGGGGTCCAGCCCCGCCACGCGCGCCCGCACCGCCGTCGTGCCGTCGACGATCGCCCCGGCCGCGTCGGTCGCGCCGTCGATGCCGTCGGTGCCCATGCTGGCTAGCGTGACGCCGGACCACGCCGGCCGGTCCAGCGCCAATGCCGCCGCCAGCGCCAGCTCCTGGTTGCGCCCGCCGCGTCCCCCCAGCCGGCGCAGCGTCACCGTAGTCTCGCCGCCGGCGACGACGCAAGCCGGCGGGGCCAGCGGCTGGCCGCGCGCCGCTAGCTCCTTGCCGATAGCGGCCAGCACGCGCCCGGCTTCGCGCGCCTCGCCCTCGAGGTAGGTCGTGAGCAGCAGCGCCGCGTAGCCCAGCTCGCGCGCATGGGCCGCCGCCGCCATCGCCGCGGTCGCGTTGTCGCCGATCACGCGGGTCGCGACGCGCGCGAAGATCGGGTCGCCGGGCTTGAGCGTCTCCGGCACCTCCCCCGCCAGCCCGCGCCGCAGGTGCTCGCCGATCGATGCCGGGAGCTGGCCCCACAGCTCGTAGCGCGAGAGGATCGCGGCGGCCTCGGCATAGGTCGTCGGGTCCGGCACGGTGGGGCCGCTGGCGATCACGTCCAGCGGGCTGCCGACCACGTCCGACAGCACCAGGGCGACCACCCGCGCCGGCGCCGCCAGGCGCGCCAGGCCGCCGCCCTTGACCGCGCTGGCATGTTTGCGCACGCAGTTGATCTCGTCGATCGTCGCGCCGCAGGCGAGGAGAGCGCTGGTCGCGGCCTGGAGGTCGACCAGCGGGATGCGCCCGGCCGGCATTTCGAGCAGCGCCGATCCGCCGCCGGAGATCAGCGCCAGGACCAGGTCGCGCTCGGTGGTGCCCGCCAGCAGCCGCGCGATGTGGCGGGTGGCCATCAGCCCCGCCGGGTCCGGCATGGGATGCCCCGCCTCGTGGATCGTCGTCCGCGCCGCCTGCCCGCCCGCGCCGTAGCCGGTCACCGCGACACCGGCGGCCACCCGGTCGCCCAGGATCGCCTCGGCCGCCCGGACCATCGCGGTGGCGGCCTTGCCCGCGCCCACCAGGAAGACGCGGTCGATCGCGCCCAGGTCCACCGCCGCCGCCCCCGCGATCCTCGCCTCGCCCGCGACCTTGGGTTGGTCCGCGGTCTCCGTCCCGCCGTCGGCCACAGGCACGTCGACAACCAACCTCCCGCCGTCCACTGCCAGCGCCCGGCGCACGGCCACGGCCGGGTCCGCGGCGGCCAGCCCGGCACCGAGGATCGACAGGGCCGGGCGCCAGCCGGGGCGGGTATCGGGATCGGGGGAGCGGAGGATCACAGGAACTCGATCTTCTTGAAGATCTCCGCGTAGGCCATGCCGCGCCCCTCGGCGAAGCCGGCGTAGCGGTCGCGCAGGCGCTTCTCCATCGCGTCCATGTCGGCGATCTGGCTCTTGTGCTCGCGCAGGGCGGCCAGCTTGCGGTCGATGGTCGCCGAGATGTCGCTGTACGTGTCGGGCTGGTACGGGCCGGTCAGGTAGATCTGGCGGACGATGTGCGGGTGGAGGCCTTGCTCCAGCAAGTGGGGCGCGTTGAGGCGGTCGCGCGCGGTCGGGTAGATCGCGTCCAGCGTCGCCTGGCCGACCGCGCGGTGGTCCGGGTGGTTGATGAAGTTGTCCCAGTACAGGCTGGCCGGATCGTGGGTGACGACGATGTCCGGCCGGAAGGCGCGGATCTCGCGGGTGATCGCATGGCGCAGGTGCAGGTCGGGCGTGATCTCGCCGTCGATGAAGCCGAGGAACGTGATCTCGGTCACGCCGAGCCGGGCGGCCGCGGCGCGTTGTTCCTCTTCGCGGATCGCGACCAGGCGGAACGGCGTCATCTCGGGGTCGGCCGAGCCTTTCGAGCCGTCGGTGACGATGACGTAGCCGACGACCACGCCCTCGTCCGTCCAGCGCGCGATCGTGCCGCCGGCGCCGAACTCGGGATCGTCGGGATGGGCGAGGATGATCAAGGCGCGCTTGGCTTCCTCGCGGGCGGGGGTCGGGCTGTCTTCGGGCATGGGCTTGTTCCGTGGGGTTCGTCAGCGGATGGTTTGGGCTGGCATGACCGCGATCGGGCGGCCAAGTATCCGCCACGGCTGGTCGCGCGCCGGCAATTCTACCCGGAAGGCGCGCATCCGTCACGCGCACGAACAAGGGACGGCCCTGACGCGCCGGCGAGCGCGCCATGCGGGGAAGGTCTGGGTCAGGGCCCTCAGCGCGGCTCCAGGCCGAGGCTCGGCAGGAGCACCGTGTAGCGCACCCGCCCCAGCAGCAGCCGGTCCGGCCCGCGGTAGTTGCACAGGTAGAGGTCGAGCACGCCGTCGCCGTTGTAGTCCGCCGACTCGACGTCGATGCCATCGCCGGTGAGCGCGGCCGGGAAGAGCGCGGCGGTGCGGTCGACGAAGCGCTGGTGCCGGTCGTTGAGGAAGGCCTCGAAGTTGCCGCCGAAGGCATGGGCGCGAACCAGGTCCAGCGCGCCGTCGGCGTCGAGGTCGACCAGATGGCCGTCGATGGTGTTGAACCCGTCCGCCGGAATCCAGCTCGTGGTGACGTCGGTGAAGCGGCCGCTCCCGTCGCCGGCCAGCACGCGGTCCTGCGGATCGCGCTGATGCGCGAAGTAGACGTTGGCCAGGTAGAGGTCGAGGTCGCCGTCGCCGTCGATGTCGCCCAGGCTGGCCCGGCGCGTCTCCTCGCCGGCCGGCGGCAGCGGCAGGCGCCCGGCGGTGCCGTCGGTGAACACGCCCTTCCCGTCGTTGAAGAGCAGCTTGTTGCCGTCCTCGTTGCCTTGCACCAGGTCCAGGTCGCCGTCGCCGTCGAGGTCTCCCAGCGCGAGGTCCTGGGCGGTGTTCGTTTCCGCCGGCAGCCGGGCGCTGGTCTCGTCGACGAAGGTGCCCGTGCCGTCGTTGATCATCGCGAAATCCTGCCCGGCGTTGCCGATGAGCAGGTCCATGTCCTCGTCGCCGTCGATGTCCGCCGCCTGCACGGCGTTGGACTCGCCGGCGGCCGGCAGGCGGGATCCGGCGTCTGTGAAGAAGCCGTGGCCATTGTTGAGGTAGTACTCGTTGATCAGGTCGTCCTCGCTGACGAACACCACGTCGATGTCGCCGTCGCGGTCGAAGTCCGCCAGCGCCAACTCCTCGCTGTCGTGGACCACGTGCGGCAGCCGGGCGGCGGACGCGTCGGTGAACCGGCCCGCCCCGTCGTTCAGTAGGATGATGTTCGCTCCGAACTCCTTTGCGACGACGACGTCCAGGTCCCCGTCGCTGTCGACATCCGCCGCGCCGGCGTCCATGCTCTGCCCGACCAGGGTGGGGGGTGGAATGTTGGAGGAGGCGTCGACGAAGGTGATCGGCAGCGGCGCGCGGAGCGGCGTGCCGGGCGGGAGGTCGGCGGCGGCGCGGCGGGGGAGCAGGGCGGATGCGAGCGCGGTGGACAGCAGGAGGGCAGCAGCGGGCAGGACCGAAGTGCGCAGGGCGACGGATGGGATGATCAGGCGCCGAGCTGGCATGGCAGGGACTCCTTCTTGGGCTTGCGACTGACGCGGGGCGGCGTCCTTGCGGGGACTCGGTCCGCGGTCGGGTCGGCTGGCGGAATGGTGTCCCCTACAACGCGGGTGGTGGGCTGGGTGTGACAGTGACCACGATGGGGATCGATCGCCAGCTCATCGGGCGAGGCAACCGGGATTGAGGTTCCGTGGTGGGAGTTCAGGTTGTTCGCCCGGTTGCCTCGCCCGGCTCTCAGCCCGACCCCCACCCGCTGCGCTTGCTTCCCGAGCCGTCGCCCTTGCCGTTTTCCTTCCCGTTCGCCCGGCCGTTGCCGTTCGCCCGCTCGCGCCGCTCTAAGCGCCCGCCGAGCGCCGCCAGGCGCCGGTCCGCCCGGTGCAGGAAGCTCTTGGCGCCGGCCAGGCGGTAGCGCGTCCACTGCACGCCGCGCCACACGGTGGACCAATCGCGGTCCTCGGGGTCGTAGCTCCATTCGACCAGGCAGGCGCCCCAGGTCAGGCCGCCGCCGAAGCCGACCATCATGATGTGGTCGCCGGCCTGCACGCGGCCGGCGTCGATGGCGTCGACCAGGGCGAGCGGGACGCTGGCGGCGGAGGTGTTGCCGAAGCGGTCGAGGTTGCAGAAGATGCGGCCCATCGGCAGGCCGAGCTTCTTGGCGGCGGTCTCGAGGATGCGCGTGTTGGCCTGGTGCGGGATGATCAGGTCGATGTCGTCGACCGCGATGCCGGCCGACTCGGCGACCTCGCGCGTGGCGTCGCACATGACGCGCGCGGCGAAGCGGAAGACCTGCTGGCCGTTCATCTTCATGAAGGTATCGCCGCATGCGACGGCCGCCTGGCTCAGCGGCAGGCGCGTGCCCAGGCCGACGGTCAGGAGGTCCCCGCCCGAGCCGTCCGAGCCGAGCTGCGAGGCCAGGATGCCGCCCGGGCGATCGGATGCCTGCAGCACCACCGCCCCCGCGCCATCGCCGAAGAGCACGCAGGTCGAGCGGTCGCTCCAGTTCATCACCCGGCTCATCGACTCGGCGCCGACGACCAGGATGTTGTCGTACACGCCGCCGCGGATCATCCCGGCGCCGGTGACCAAGGCGTAGACGAAGCCCGAGCACGCGGCGTTGAGGTCGAAGGCGGCGGCGTGGCTGGCGCCCAGGCCGTCCTGCACCAGGCTGGCGGTGTTGGGCATCAGGTAGTCCGGCGTGGACGTCGCGCAGATCACCAGGTCCAGCCGCGCCGGGTCCAGCCCGGCGACCTCCAGCGCGCGCCGCCCGGCTTCGATCGCCATCGTCGAGGTGTACACGCCCTCGTCGGCGATGCGCCGCTCGACGATGCCGGTGCGCTCGCGGATCCAGTCGTCGGTCGTCGGGATGAGCTGGGCCAGGTCGTTGTTGGTCACCACCCGCGGTGGGGCATAGGCGCCCCAGCCGGTGATGTGCGCATAGCGCGTGGGCGTGGTCATGGGCAATCCTCCTCCCGTCCCCTGCTCGGAGACGACCCGAGCTAGGCCCGGGTGAAGATCAGGGCCGCGTTGTGGCCTCCGAAGCCGAGGGCATTGGACAGCACGACTGGCACGCCGCCGTCCGGCCGGCGCGCCGTGTGCGGCACATAGTCGAGGTCGCAGGCGGGATCGGGGTTGCGCAGGTTGATCGTCGGCGGGATCACGCCGGTCGCGATGGTCTGGACCGACGCCACCGCCTCGACCGCCCCGCCCGCGCCGAGCAGGTGCCCGATCATGCTCTTGATCGAGCTGACCGGAACGCCGTCCGCGCGCTGGCCGAAGAGCGCGCGCAGCACCGTGGTCTCCACCGCGTCGTTGAGCGGCGTGCTCGTGCCATGCGCGTTGACGTAGGCGATGTCGTCCGCTCCCAGGCCGGCTTCGGCCAGGGCGATCCGGATCGCCCGCTGCATGCCCTCGCCGTCTTCGGCGGGAGCGGTGGCATGGACGGCGTCCGCGGTGCTGCCGTAGCCGGCGAGCAGGGCGTGGGCCCGCGCGCCGCGCGCCAGGGCATGGTCCAGCCGCTCGAGCACCAGGATGCCCGTCCCCTCGCCGATGACGAAGCCGTCGCGCTGGACGTCGAAGGGGCGGCTGGCCAGCGTCGGCTCACCCTGCCACCTGGAGAGCGCGCCCATGTTCTGGAAGCCCGCGACGGTTAGGGGCTCGATCGCGGCCTCGCTGCCGCCGGTGATCATCAGGTCGGCCGCGCCGCGGCGGATCGCCTCGAAGGCCTCGCCGATGGCGTTGGCGCCGGAAGCGCAAGCCGAGATATGCGCCATGTTCGGCCCCTTCAGGCCGAAATGGATCGCCACCGTGCCCGGCACCGAGTCGGTCAGCAGCATCGGGATGGTATAGGCGCTAACCCGCCGCGGGCCGCGGGCGTGCAGCACCGCCTCCTCGGCCAACAGGGTCCCGACCCCGCCGATGCCGGAGCCGATGTAGACCCCGCTCCGCTCGGGCTGGGTGGCGCCCGCGTCCAGCCGGCCGGTCGCCGGATCCAGCAGCCCCGCGTCAGCCAGCGCCTCGCGCGCGGCGACCACGGCGAACTGGGTCACGCGGTCCATGCGGCGCGCGCTGCGGTGATCCAAAGCCGCCGCGGCATCGAAGCCCTTGACCTCGCCCGCGACGCGCGACTCGAAGCCCATCCCCACCGCGTCGAAGTGGGTGATCGGGCCGATGCCGGAGCGGCCCGCGGTCAGGGCGGCCCAGGTGCTCGACAGGTCCAAGCCGACCGGGGTGATCGCCCCCAGGCCGGTGACGGCAACGCGAATATCATGCATGGTGGTCGGTCGATTCGGGGCGGGTGAGAGTGGATGGGATGGGGACGGACGGATTGAAATCTCGCGGTAGAGATCGAACATCTCGGGCCCAGGCAAGCGGGTTCGAGCGCAGTTAGAGCTGGGCGCGGCGCGTGTTCGGACAGGACGTCCGAGAACGGACAAGCCATAATACTATAACACGCGGGTGCAAATCAGGTTGCGCCGGGGGGCGATCAGCGACGGGGATCGAGCGGGGCCTCGACTCCCCGCACCCATAGGCCGCTTGCCACGATCTCGACGACCACGCGCGTCGCCGCCGCGTCGATCACCTCCCCGTCCGCCTGCAGCGGCAGCGGCTCGCGGCTGGTCAGCGTGATCGCCGCCCCGCGGGCGTACCACACCTTGGCGTGCCCCAGATGGGTGCCGCGCAGCACGCGTGGGACGAGACGGAGGATCGCGAGCCGGCCCATCGCGTCGCCGACGCACAGGTCGAGCTGGCCGTCGTCCAGCCGCGCATGCGGGCAGATCCGGAAGCCGCCGCCGAAGGTCGGCCCGTTGGTCACCGCGATCAACGTCACGTAGCCAGGTACGGTCCGCCCGTCGACGGAGATGTCGACATGCGCCGGCCGATGCCCGCGCAATGCCGACAGCAGCGCCGACACGTACATCGCCCGCCCACCCAGGCGCCGCCGGCGCCCGGCCTCGGCCGCGACCCGCCCATCCAGCCCCCAGCCGATGCCGTTGACGAAGTAGCGCCCGCTCTCCTGGCCGACGTCCAACCGTCCGACGCCTACCCGTCCGACATCCACCCGCCCGACATCCACCCGCCCGACATCCACCCGCCCGACATCGATCGCCCGCGCCGGCCGGTCCAGCAGCGCCTTGGTCGCGGCGGCGGGGTCGCGGAGCGGTATCCCCAGCGCCCGCGCGAAGTCATTCCCGCTGCCGGCCGGGATCACGCCGAGCGCTGGGCGGCCGGCGACCGGGACGGCGGATGTCGAGTTCACCGCGCCGGATGCGGTCTCCGGGCCACTTGACGCCATCTCCGAGCCACCCGGGTCGGGTGTCATCGCCGCGCCCAGCAGGCCATTGACCACCTCGTTGACCGTCCCATCCCCGCCGACCGCCACCACGGCATCCCAGCCTCCCTCCCGCACCGCTTCAGCCGCGAGCGCCTCGGCGTGGCCAGGCCCGGTCGTGCGGACGTGCCGCCGGCGGACGCCCGCCGCCGCGAGCACCGGCTCGGCCGCGGACCAGGCGCGCTCGCTCCGACCGCGGCCGGCGTGGGGATTTTGGATGACGAAGAAGGATGGCAAGGGCGTCTAGTGAGCCGGTTGCGGAGGTGAGGGCCGCACCACTACGTCCATCGCCTTGCCCTGCCCCAGCTCCTCGCCGGTCGCGGGATCGTAGAGCACGACCTCGATGCTATAGTCGTCCCCCGCTTCGACCCCCTCCGGCAGGGCCAACCAGCGCTGGTCGCCGACCAGCTCGCCGGCGGGCCAGGCGGTGGTCGGGTAGTAGCCGTAAAACG
The DNA here is from genome assembly GCA_964498575.1 of uncultured Anaerolineales bacterium. Lineage (GTDB taxonomy): Bacteria > Chloroflexota > Anaerolineae > Epilineales > Epilineaceae > CAZCJG01. The sequence goes on along the minus strand of CAZCJG010000026.1, from coordinate 8,737 downwards.
GCAGCTTGTCTTCCTGCACCACGGTCTTGCCCGCCCGGTCGATCAGCCGGACCGAGGTCATCAGCTCGCGAGCCAGCGGGCGCGTCGCCTGCCATAGCATCCGCACCGCCAGCCAGTCGACGTCGCCGGTTCGCTGCGGCGCCGTCGTGATCTCGTGCAGGGTCACGTCGCCCATCTGCGCCACGAAGGTCGGCGGCGCGCTGATCTGCCCGGGCTTGGCGCGCACGCGCACCGGGCCGAGATAGACCGTGCCGAGATCGTAGCCTTCGGCGCTGGTCGCCGGCACCGGCGCGTCGTCCTGGGTGACGTCCAGCCGCACGAAGTAGAGCCCGCCCGCGGTTTCGGGGGGGACCTCCAGGACCAGCGCCTCGGTGGCGTCGGAGGATTGCTCGGCGTCGACCAGGACGGCGGGGACGCCGAAGCCGGGCTCGGCCGGCGAGACGAGGCTCGCCTTGACCTGCAGGTCGGGCGGCGCGTCGGCCCAGTTGAGGTTGACCATCAGCGAGTCGCCCGCGTCCAGGTGCGGCGCCTGGCCGGCCACTCCCCCGCCCTCGAGCGGTCCGGCGGTGGTGGCGGCGGCCAGCATCGGCGCGAGCTTGGCTTCGACCAGCCGCGCCTCGCCATAGCGCAGGCCGTCCGGGTTGGCGTGCGGATAGGGCGTCCGCGCTAGGTCCATCGTCACCGGGCCGCCGCTCCGCCCGACCGGCAGCGCGCGCGCGGCCAGCACCAGCGCGGGGACGAGCAGGAGCAGCCCCAGCAGGATCCAACCCCAGCGCCGCCGCCGATCGACCAGCAGCAGGGCGAGGACTACGAGCAGCGCCAGCAGCGACAGGCCCTCGGCGATCGCGCGCGCGTCGCTGCGGCCGAGGGTGAGGCTGATGTAGCATTGGCCGGTCGGCCCGCAGTCCGCCGGGTCGATCTCCACCGTCAGCCAGCCGCTACCCTCGATCACCCCGGTCTGCCGCGGCGGCCCGCTGTTGATCGACGCCGTCCAGCCCGGGAACCACAGTGTCGGGAAGGCGACCGTCGCCGGCGCGCCGCCCGCCAGCTTGACCTGCCAGTCCTGGAACACCGCCTGGCGGCGGATCAGCGTCGCGGCTTCCAGCGGCGGACCCTGGACCGACCGCGGGCTGCCGGCATGGCCGGAGATCGTCTCCACCCCGCTCATCGGCCGCGGCGTGACGGCCGCCGGCAGGTACTCCGCGCGCACCGTCGAGCCGATGTTGCCGGTGAAGAGCTCGTAGGCCGTCAGGTCCGGCCGCGTCACGTCGTCGACCGGCAGGGTCTCGATCGGCAGCGCCACCATGCCGGCCAGCGCCAGGATCCCGGCCGCGCCCAGCGCCAACGGCCAGCGCCAGCGCGGGCGCAGGCCACCCGCGGCCAGGAGCCCGGTCAGCATCGCCAGCGCCAGCGCTTGCACCGACAGCCAGCGCCACGGGAACTGGGCGAAGGCCAGGAGCGGCACGGCGTCCCACACCGGCTTGGACAGCGGCGTGATCATCCACGTGGCGATCAGCGCCACCCCCGCCCAAAACACGATCGCCCCGCGGGGTGCCGTCGCGGCCGGGGCCGGCTCCCGGAGTTCGGACGGCAACTGCGCCGCTGCCGAGCGGCGCAGCCAGGCCAGGCCGGCGGCCAGACCCAGGAGGGCGAGGATGAGCTGGACCAGGCCGATCCGGGTCGGGGCGCCGGAGCGCTCGCCGACGCTGTAGTCGAACAAGGGCGCGAGGTCGACCAAGTCCAACCCGCGGAAGTGGTTGGCGTAGTGGAAGTAGCCGGTGGTGTTCTCGGCGAGCTGCACGGCGTCGCGTTCGAGGAAGACCGCCGGCAGCACGAACCACGCCGCCAGGCCGGCGCCGAGCAGCAGGCCGCCGAGGATCGCCGCGGCGCCGGCGGCACGGCCGGTGAGCCGCCACGGCCACAGCCGCCGCTCGGCCACAGCCATCCCGCGCAGCACCGCCGCCGGCAGCGCCGTGCGCCAGCTCGGGCTGCCGACCAGCTCGGCCGGGGGCGCGCCCGGCGGCGCGGCGCGATCTCGCCGCGGCCGCCACCGCGCGCCGCGGCCGAGCCGATCCGGCAGCAGCTTCCAGATCACGTAGGCCAGGATGACCGGCGCGAACAGCAGGGCCGAGACGTTGTGGCTGACGAGCAGCAGGGCGAAAGCGATCGCCAGGGCTGCCGTCGCGCCGGCCGAGTGGCGCCGCGCCGCGTGGTCCAGCGCCACCAGCACCCAGGGGAAGAGCGCATAGGCCGCCAGCTCGGCCAGCGCGTCGCCGCGCACGTAGACGTTGACCAGGTGATAGGGCGCGAAGGTGTAGGCGGCCGAGGCCAGGAAGCCCGCCGCGCGCGAGCCCCAGGTCCGCCGCGCCAGCACGTAAGCCCCGGCGGCGGCGGCCAGGAAGCACAGCAAACCGGAGAGCTTGATCGCCCCGACGAAGCCGCCGCCGAGGACGACGATCACGCCGGCGACGAGGAAGATCAGGGGGCTGTAGTAGTTCCAGAAGGGGTAGCCCAGGCCGTAGGCGGCGTCGGGCATCCAGCGCGGCGGGAAGTGGCCGGCGATGAGGGCGGCCGACATCTGGTGTACGCGCTCGAGCAGGAAGGGGCTGTCGCCGGCGGCGCGCGTGGCCAGCAGGCCGTGGACGGCGAGGGCCGGAACATAGGCCAGGCCGGCCAGGATCAGCGCCAGGAGCGGCGGCAGGACGCGGCCGAGAAAGGCGGTCAGGGGTTGAAGTCGGGTGCGGTCGTACACGGTTGTCTACTTGAAGCTAGGTGGATCGTTCGCGGCCGAGGCCGAGCAGCAGCCCGCCGGCAAATGCGGCCAGGCCGAGGGCAAGAATCCCGGCGTGATCGGCGATCACGGCACGCAGCGGTAAGGGGGGCGGCGTTTGGTCTATCGGCAAGCCGGCGTCCGGTCCAGCCCCGCCAAGCGCTTCCGCCGTCTCGCCGGCCACCCCGTCCGCCCCCGGCATGCCGAGCATCACCCCCGACCCGGCAGCACCGGATGATGCCGCCGGACCTTGTGGACCAAGCGCCGCCGGCCCGCCATCGCCGCCCGCCGCGCGCGTCGCCGCCTTGATCTCCAGCGCGACGGCGCGGGCGGTGGCGCGCGCGAAGTCCGCCAGGATCGCTTCGGCGGTGGCGGCGCTCGGCGTGGGCGTCGGCTGGCCCGGCGCCAGGGTGGGCGGCACGCGGCTCGGCCGGGCGGTGGGGCTCGGCTCGGCGGTCGGCTGGCCGATCGGCCCGAGCACCCGCAGGCAGGCGCTGTCCCAGCGCGACAGGTTGTGCGCCAGATTGCCCAGCGCCTGCCCGCGCAGGAAGAGCGTGGCGGCCGATGCGTGGACCGGGACGGTGAGCGACAAAGGCAGCCAGGTGTCTGTCACCGTGATCGGCGCGGTCCAGACGATGCCGCCGCTCTTCGGATCGGTGCCGCCGGCCGGGTCGATCCCCAATTGGAGCGCGTAGGTGCCGGGCGGCTCGGAGCGCGCCGGGTCCTCGCCGCCCGTCGCCCAGGCATAGGCCCAGACCCAGGCCAGCAGCTCCGAGCCCGGCGGCACCGCCACCTGCTGCCACAGCCCGCCGGTATGCGTGGCATCCTCCGTCGCCATGGCCTGGCTCCACGATCCCGAGTGCACCGCCGCGGCGTCGCCCACGCCGCGGCGGGCGGGCCGGTAGTCCGGCGGGTAGTTCAGGCCGCCCGTGCCCGGAAGCGTCTCGTACCACGGCGTCCACCCCTGGCCGACGACCTCCGCCACCCGCCCGCGCGCGGCGAAGCCGGCCTCGAAGCCGGGGTTGGCGAGGCGGTTGTCGGGACAGCTCAGGCCCGGCGCCTGCGGCTGGGCGCGCGCGGGGGCCGGGCGGACGATCGTGGACAGGAGGACGACCAGGGCGGTCAGAGCAACCGGGACGGCCAGGGAGGCGGTCCGGAGCGCAAGGATCGGCCGGCCAACCGGGTCCACCCGGACTGCCAACCACCGTGCGGGCTGCCCCTTGTTTGTTTGACCAACCATCCGAGTCGGCTACCCTTTCGCCCATGATCTGGCGCAGCGGCTTGGTCGTCGTCACCTTGATTGCGTTCGGGCTGCGCGTCCATGCGCTCGGCGCCGTCCCCTTGCGCTGGGACGAAGGTTGGAGCATCGCCCTGGCTTCGCTCGCGCCGGCGGACATCATACGCTTGACGGCGCTGGACGTCCATCCGCCACTGTATTACGCGCTCCTTTGCCCCTGGCTCGCCCTCGGCGGCGCGCACGAGCTCTGGACGCGGCTCCTCTCGGCACTGGCCGCGACCGCCGCGGTGCCACTGGCGGCCGTCGCGGCGGCGGCTTGGTGGGCACCGCCGCCGCGCCGCCTCCCAACCCACGGGTCGACGGCGACGCCCGACCCGCCCCCGCCGGCAACAGCGGCGCGCCTGCCCCGCGGGCAATGCGTCGGCCTGGGCGCCGCCGCTTACACCGCCATCGCCCCAGCCTTCGTCTACTATGCCGGCGTCACGCGGATGTACGCGCTGACCACGCCCCTGCTCGGCCTCGCCGCCTGGGGTCTGGCGCGCTGGACGGCCGAAGCCTCCCGGTCGGGCGCCGTCCTCCGATCCGGGCAGCGCTACCGCCCGCTGGTCGCCTGCATCGCCGGCGCCCTGGCGGCGCTCCTGACGTTTTATTATACCGGATTCGCGCTGGCCGGCCTGTTCCTCGCCGCGCTCGTGCTCCGCCCGCGCGCCTGGCCGCGCCTGCTGGCCGCGGGCCTGCTCGTCGCCCTGCTCTACCTGCCCTGGCTGCTCTACGCGGTCCCGCCGCTCCTGGCCCGCATCGGCGGCAAGGTGGGCGGCGGGGGGCTGGACCCGGCCGGGCTGGCCGGCCCGCTGCGCGACGGCCTGTTCGCGGCGCTGTTCGCCTATCGGGCGGGCTGGATCGCGGTCGCCGTGGCGGGCCTGGTCTTCGCGCTCGGCCTCGCCCTCGCGCCTCGCGGGATGGGGCGGCGGATCGCGCTTTGCCTGACCCTCCTCCCGCTGGCCTGCGTGCTCGGCGGCGCGGCCCTGGGCGCGGCGGGCCACATGTTCCAGCCGCGCTACGTCATCGTCGCCACGCCCTTCGTCGCGCTGGGTCTGGGCTGGGCGGTGGCGGGGCTGTGGCGGCGGGCGCCATGGCTGGGATCGCTGGCCGCGCTCGCGCTCGGCCTGGCGGTCGCGCCCACCTTCGCCGGCTACGTCTACACCCGCGCCGCCGAGATCGACGCGGCCTGGGATCCCGCCGCCGACTGGCGTGCCCTCGCGCCCAAGACCGAGCCGGGCGACGTGGTCGCCTTCAACATCCTCAGCCTGGCGGGCATCTACGCGCGCTATCGGACGGCGGACGATCCGCCCTGGACCTATGCCCAGCTTTGGGACCCCGTGCACGAGCCGGTCGAACAAGCCCAAGCGCGCCTGCGCGCCGCCCTGCCGCGGGCCGGCCGGCTGTGGCTGGTGCTGTACAAGGGCGAGGTCAGCCCGGGCAGCGCCGCGCTCAAAGCCTGGGCCGATACCGCGCTCCATCCCGGCGAGGGCTGGTGGGCGGGCGAGACCCTGTACCAGAGCTACGTCGCGGCCGAAGCGGACCGCCGCGCGGCCTCTGTCGGCGACCCCGCCCGGGGCGCGGACTTCGGTCACGGGGTGGCCTTGATCGCGGCGGCCCACACCTCCGTCGTCCCGGCCGGCGGCGGGCTGGCGGTGGACCTGAGCTGGCGGGCGAGCGCGGTGCCGGACACCAACGCCCGCGTGTTCGTCCACGCCTACGGGCCGGATGGCCAACTCGTCGCCCAGCACGATGGCTACCCGGTGGCCGATCGGCGGCCCCCCAAGACCTGGCGGCCGGGCGAGGTGATCGAGGATCGGCACGGCCTGTGGATCCCGCCCGGCACGGCGGGGCCGCTGCGGCTCGTGGTCGGGCTCTATGATCCCGCGACCGGGCGGCGCTGGACGCTGGCGGATGGATCGGACGGCGTGACGATCGGGGAGGTGGAGGTGACGGCGCGGAACCTTTAGGCGCTCACGACCCGTGCCAGCTTCTTTTGCGCGTAATCGCGCAGCATCACGTTGCCGGTCGTCTCCGCCGCCTGCTTGAGCGCCGCCGCGGCGGCCTCGCGGTTGCCGGCCCGCAGTTGCGCCAGGCCCAGCAGATAGGCGGCTTCCGGCAGACCGTCGGCCGCCGCCCGGGCGAGCAGATCGACGGCCGCTGCGTTGTCGTCGGTCAGGTAGGCGCGGGCGCCGCGGTCGAAAATGTCCATCGCCGCCTGAGGGGCGACGGTCATGGGCTCGGCTAGGGTGTTCCCGACATTTGGGCTGGTCTCGTCCTGATCCACCGGCAATGCTCCCTTGGCTAGGTCCACGTCTAGGTCGATGGCTTGGGGGATTCGGCGCGGCGCGGTGCTTGGGCCTCGAGCTCGGCGCGGGTTTCGGCCGCGGCCTGGCGGCCTTCCTCCACCGCGAGCTGGATGCGCGCCTGGATCTGGCCCTTGACCTCGCGCGGCTTGTCGGCCAGCGCCTGAGCCCGCGCCTGGAGATCCTCGGGCGAGCGCGCGTCCTTGAAGTGCACGATCAGCCAACCGATCAGATAGCCCAACCCGACGCCGGTCAGCAGCCCGGACGCGAGCTTGGTGAGCCCGCCGAGCAGGTTGCGCAGTCCCATCGGCTCGACCTACCGCCCGTTCGACCCGTTCGCCGCACCGCCGCCCGGCGGGGGCGTCGCAGCGGCCGTGGCCGGCGGTGGCGCCGCGGGTGGCGCGCCGCCCGATCCGGCCGGCAAGGCGCCGGGCGGTCCGCCCGCCGGCGGCAGGGTCGCCGGCAGCTCGGACCCTCGCGTCGCGGCGAGCTGGCGCAGGCCGTTGACGAACTGCTGGATCAGTTGATAGAAGGACTTCGCGCTATAGCCCAGGGCGACGAGGCCCGAGAAGCGCGACGACATGCGCTGGCTGACGAACTCGGCCGTCCCGCGCACGGTGTCGGTGGTGTCCTGCACCGAGGCGAGGATCGGCTGCATCTCGGCCTGCAGCTCGCGCCCAAGGCGATAGAGCTGCCAAAATACCAGCGCGCCGAATGCCGACATCAGGATCAGCGCCGCCGCCGCCAGGATGACCATGATGTCGCGCAGGATGATGGTGAAACCTACCACGTCTTGCCTTTCCGCGGCGGAGTATAACATGCCCCGCGCGCTGGCGCAATGTCGCGGGATCGCGTGCTCGTCACGGGATCTCGCCCCCGCAAGGCTCAGAGCTTGAGCCAACGCCATGCCAGCCCCATCGCGATCCAGGCGCCGGCCAGGTCCGGCAGCAGGTAGACCTGGCCGTAGAGCCAGCGGTCGCCCCCCAGCCAGCGCATGAGCGCCTCGCCCGCGACGAAGCCGGCCAGCGCCGCCAGCACGGCCAGCCCCAGCCCGCGCAGGGTCCGCCCCCAGGCGGCGTGAAAGGCCGCCGCCGAGCCCAGCACCAGCACCAGCGTCAAGACCAGCGCGGGCGACACCGCCGGCCTCACACCCGCCCGGCGATGCGGCCGCCGCCGAGCAGCTCGTCGCCGGCATAGGCCACCAAGCCCTGCCCGACCGTCGGCGCGCGCTGGGGCTGGTCGAACACGACCTCGGCCGTGCCGTCCGCCCGCGGCGTCAAGGTCGCGTCGGCCGGCGGCGCCCGATAGCGAATCTGGGCCCGGATGCGCAGGGGTTCCTCCGGCGGCCGGCCCGAGATCCAGTGCAGGTCGCCGACCCACGCCGACCGCGCCAGGAGCTCCTCCGCGGGGCCGACGACCAGCGCGTTGGCGCCGGCGTCGCGGCGAACCACGTAGACCGGCTGGCCGGCGGCGATGCCGAGCCCGTGGCGCTGCCCGTCGGTATAATAAGGCAGGCCACGGTGCCGCCCCAGGACGTGGCCGGCGACATCGACGATCGGTCCGGGCCGCGCGCTGCCCTCCGGCAAGTTGCGGCCGAGGAAGCCCGGCACGCCCTCCGGTCCGGTCCAGCACAGGTCGACCGAGTCCGGACGGCTGGCGACCGGCAGGCCGAAGCGCTCGGCCAGCGCGCGCACCTCGACCTTGGCGAGGTCCCCGACCGGGAACAGCGCGTGCGCCAGCTCCGCCTGCCCCAGCCGGTGCAGCACGTAAGCCTGGTCCTTGCCCGGGTCCCGCCCGCGCAGCAAGTGGAAGCCGCCGTCCGCGCCCCGCGCCACCCGCGCGTAATGCCCGGTCGCCAGGTAGTCCGCGCCCAGCGCCCGCGCCTGGTCGAGCAGGAAGCCGAAGCGCATCCGCCGGTTGCAGGTGAAGCAGGGGTTGGGCGTGTCGCCGCGCGCCGCGGCTGAAACGAAGGGCTCGACGACCACGCGCTTGAAGACGTCGGCGACGTCCAGCACCTGGAAGGGAATGTCCAGCAGCGCCGCGACCGCCTGCGCGTCGTCCATCGCCGCCAGCGTGCAGCACTTGTTGGCGGCGGTCGCCCCGGGTTCGGACCATAGGCGGAGCATGATCCCGACCACCCGGCAACCAGCCGCCACGCACAGCGCCGCGGCGACCGAGCTATCGACGCCACCGCTCATCGCCACGGCGATGGTCGCGTCGGCGGGGAGGTCCGGCGAGCGGGGAGCGGCGGTCAGGTCGATGGGCGTGCGCTCCTACTCGGGCTGGTTGATCTGGACGATGTTGCCGTCCGCCCCCAGGCGCCACTCGCGCTCGACGACCTCGCCGCGCGCGGCGAGCTCGCCCACGGAGCGGCCGTTGAGCGTA
>CAZCJG010000025.1:0-22553 GCA_964498575.1 uncultured Anaerolineales bacterium | reverse complement strand
CGGCCGCGGCGACCAGGAGACCGTCGTCGACCAGCGCCGCCGCCGCGTCGTGGTAATAGCACGAGATACCCAAAATCCGCATCAGAGCCGCCTCCACCGATATGCCGTCGCCCCATCCGAAGGGGACATCAGAACTGCCTCCGCGCCGCGTCGAGATCGTCCGAGCCGCTGACGACCGGCTGCCACAGGGGGCCCTGGGTCGCCTTGCGCGCCAAGGGATCCTGCGTCAGGCGGGCGATCAGGGCGAAGGGGATGAAGACCGTGAAATAGAACACCGTCAACACCACCCGCGCCAGGGCGTCGCCCAGCCAGTGGCCGAAGCGCCGCCAGATCGCCCAGGCCCGGCGCGGGCCGTAGATCAGGGCCAGGACCGCGTAGGTCGCGGTGGCCACGATGAGCACATAGCCAAAGAACGGCATCGCCTCACTCCACCTGGCCGAAAAGGGCCTAGAACAAGGTATAGATGAACGGGCCGACGCCGGACGCCGTCGCGAACATCAGGAGCAGCCCGAAGGCGAGCAGGACGATCACCATCGGCACCATCCACCACAGCTTCTGGCTCCACAGATAGCGCAGGAGCTCCCCGGCCGTGCCGGAGTTAGTCATCATATTGCGCAGGGCTTGCATGCGTCACCTCCTATGGGGGGAATTGTACCTGCTTGTGCGCCGGGGGCGCAACCGGCCCCCTCCCGCGGCAGCGCGCGCAGAGCGTGTCTGGCCTTGCTTGGGGGTTACTCGCGCGCGCTGAGCCGGGAGGGGGCCGCCCACCGCAGGTGCTCCAACCCCACTCGCGCCGCGCGCTTGAAGGTGCGCGGGTCGCTGGCCAGCATCTTGGCGTAGGTCCACATCGGGCCCGGCCGCAGCGCCCACTCGCGGAAGGCGCGCTTCTGCCAGTAGAGCAGGTCCTCGGCCGACAGGTTGTCGTATTCCAGGACGGTTCCCTTGTCCATGTCGACCTCCTCCCAGCGCGTGCCCTCCTTGAACCAGCCGTTCTGGACCACCTCGAAGAAGAAGGGCGTGCCCGGGTAGGGCGCCGCGACGTGGAAGAGGGCGATGTCCAGCGGGAGCTGCTTCGACAGGTCGATCGTCTGGCGGATCGTCTCGGTGGTCTCGCCGGGCAGGCCGATGATGAAGTAGCCCCAGTTCTTGATGCCGGCCTGCTTCGCCCAGGTCAGGGCCTGGTGCGCCTTGGCCGGGTCCGCGCCCTTGGCCGCCTTTTTGAGGATGGCCTCGTTGCCGCTCTCGATGCCCCAACTGATCAGCCAGCAGCCGGCGCGGCCCATGAGCTGGAGCATCTCGGCGTCGACGTAGTCCACCCGGCTGTTGCAGGTCCACTTGATCGGGAGCTGCTCGCGGATGATCAGCCGGCACAGCTCGACCACCTGCTCGCGGTTGACCGTGAACAGGTCGGCGTACATGTGGATGTTGTGGATGCCCAGGTCGTGCAGCAGCCACAGCTCCTGCATGATCCGCTCCGGCGAGTGCAGCCGCACCGACCACTGGTAGCTGACGTGCTTGATGCAGTACTTGCAGCCCGCCGGGCAGCCGCGGCTGGTCAGGATGAAGGTGAACGGCCCCTTCATCAAGGGCATGCGGTAGGCGTCCAGCGGCAGATGGTGGTGCAGCGGCAGCGGCAGGTCGTCCAGGTCCGGGATGAAGGGCCGGTCCGGGTTGATCCACACCTCGCCCTTGCCGCGCCAGACCAGGCCCTTCACCGTATGCAGCTCCGGCCCGGCGCCGTTCCAGCGGCTGACGTCGCTGGTCGGCTGCCAGCGCGGGTCGGTCTTCTCGATGAGCGCCTGGACCCAGGGCGGCCGCTCGGCCTGGCGGCTCTCGAGCACGTCGATCAGCTCGCGGAAGGTCAGCTCGGGCTCGCCGCGCAGGATGAAGTCCAGCGCCGGGTAGTCGCGCATCGTCTCCATCGGCATCGGCGTCACGTGCGTGCCGAAGGCCATCGTGCGCGCCCCCAGGCTCTTGGCGAGCATGGCCCCGCGCATGTCGTTGGTCAGGGTCGGCGCGGTCACCTGCGTGATGTAGTACTTCGGCATCGCCGCGCGCAGGCGCTGCTCGAACTCCTCCCAGGTCATCCGCTCGGCGATCGCGTCGACGATCCCGAAGCTGTAGTCGGGATGCAGCATCGCCGCGAGTTGCGCCAGCGAGCATTGCGGCCACACCATCTCCTCACGGCTGCGCCGCCCGACGCGGTGCTGGGTGCGGATCCAGATCCCGCCGTCGGGCGAGGGCGGGTTGACCAGCAGCACGTCGACCGCCGTCGGCGGGCGCGTGTGCGTGTGATGTTGCACCGCGGCGCCGGCATCGGGGAAGCCGGGGTTGCGCACCGGCTTGACCGGCCGCGTGCCGAGGTTGTGGCGCAGATCGATTTGTTCGGGCTGAATCAAGGTCGTCATGATGTCTAAAGATACTCCCCTTCGTCGTTCTCAAACGTCGAGCGCAATGCCAATATCCGGCGGGTCGCGGCGTGGATCACCCGCCGGCACCGAGCTCGGCCGGCGCGGCCTGGGTCTCCGCCATTCCACCCAGGTCCGCCTCCGTGCGCGCCTCGCGCAGGCTGAGATCCTCCATCACCCGCATCAGCACCCATGAGATCACGAGCTGCAAGCCGACGAGCAAGCACAGCGCGCTGCCGAGCAGCCACAGCCAGACGCGCGTCATGTCCCAGCCCGTGGTCTGCAAGGCCAGGCTGATGCCGGCGACCAGCACGCCGAGCGTCATCGCCACCACGCCCAGCCAGCCGAAGGCGCGATCCAGGCCCGGCCAGATCGGCCGCCCGAAGATCAGGCCCTGGCGCACCGGCGCCTTGTGGAACAAGCCGACCAGGTAGTTGAAGGTGATCCCTAGGTTGAACAGCGACACGCCGGCCACGCCGAGGACCAAGGTCGCGTAGGCACCCATCACCCCGGCGGGACCCAGGCTGTGGACGCCCGACGCGCGCAAGGCCACCAGCCCCAGGCCGATCAGGAAGCCCAGTCCCAACACCACCAGGCCGACCAGGCCGAGCAGCCGGGCGGGGTTGTAGCCCATCGCGGTCCACAGGATCGTGGTCAGGAAGCGCCGGCCGTCGTGCAGGACCGATAGCTTGGAGCGGCCGACGCGCTCCTCGTAGTGGATCGGGACTTCCAGGAGCGCCAGGTTCTCGTGGACCGCACGCGTGGTCATCACCGGCGTGAAGTTCAGGCCGTCGGGCAGCGGGTAGAGCTGGGCCAGTGCAGCGCGGCGCAGCACGCGCTGGCCCGAGGCGCTGTCGCTGATGCTCGTCGGCCCGATGAAGCTGACCAGGCGGGCGAAGAAGGCGTTGCCCAGCCGCCGCACCGCCGGCATGCCGCTCTCGCCGCTGGCCATGCGCGTGCCGACCACCAGGTCCGCGCCGGACCTCTGCAAGGCGCGGCACAGCTCGGGGAAGCTCTCCGGCGGATAGGTGCCGTCGGCGTCCAGGAAGGCCAGCAGCTCCCCGCGCGCCTGCCGGAAGCCGGTCTTGATCGCCGCCCCGTAGCCCCGGTTGCGCCCATGGCTGACCAGGGTCGCCCCGGGGATGCCGCGCACGATCGCCGCCGTCCGGTCGGTCGATCCGTCGTCGACCACGATCAGCTCGAGCCCGTCCACGCCGACCTCCGCCAGCCGCGACCGCGTCGATAGCACCCGCGTCGCGATGTCCGCGATGCCGCTCTCCTCGTTCAAGGCCGGGATCACCACCGAGAGCGTCGTCATCGCCGCACCGCCTTGCCCGGCACGCCCATCTCAAACGCCGAGTCAAATGCCGAGTCAAATGCCGAGCCACCAAGCACGTCCAGCACAATCATTGACTTGTCCACCATTTCAACCTCTTCTATTTGTTCTACTTGATCCACGACTATTCGTTCTACCAGATCAACTTGACGCATCGAACGATATCCATCAATTCCGCCCATCCCGCCCGGCGCCGATCTCCACCGTGCCGTGCCGGGGCGTTCCACCGAAGCCATTCACGTGATACACCGCCGCCGTCCGCCCCGCGCCCACCGACCCGCTCGCCGCATTGGCCGCGATGTCCGACAGCGGCCGGGCCGGCACGCCGCCGACGACGGTGTGCGGGGCGACGTCCGCCGTCACCACCGCCCCGGCCGCCACCACCGCGCCGCGCCCGATCCGCACCCCGTCGGTGATCACCGCCCCGGCGCCGACCCAGACGTCATCGTCGATCACGATCCCCTCGGCGGTGATCCCTTGCTCGATGAAAGGTCGCGTGGGATCGCCGAAGACGTGGTTGACCGCCAGCACCTGGACCAGGGGGGCGAAATAGACCCGGTCGCCGATGGTGATCCCCCCTTGCCCGCGCAGCACGCACAGCTCGCCGATCAGGCTGTCGGCACCGATCGTGATCCCCGCGTTGGGCAGGCCACGGAAGTTGTACACGTGCAGCACCGCGTGGTGCATCACGTAGGTCCGCGGCCCGATCACGATGCCGTTCGGGCAGGCGTGGAGGTACACGCCCTGGTCGAGGAAACTGCCCGCGCCCAGCCGGATGCGGTCCGCGAAGCGCAGCCGCACCCCGGTCTCGATCGCCGCGACGCCGTCCATGCGCAGGATCAGCCGATAGGCCAGCGCGCGCAGGGCCACGCCGACCAGGGTCGGGATGCGCCCGCACATCGTCGTCACCGCCGCTTCGAGGATATAGCGCGGTAGGCTGGATGCCTGGCGCGAGAGATACAGCTCCAGTCGCGCGATCACGGAAAGGTTGGCCTCCGTCCAGCCAGACCGCATCGCAGCTCACGGGACCCCCGGCGACTGCTCGCGACCCTCACCGCCTCCGGGTGTGCTCCGCCCTTCGGTGCGCGATGGCACCCAACGAAACGGCGACGCACTCTCCCATCCGCCGCGGCGAGCGGGCGCTCGCGCCGGAGTGGCGCGGCCCGCGCAACGGGGCAGGCGGTTGTCGCTACGCCGGGAGTGGGGTCACCGCGTTGCGTTCTGCGTAATCTCCCTCGCCCCCCCAGGCGGCGGGGGCACGGCTGGTCCTGGGGCTGAGGCAAGCTCACGACATCGTCTATTGGTCTGGCAATGAATGGTTACAATTTAGGTGCAGCGACAGCGCAATCGCGTGTCGCTGCCAAGATCAACAAAGTCGGACCATCGCACTCTCAGGCCGTCCGCTCGATGGCGTCCATCGACAGGCAAACCCTGGTCCGCCGCCCGAGGATCTCGAGCAGGATCGCCACGCGCTGGGCGCCGTTGAGGTAGCCGGCGAAGATCGCCTCGAAGTCGCGGAACGGACCCTTCTTTACCCGCACCTGCTGGCCGGGCTGGAGGCGCATGAATGCCTCGCCGTCGAGCTGGGCTAGCCGGGCCTGGAGATAGGCCACCTCCCCGTCGTCCAGCCAGGCCGGCTCGCCATCGAAGGTGACCACGCTGGCCAGGCCGGGTGTCCACTGGACGCCGGAGAAGCCGCTGCGCTCCCAATCGAAGCGCGCCAGGATGTAGCGCGGGAAGAGCGGCTTCTCCAGGAGCGCGCCACGTTTGCCGCGGTACTCGATCATCGGCGCGAAGACCTCGACGTCGCGTGCCTCCAGCGTGCCGGCGACGCGCAACTCCATGTGCGGCTTCGTGAACAAGGCATGCCAATGTTCCACGCCCAAGACCTCCAATGGTGAATATCGACTCATCAGTTGAGACGCCGACGGCTCGGCAAAGGATACGCGCGCCGGCCGTGACCCCTTCAGCACCGCGGGCCAACCAGAACGTGCGCTGTTCGCACGGGGGCGCACGCCCGTCCTGGACCGCGGTTACTATTTGGTTAACGCAGACACCACTTTAGTCGAATTGTCCAGCCCTGTCAAGCCCGGCCCGCGTCGCGACGGTTGGAGATCGGGCCAAGCGCCGGGCATCGACGCGCGGGCAGGGAGCGCCGGAGCGGTGCTATCGTTCGGGCGAAAGGGCGCGTTATGCTCTGCAACGTCGTGCGCCAGCCGAGCCAAAGGGAGCCAAGCCATGCCTCGTTCCGCGCTCAAGCCCATCGCCGGTGCCTTGCTCGTCAGCCTGATCGGCGGCCTGATCGGGCTTGGTGCCCATCCCGGCCGGCTGTCGGCTCAAGCCGGCATGGCCAGCCGGCGCGCCACCATCGAGCTTTGGGAGCCGGCCTACACCGGCTTCCTCAGGCTGCCGGGCGACGACATCGCCATCGCGCTGGAGAGCGGCGAGGACCAGCGGCTGTGGCTGGCCGCCGACACCACGGTCACGTCGTTCGCCGACGGGGTCTGGTCGGTGCCCGAGGCGCCGCCGGGCGTCAGCCTGATCTTCACCCTGGCCGCGGCCGGCGACACGCTGTGGGCCTTCGGTCTGGACGGCGGGGTGTGGCAACGCCGCACGGGGAGCTGGAGCCAGGTCCCGGCACCGCTGGTCGCCGACATGTACGCTTCGGCGGCGAGCGGGCCGGGCGAGGCCTGGGCGGTCGGCTTCGACTACACGGAGGAGACGGGTGTGGTCTTTCACGCCACGGGCGCGGGCAGCCGGGCCTCGGTCGAAGCCCTGACCGGGCCCTGGCTGCGCCACCACGCGCTGCACGCGGTGGCGGTGGATCCCCTGGGATCGTTGTGGATCGGCGGCTGCGACTATGCCAGCCGGCCCGACGCCAAGACGCCCTACCTCGCCTATCTCGGCACCGAGGGCGACTTCCACCCGGTCGATTTGCCCCTGGCGGACGGCTGTGTCTACGACCTGGCGTTCGGCGCCTCCGGCCAGGGCCTGGCCGCCCTCGGGAGCGATCTCCTTACTTGGCGGGCGGACCCGGGTGCATCGCCGCAAGCCGCACCCGCGCCGTGGCAGGCGGTCGGCCTGCCGCCGCCGGAGGGCAGCCAGTGGGTGCGGGTCGCGCCGGTCGATCCCTCCGCATCCGGCGACCCGGCCGAAGCCCCGCCCCCAACCGCCTGGGCGATCGCCGGCCTTCCGCGCTGGAACGGCTTCAGCGGCGGCCGGACGCCGTGGTACTTCGACGGCACGCGCTGGGCCGAGGCTACGGTCGGCGACCTGGGGCCGGGCATGCCGGGCAACGGCGTCGATCCCGACAGCCCCCCGCCCTATCTCGGCCTGGTGACCAGCGGCGGGCGGACCTGGTCGCTGACCCAATCCCAGGCCGGCTCCTCCGCCTTGGACGCGCGCGCCATGCTGCTCGATCTGGACGCGGGCGAGGTGCGCCTGGCCCATCCGCTGCTCCTGCCCAGCACCGAGGGCGACATCGCGGCGGCGGGTGATCGGCTGTGGGTGGGAACCAGCCTGGGCAGCGCGCCCTTCCTGGAGCATGGCACGTCCGGTTGGCAACCCCTCGCCCGGGCGCTGACCGGGCCCGGCCAGCGCCTGAGCATCGGCCGGATCGACCTCGCGCCGGATGGCAGCGGCTGGGCGCTCGGCGCGGTGCGGGGCGGTGGCGCGGGCGCCCGCCGCCAGGGCTGGCGCTTCGACGGCCGCGCCTGGCGCGCCGCCGCCGCGCCGAGCATCGAGCGCGGCCCGGTGCAACTCCGCGCGCTCTCCGGCGGGCTGGCCTGGAGCCTGGTGAGCCGGGTGGACGGGCAAAGCGGGCTGCATGCCTTCGACGGCCAAGCCTGGGTGCCGCTGGCCGGCGCCCCATCGGTCGCCCCGCCGCCCACGCCGGTGCCGCCGGTCCTGCAGAGCGCCAACTATCCGGCGGTGCGCGCTCCCTTCGATGCGCTCGGCGCGGACCGTGCCCGGATCGGCTGGCTGGCCGCTGGACCGCAGGCGCTGTTCCGCGTGCTCGACGGGCAGTTCGAGCCACTGGCCGCGGCACCGCGAGGGCAGATCACCGACCTCGAGCTGACCGGCCCGCGCAGCGGCTGGGCCATCGGCGTCGATCCACGGCGGGCGGTGAACCGCGCGGACCCGCCGACGGGGGTCGTCCTGCGCCTGCAGGACGGCGTCTGGCGCGAGTTGCCGCTGCTCACCGACGCCCGCCTGCGCCCGTTCCTGCCGGCGCGCGGGATCACCGACGTGCACTGGCTGCTCCTGGCCGCGGTCGACGCCGACGAAGCCTGGCTCTACGGCTATCTCGAGACCGAGCGCCAGGGGCTGCGCGTGCTGGTCGGCATCGGCCGCGCCCGCCCGCCGATCGTCCTGGCCTGCAACGCCAACGTCCTGGCGCTGGCCGCCGACGCGGTTTCTGACGCCACCGGCCAGCAGATCGGCACCGACCTCTGGCTCCTGGCCGAAGGCCCCTGCGGCACGCCGGCCGACCCGCGCCTGTCGCCGCGCCTGCCCGGCAACGCCGGCCCCAACCCGGCCTACCTGCCCAACCACGCCGGACCGGTAGGCCGGCTGCGCATCCGCACCGTGGTCGACCAGGTGTATTTGCCGGATGTGCGGGGCGGTGGGTCGTGAGATGTGGAACGGTTGGGATCATGGTCCAGGGATGCACGCCGTGCTGGCATCCCTGGGCCGTGCGCTCCCCTATCCCCGCTCCTCCACCGGCACCCACGTCCGGTCGGTCACGCCGGTGTACTCCGAGGACGGGCGGATCAGGCGGTTGTCGCCGAGCTGCTCGAGGCAATGCGCGGTCCAGCCGCCGGCGCGCCCGACGGCGAAGGTCGGCGTGAAGAGCTCGCTGGTCAAGCCGACGCCGTGCAGGACCAGGGCGGTGTAGAACTCGACGTTGGTCTGCAAATGGCGACCGGGCTTGTGCTCCTCCAGCAAGCGCAGCGCGATGGCCTCGACCGAGCGGGCCAGATCGTAGAGCTCGCGGTCGCCGGTCCGCGCGAAGAGCGCTTCGGCCGCCGCCGCCAATACGTCGGCGCGCGGGTCGCGCACCTTGTACACCCGATGGCCGAAGCCCATCAGCCGCTCGCCGCGCTCCAGCCGGGCGCGGATGGCCGCCTCGGCCCGCTCCGGGCTGCCGATCTCGAACACCATGTCCAGCGCCGGCCCCGGCGCGCCGCCGTGGGCCGGCCCCTTGAGCGCCCCGATCGCGCCGGTCAGCGCCGAGTACAGGTCGGACTGGGTCGACATGATGACCCGCGCGGTAAAGGTCGACGCGTTCATCCCGTGGTCGATCACCGTGACCAGGTAGGTCTCCAGGGCGCGCGCCGCGTCCGGGGCGGGGACCTGCCCGCTGAGCATGTACAGGTAGTTGGCCGCATGGCCCAGCTCCGGGCGCGGCTCGACCGGCGCGCTGCCGCGGCGCAGGTTCCAGTAGATCGCCACGATGACCGGGAAGCGCGCGCACAGCAGCTCGGCCCGCCGCGGGGCGCCGGCCAGGCTGTCGTCGAGCGGGTCGGGGTCGTCCAGCGACAGCGTCGACGCCGCCATCCGCAGCGCGTCGATCACCGGCGCCTCGCGCGTGGCCGCCGCGCGCAGCAGCGCCAGCGTCGCATCGGGCAAGGGCCGCGCCGCGGCCAGTCGCGCCCGCAAGCCCGCCAGCTCGTCGGCGCTGGGCAAGCGATCGTGCCACAGGAGGTGCAAGGCCTCTTCGAAGCTCGCCCGCGGCGCCAGCACCTCGACCGGAAAGCCCGCCAGCGTCAGCTCGCCCGCCTGCCCGTCGACCCGGCTGAGCCGCGTGCGGGCGGCCACCACCCCTTCCAAACCCGGAATGTACGCCATCTGTCTCGTCGTCTCCTTGTGTTCAGAACATCCACACCCAACACCAGTCCATCCGCGCCGCGAGCAGCCACGGTCCCGGCTCTGGATCGTCCGGATGGTACAACGTAAGGGGCGTCTTGGTCAACGTGGGCCGGTCGAATTGACTCCGCTGTACGATGCGCCTAGTCTTTACCCACCCGATTCTAGGGCGGCCTCCCTGAAACCCACGCCAACCAAGGTGCTCGTCATGATCTTCCGCAAGCTGCTCTTCGCATTCCTTCTCGTCCCCGCTCTGGTCACCGGCTGCGACGCGCTTGGCGGCGGGCCGACCGGCGACGACGCCGGGGGAACGGACGTGCCGGCGGAGATCGACGGGGTACCGTCGTACATGATCAAGGGCAACCTCGACGCCCCGGTCACCCTGGTCGAATGGTCGGACTACCAGTGCCCCTTCTGCAGCCGGCATACCAACGAGGTTTCGCCAGAGATCGACAAGGCCTATGTCGACAGCGGCCAGGTCAAGGTGGTGTTCCGCGATCTGCCGCTCTCCACCATCCACCCGCAGGCGGCCAAGGCGGCCGAGGCGGCGCGCTGCGCGGGCGATCTGGGCGGCCGCGATGCCTACTGGGCGATGCACGATAAGCTGTTCGGCACCCAGGACGCCTGGGCCGGCCAGGACACGGCGGCGGAGCACTTCAAGAGCCTGGCGGCCGAGATCAAGCTGGACGCGGCGGCCTTCGGGCAGTGCCTGGACGACAACCGCTTCGCCGAGGCGGTCGCCAAGGACGCGGCGGCCGCGGCCGCGGCGGGCCTCTCCGGCACGCCGAGCTTCCAGCTCGCCGGCTCGGTCATCGAAGGAGCGGTGCCGTTCGAGGAGTTCAAGACCTCGCTGGACACCGTCATCGCCGGCGGCAGCCTGCCGACCGCGCCGCCGCCGACGCCGACGCCCGAGATGGTCGAGATCGACTCGCCGACCTACGACTTCGAGCTCGGCGACGCGCCGGTGCTGGGCCAGGCCGACGCGCCGGTGACGATCGTCGAGTTCTCGGACTTCCAATGCCCATACTGCGCCCAGTTCGCCGGCGAGACGCACCCGGCGCTGAAGAAGGACTTCATCGAGTCCGGCCGGGTGCGCCTGATCTGGCAGGACTTCCCGCTCAGCCAGATCCACCCCCAGGCCGAAGCCGCCGCCGAAGCCGCCCGCTGCGCCCGCGACCAGGGCGGCGACCAGGCGTTCTGGACGATGCACGACGCGCTCTTCGCCCGCCAGGCGGAATGGGCCGGGCAGACCGACCCGGCGCCGATCTTCGCGAAGCTGGCGACCGAGAGCGGCCTGGACGGCACGTTGCTGTCCACCTGCATCGCCGGCACCGTGCACGAGGCGGCGATCAAGCAAAGCATCGACAAGGTCGGCCAGCTCGGCGTTACCGGCACCCCGAGCTTCCTGCTCAACGGCTACCTGCGCGCCGGCGTCCCCTCGCCGGAAGGGCTGGGGCAAGTGATCGAGCAGCTCGAACGCGGCGAGACGCTGAAGATGATGGTGCCCAAGGATACCGCCAACGTGCTGGCGGGCACGCCGGCGCCTACTGCGACGCCGGCGAACATCGACACCACCGGCGCCGCGAGCAAGGGCGCGGCGGACGCGCCGGTGACCATCGTCGAGTTCTCGGACTTCCAGTGCCCGTATTGCGGCACCTACGCCACCACGACCTATCCCGAGATCATCAAACGTTATGTCGACACCGGCAAGGTCAAGTACGCCTTCCGCGACTTCCCGCTGAGCCAGATCCATCCCCACGCCAGCAAGGCGGCCGAGGCGGCGCGCTGTGCGCGCGACCAGGGAGGAGACACGGCGTTCTGGGCGATGCACGACGCGCTCTTCGCCACGCAGGACACGTGGAGCCAGGCCGCGGACGTGCCCGCGGCGCTGGCGGACGTGGCGGCCGGGGCGCAGCTCGATCGCGCCGCCCTCGCCACCTGCCTGACCGAGGGCAAGCACGCCGAGGCGGTCGACGCGGACTTCCAGGCCGGCGTCGGCTACGGCGTCCAGGGCACGCCGACCTTCTTCGTCAACGGTCAACTGCTCAGCGGCGCGCTGCCGATCGAGGATTTCGAGACTCAGATCGAGGCCGCCCTGGCGGCGCGGGGCGGGACGACCGAGTGACGGTCCGCCGGACTCCGGCTCCGCTCCGCTCGGCTGGTCGCGTCCTCGGCACTGGTTGAACCTCCACCGGCCCCGCGCCGTTAGCACAGGTTGGCGAACACCCATTCGACTGCCACAGCAAGGAGCTTCCGATGACCTTCGGCCCGATCCTCGACGAGATGCACACCCTGCTGGACCCCCTGGCCGCCCAGCCCTGCCGGCGCCGGGCGGACGCCGACTGCGGCGAGTGCGCGACCTGCCTGGCGCGCCGGGCGCTGCGGATCCTGACGACGCGGCTGGGGATGCCGGTCTAGCTTGCGGATCGTCATGCTCGGCCCCTTCGGGCTGCACCCCAAGGCGACGATGCTGCGGCGGGCGCTGCCGGCGGCGCGCGCGCTGGCCCGGCGCGGGCATGCCGTCGCGGTGGTGATGCCCCCCTGGCATACGCCGAGCCAGGCGGGCCAGGCATGGCATGAGCGCGTGCTCGGCGCCGAGCACCCGATCGAGATTAACCTGGTCTCCTTGCGCGGCCCCGGCCTGCCCGGCGCCGACCACGCGCTCGTCACGGCGCGCATGGTCCACGCGGCGCTGCGCTTCCAGCCGGATGTGGTGCATGCCTTCAAGCCGAAGGCCTTCGCCGGCCTCGCCGACACCTTTCTGCACGCGCTGCGGCGCACCGGCTTGTCGGGTCCCCTGATGCGCCGCTGGGCGCGGGATGGCGCCGTCCCGGACGTCCCGCCCGCGCGGCGGTCCCGCGGCACCCCGCCGCGCCCGGCGCTGGTGGTCGACACCGACGACTGGGAAGGTCCCGGGGGCTGGAACGATGCCGAACCCTACTCCGCCGGCCAGCGCCGGCTCTTCGCGCGGCAAGAGCGCTGGGGGCTGACGCATGCCGATGCCGTCACCGTCGCCAGCCGGGCGCTGGAGACCCTGGCCTGGTCGCTGGGCGTGCCGCCCGAACGCGTGACCTACCTGCCGAACGCGGTCGAAGCCGGCGCCGCCTGGGTCGAGCCGGCCGGGGACGGCGACCGTCCGCCGACCCTGCTGCTCTACACGCGCTTCTTCGAGTTCGATCCCGCGCGCCCGCTGGAGGTGCTGGATCGTCTGCGCCGGGACCGGCCCGCCCTGCGCCTGGTCGTGGCGGGCAAGGGCCTGCACGGCGAGGAGCAAAGGTTTCTAGACGCCGCGCGGTCCCGCGGCCTGGCGGAGGCGGTGGACTATCGCGGCTGGGTCGAGCCGGAGGCCGTGGCGGACCTGTTCCGCGCGGCCGACGTCGCGCTCTACCCCTTCGACGACACCTTGATCAACCGCAGCAAGTCGTCCTTCAAGCTGCTCGAGCTGATGCAGGCGGGCCTGCCGGTGGTCGCCGAGGCGGTCGGGCAGAACGCCGAGGTGATCGAGGACGGGACCAGCGGGCGGCTGGTACCCTCCGGCGACATTGAGGCCTTCGCCGCCGCGGTCGGCGCGCTGCTGGCGGATGCCGGGCGGCGCCGCGCGATGGGCGCCGCGGCGCGGGAACGGATCGAGCGCCACTACTCTTGGGCGCGCCAGGTCGTGGCGCTCGAAGCGGTCTACCGGCGGGCGCTGGAGCGATGAGCGAGCAGGTCGAGGGTCCGGCCGGCGCCGCATGGCGGTCCGAGCCCGCGGATGTGGGAGCGCCACGGTCTCGACCTGGCGCGCGGCGCTGGCTGGACTGGCTGGCGCTGCTCGGCTGGATGGCGGCGATCTACGTCGTGAGCGATCAACCGGACATCCCGCAGGCGCCGGGGCCGTGGGTGGACTTCGCGATCAAGAAGCTGCTGCACGCCGCGGCCTACGGCGTCCTGGCCGGCCTGTGGTGGCGGGCGCTGGCCGGCGCGAGCCCGCGGCGGCGGCTGATCGGGGCCTTTTGCCTGACCCTGGCGTATGCTGCGCTGGACGAATGGCATCAAACCCACGTGCACGGCCGCACCGGCCGGCTGCGCGATATCGGCGTCGACGCGGCCGGCGCGCTGGTCGCGCTGGCCTGGCTGAAGCGGCGGGGTAGGTAAGAAACGCCGCGCGGAGCCGCGCCACGGTGGCAATAACCGCCACCTGTCGACTAACGTTATACGCCCCGCTTGCGCCGATGCCCGCGGGGCCACCGATGCGCAGAGTCTGCCCACCCGCCATCTGATGGAATTCACGGAACGGATGAAAAGCCCATGATGCCCGAGAGCCCGCTTGCCCCCAGTCTCCAGCACCCGCCCGCCTCCCGTCCCCGGCGCCCGTATCGACCGACCGCCGCGCTCGTGCTCGTGATCCTCGCCGGCCTGGTCGCCGCCCTGAACGTGTCGTCGGGCGGACCGGGGGCCGCGTCGATCCGGGCCCAGGCCGCCGGCCGCGCCTGGGCGCGCACGGCGATCTGGTCGCCGAGCTACGATGCCGGGGCGCTGCTGGACCCGGGCGGGGTGGACGCGGCGCCCGGCGGGCTGTTCTTCGTGGCGGACCGCGGGCACGATCGGATCGCGGTGGTCACGGCCGCGGGGACCATCCTGCGCACCTTCGGCACGCGCGGCAGCGGCCCGGCCGAGCTCGACGGGCCGGCGGACGTCGCGGTCGACGCGGCGCGCAACCGCGTCTACGTGGTCGACCACGGCAATCGGCGACTCGCGGTCTACAACCTGGCCGGCACGCCGCTGGAGCACTGGGGGCAGGCCGGGCCGTCCGAGGGCTTCGTGCCTTACGCGGTGGCGGTCGCGCCGGCCTCGGGCGACGTCTACGTGCTCTCGCGCCTGCCCTGGGGGCGGATCGAGCGCTTCAGCCAGGATGGGGTGTGGAAGAGCGGCTTCGGCGAGACCGGCCCCGGCAGCGGGGCCTTCCAGTGGCCGGAGGACATCGCGGTCGACCCCAGCGGCCGCGTGCTGGTCGCCGACACCAACAACGACCGCATTCAGATCTTCGGCGCCGCCGACCATTCCGTGGTCGAGGCGATCCTACCCTTGCGCGGCGTGGCCAGCGTCGCGGTCGATCCCGCGACCAGCCGCATCTACGCCCTCCACGCCGGTCTCACGGGCGGCTTGAGTCAAGTCGCGACCTATTCCGGCGCCGGGGTGCCCGAGGGCACGCTGGCCAGCGGCGCGCCGGATCCCTTCGCCTCGGCCAACCGGATCGGCGTCGGCAACGGCCGGCTGGCGATCAGCAGCGGCAGCGCCGCCATCGACGGCCGGCACGGCCTGCGGCAGTATGACACGGCGGGCCTGGCGCCCGCCGCCGCCACCCTGGCCAGCCCGCTGGCGCATGGCGGCTTCATCCGCCCGGCGGCGCTGGATGTCGGCGCCGACGGCTCGGTCTACGTCGCCGATGGCTTGCTGCGCGGCACGCGGCGCTACAACCCCGATGGCGGCTTCCGCCAGCGCCTGGACGCCGGCGCGGGCGACG
Source organism: uncultured Anaerolineales bacterium (assembly GCA_964498575.1). Lineage (GTDB taxonomy): Bacteria > Chloroflexota > Anaerolineae > Epilineales > Epilineaceae > CAZCJG01. The sequence continues at coordinate 7,438 of CAZCJG010000025.1, read as the reverse complement.
AGCTCACGGTCGGGCCGACGGGCGAGCTGTTCCTGGTCGACGCGCCGGTGCTGGGCGACGTGCGGCTGCGGCGGCTGGCGGCGGACGGCACGCGGCTGTGGGACAAGGTCTGCGACTGCATGAGCGGGGTCGGCGCCGCCGCGACGGCCGACGGCGTTTTCGTCTCCGGCGCCTTCCGCCAGCGCATCGGCATCTTCGACATGGTCGAGGCGCGGCGCGAGCCGGTCGGCGAGCACACCCTGCCGGGGGCGCCCTATGCCTGGCCGCTCGACCTGGACCTCGGTCCCGACGGCCGGCTCTACGCCGCCGGCGGCGCCAACGGCCGGGTCGACGTGCTGGATCAGGCGACGGGCGAGCTGGCGCGGAGCTGGCCCACCGGCGGGGGCGGCGCCGAGCGGATCAGCGTCGCGCCCGACGGGACGGTCTTCGCGCTGCGCTTCGACGGCAGCCTGGCCGCCTTCGGCGCCGACGGCCGGCTGGAGAGCGCCTGGCGGCCGGATCCGGCGCCGGGCGAGGCGATCGTCGCACCGCGCGACATCGCGGCCGGATCGGACGGCCGGCTGTACGTGATCGACGCGGTCAGCGATTCGATCCTGGTCTTCGAGGCCCGCGGCGGCGCCGCCACGCCGGCGCCCACCGCCTCGCCCGAGCCGCCCTGCACGGTCAGCGGCACCAAGACCGCCGCGCCGACGCGGGTGCAGGTCGGCGATCCGGTGACGCTGAACCTGACGCTCAACATCGCCTGCCGGCCCGGCACCGAGCCGCGCGCCGACATCTTCTTGATCCTCGACCGCTCGAACTCGATGGCCGGCGACAAGCTGGCGCGGGCCCGCGCCGCGGCCAAGGGCTTCGTCGCCGGGCTGGACCTGACGCGCCACCGCGTCGCGGTGGTCTCGTTCTCCGACCTGGTGACGCTCGACCTGCCGCTCTCCGGCGACGGCGCGGCGATCGAGGCGGTGCTCGACGACATCCGCTCCGACGGCCGCACCGACATCGCCGCGGCGCTGGACCTGGCCCTGCGCCACCTGGCCGCGGCCGGCCGGCCCGAGGCGCTGCCGGTGTTCCTGCTGCTCACCGACGGCAAGCCCTCGCGCGACGGCCAGCCCTTCGTCGACGCCGTGCGCCAGGCCCTGCGCGCGCGGGCGCGCGGCGCCCTGGTCTACACCGTCGGCCTGGGCGATCCGCGCGAGGTCGACGGCACCCTCCTGACCGAGATCGCCGGCGCGGCCTCGCGCTACTTCTACGCGCCGCGCTCCGAGGATCTCGAGGCGATCTATCTCGAGCTGTCGCGGACCATCGGCGCCGTGGTCGCCACCGACGTCGAGGTCACCGACGAATTGGGGCCGGACGTCGACTACATCGCCGGCTCGGCCGCGCCGGCCACCGACCTGGTCGGCCGGCGGCTGGCCTGGCGGCTGGGCGCGCTGCCCTCGGGCGGGGCGAGCTTCCGCCTGCAGGTGCGCCCGAACCGCACCGGGCGGCTGAACACCAACACCCAGGCCGTCGCGCGCTACGTCGCGGACGGGGCACCCTACAGCTTCACCTTCCCGGTGCCGGCGATTGACGTCGCCGGCCCCGCGACCGCCACGCCGACCCCCGTCGCGACCGCGACGCCGCGCACATCGACCGCCTACCTGCCCTTCGCCGCGCGCCACCTGTGCTCGGACCGCGAGACGCGGCTGGGCGCGGACATCATGCTGGTGATCGACACCTCGTCGTCGATGGTGGGCGACAAGCTGACCAGCGCGGTCGCGGCGGCGCGGCTGTTCCTGGGCCTGGTCGACGCCCGGCGCGACCGGGTCGGGCTGGTCAGCTTCAACACCGACGCCCAGCGCGAGAGCATCCTGACGGCCAACCTGGACGCGGTGAGCGGGGCACTGGACCTGCTGCGGACCGGCGTGGGCACGCGCATCGACCGCGGCCTGGAGGAGGCGCTGCACGAGATCGAGCTCCGCGGCCGGCGCGGCAGCCAGCCGGTGATCATCCTGCTCTCCGACGGCCGGCCGGTGGTCGGCACCGAGGAGCGCGCCCGCGCGATGGCCTTCACCGCGCGCGCCAGCGGCGTCACGGTCTTCACCATCGGCCTCGGCCCCGACGCCGACGGACCCTTCCTCCAATCCCTGGCCCGCTCGTCCGCCCACTACACCTACGCGCCCGACGCCCGCGCCCTGGCCGAGATCTACCGGCGCGTGGCGGGCAACTTGCCGTGCCGGTAGGGGGCATCCTGTGAGCCATCCACGGTCAGTCTTCAGGTGCGATGTCGAGGTGCGTAAAAATGGCCAACTTGAGCTAAGCGTTCCATTTGAGGCAGGCTTGCGGGTGACCGTCATCGTCATTCCAATTGCGGCTGACGAACCCCTTGGTGATCTCGTCGCCGCCTCGGGAAGCAGCTTGGCCTTCTGGGACAACCCGTGGGACGATGAGGATTGGAACGATCCGACGGCGTGAAGGTGGTGATCTCTCGTTTCCCAACTGATCATGCCCTCGCCGATTGGGCCTTCGGGGTCGCCCTCGCCCTCCTCGGCGCGTTCTACCTCGCCGTCGCCGGGCCGCAGCTCGCGCCGGGCGGTGACAACGCGTTGTACGTGATCCTGGCGCGCGCGCTGGCCGCGGGCGAGGGCTTGCGCCTGGTCCATATGCCCGCCGCGCCGCTGTTCGTCAAGTGGCCGCCGCTCTGGCCGCTGGCGCTCGCGCCGCTCGCCGCCCTCGCGCCGGCCGGCTTCGCCTGGATGAAGCGCCTGACCGCGCTCCTGCTCCTGGCGGCGCTGGTGCCGCTGTATCGCGCGCTGCGGGCGGCCTACGGCGTGCCGGTCGCGCGGCTGGCGCTGATCCTGACCCTGCTCTCTCCACCGGTCTTCGCCTACGCCCACGACATCCGGCCCGAGATGCTGTACCTGCTGTTCGCAAGCGCGGCGCTGGCGGTGGTCCTCGGCAGTCGTCCGGACCGGTCCCACGAGGACGACCAAGAGCTGGAATCACCTGGCAGTGAGGCGCCTGACCGGGCCCGGACGTTTGGCGACCGCCGCGCCGTGATCCTGGGGCTGCTGGTGGCCGGCGCCTACCTCACTCGGTCCATCGGCATCGCGCTGGCCGCCGCCGTCCTCGTCGCGCTCGTCGTGGCCGGCCGGCGCCGTGCGGCGGGCCGGGCTGCTCTCGGTTTCGCGCTGCTCGCCGTGCCTTGGCATGTCTACACTCTCTGGGCACGCGTGCAGGACCCCTCGCTGCGGGGCTACACCGGCGACCTACTGCTGCGCGACGCCTACAACCCGGCGCTGGGCCGGATCGGCGCGGGCGAGCTGGCAGCTCGGATGTCCGACGGCGCCTGGGACCACATGCGCAACCTCGCCGACATCGTGTTCGCGGGGTCGCTGGGGGACCTCACCCGCCTGACCGGGCGGAGCGATCTGGCGCTCGTGCTGGGCATGGCCCTGGCCGCAGTCTACACGGCGGACCTGGTCCTGGACATCGCCGGACTCGGGCGGCGGCGGCAGGTGGCGCTGGCCCTGCCCCTGTACGAGCTGTTCTACTGGGGCATCCTGCTGGCCTGGCCGTGGACCGAGGTGAAGTTCCTCGTCCCGCTCATCCCGCTGATCTGGGCTCGGCTCGTGCGCGCCGGCGGGCGGTTGCTGCTGGGCGACCCGGCCACCACCACCGCGCCGGCGCGATCCGCGTGGCGTCCGGCCCTCGCCGCCGCCGGGGTGGCCGCTTTGATCTTCGCCAACGGTCGCAGCGTGACCGACGCGGCCACGCTGGAGCGCCGCGGCGACCTCTCGCCGACCTGGCGGCGCTTCCGGGAAGCCGCCCAATGGACCGGCGCCCACACCCCGCCGGGCAGCGTGACCATCACGCGCAAGCCCGAGGTGTTCTACTTGGTCGCCGAGCGGCCGGCCGCGTGGATTCCTCCCGCCGGGCTGGATGCGCCCGCGATGTGGGCACGGCTGTGCGCGATGCGGGCGCGCACCGTGGTGATCGATGCCCTGGACTTCCCCGGCACGTCGGACCTGGAGCGCTTCGTGGCGGAGCATCCGGCCGACTTCACATCGATCCACAAGACCGCGTCGCCCGTCACCGAGGTGTTTGCGCTTGACGCCGGCCGCTGCGAAGGAAGGACGCGATGAGCACGCGATCGAGGAAAAACCCCTGGGAGCACCCCCTGATCGTGCTCGCCGTCCTCATCATCGCCTTGCTCGGCGCCGGCAGGGACGTGGCCCGCTCGCCGGTCACCGCCGCCCCCGCCCAGACCGCCGCCTACGTCGTCGACGCGATCTGGCCTGTCGAGGACGCCGACCCGCTGGCGATCACCGTCCGCCCCGACGGCGTGAGCTTCAGCGTGGTCGCGCCGTTGCGCACCCGGCCGGAGTTCCCGGCGCTGGTGCGGCGCGAGGCCGACGGCGCGATCACCTGGTCGCGCGTGGTCCGCGACCTCTCGGGGGCCGAGCTGCGCCCAATCGCCGTGGCCGTCGGCGGCTCGGACAGCGTCTTCGTCAGCACCGACCGCAAGCTGGTCCTCCTGGCCGCGGACGGCAAGGCGGTGTGGGATGCGCCGGCGGGCGACGGGCATCAGGACTTCGGCCCGGCGGCGCGCTCGCTGACGCTCGGCGGCGAAACGCTCTACGGCACCGACCTGGCCAACGCGCGGGTGCTCGGCTACCGGGTGGCCGGCGGCCAGCTCCGGCTGCGCCTCGGCACGCCGGGCAGTGGATCGAGCAGCTTCCTCGCGCCGATGGATGTCGCACTTGGGCCGGGCGGCGAGCTGCGCGTGGCGGACTTCGGCAACCGGCGGGTGCAGGTGCTGGACGGCGCGGGCAATCCTATCGCACGCTGGCCCTTGCCGGGTCGGCCGCGCGCGCTGGCGGTCGACGCGGCGGGCCAGACCTTCGCGCTCTTGGACAGCGACGAGGTCGTGGTCCTCGGCCCCTCCGGCACGCCGCTCCTGCGCTTCGGGCGGCCGGGCCGCGGTCCGGGCGAATTGCAGCTCGCCAGCGATCTGGCGCTCGGTCCGGGCGGCCGCGTGCTGGTGGTGGACCGCGGCAACCGGCGCATCCAGGTCTTCCGGCCGGTCGACGCCCCGCCCGCCACGCCCTCGCCCGATCCGGCGGCCACCCCCTTGCCCGAACCGTCCCCCGAGCGGCGGAGCCTGAGCGCCTGCCCGGGCGAGCCGGCGCGGCTGGCCTGGGACGTCGCCCTGCCGCCGGCCGCGCCGCGGGCGGACGTGATGCTGGTGATCGACACGACCGGCAGCATGGAGAGCCTGATCTCAACCGCGCAGGCGCGGGCGCTGGAGATCGCGCAGACGCTGCGCGCGGTCAGCCCGGACGTCGCGATCGGGGTGATCGACGCGCGCGACTATCCCTACGGCCAGGCCGGCCTGGCCAGCGACTGGCCCTGGCACCTGCGCGGCCCGCTGTCGCTGGAGGCGGCGGACCTGGCGACGGCGACCGGCGAGCTGGCGGCGGGTGGTGGCGGCGACGCGCCGGAGGCCTACAGCGGGGCGATCACCGCCGCGCTGGACGATCCGCGCGTCGGCTGGCGGCCCGGCGCGCGGCGCTTCGTCGTACTCCTGGGGGACTCGGTGCCGCGCGACAACGACCTCAACGAGGGCATCGCCATGCCCCACGTCCCGGGCACGTGGACACCCGGCCTGCCGGCCTGGTGGCGCGACAGCGGAGCGGACTGGGCACCGGGCTCGGCGGATGATCTGGACTGGGGGGTGCTGCTGGACCGCCTGCGCCGGGAGAACGTGACGCTCTTCGCCGGCATCAGCGGCGCCGCGCCCCCCCAGCTCGGAGGGCAGACGACCGACCTGGTCGACTACTGGCGCGCCTGGGCCGCCCGCGCCGGCCCCGGCGGCGACGCGGTGGACCTGTCCAACGTCGCCCGCCTGCCGCAAGCGCTCGGCAGCCTGCTCGCCTCCTCCGGGCGGCGGATCGCGCGCCTCGGAGTGGTCGTCCAGCCCCCCGCCCAGGCATCGTGGATCACGTCGGCCCCGCCCGACTTCACCGACGTCGACGTGCCTCCCTCCGGCGCGCGGCGGACCTTCGACCTGACGCTGGCGCCGCCGCCCACCACTCCCGACGGAACCTACACGCTGCTGGTCGAAGCGCGCGGCGACAGCGGGCGCTACGCCGCGCTGGAGATCGCGCTGGACTGGCGCGCGCGCTGCGCGGTCACGCCCACGCCGCAGGAGATCACGCCCACCTCCGTGGCGACACCGACCGCGCCCGCGACTCCGACTCCGTCCGCCACGCCGCCCGAGTCCGCGACCCCGACGCCAAGCCCGTCCGCCACCCCGACGCCCACGCTCCGCGCCACCCCGACCCGGACGGCCCCGCCCCCGCCGCGGCGCATCCACCTGCCGCTGGCGATGCGCGGCTTCTGCTTCCCGGCGGCGCGGCCGCGGGCGGACATCGTGCTGGTGCTGGACACGTCCAACTCGATGACCGGCGCCAAGCTGGACGCCGCGCGCGGGGCGGCGCTGGCCTTCCTGGACCTGGTCAACCTGCCGCGCGACCGGGCGGCGATCGTCACCTTCAACCAGCGCCCGCGCCTGGAGGCCGGGCTGACCGGCACGCGCAGCGCGCTGCAGGCCGCGCTCGCCTCACTGGCGACCGACCAGGGCACGCGCATCGACCTCGGGCTGTCCCTGGCGCTCGACGAGCTGAAGAGCAACCGCGCCCGCGCCGACGCGCGGCCGGTGATCGTGCTGCTCACCGACGGCCGCCCAGACGCCGGCACCGGCGCCGAGGCGCTGGTCGCCGCGGGTCGCGCGCGTGCCGCGGGCGTGACGGTCTTCACCATCGGCCTGGGCGGCGACGTCGACGCGGCGCTGCTGTCCAGCATCGCGGGCGATCCCGCGCGCTACGCCTTCGCGCCGGACGGGAGCGCGCTGGCGGAGATCTACCGGCGCGTGGCGGGGGGGATTCCGTGCTCGTAGGAGGGGGGGTGAGTGGACCTAGTGGACGGGGGTTCGTGCTCGAAGGGGTGTTATTCGATGGCTGGTTCGACCACCACCCCGACCCGCCCGCCGGTCAGCTCACCGAGCTCCGCCGCGAACCCGGCCACTTCATTCGCCGGAAGCACGACCACCAGCTTCACCTCCGCCCCGAACTCCCGCGCGGTGATCTCGCCGGCGTGAGCCTCGATCAACCGCTGGCAGGGATCGTAGAAGGCATAGGGTAGGGTCAGGCTGATCGTCCGCTTGTCTTCCTTGATCGTCCGCGGGAGGGCGGCCAGAACCATTTGCGCGGCCTCGGTGTAGGCGCGCACCAGCCCGCCGGTCCCCAGCTTCGTGCCCCCGAAGTAGCGCGTTGTCACGACGCACACATCCCCCAGCCCGCTGCCGGCGACCACCGCCAAGGTCGGACGGCCGGCCGTGCCCGCCGGTTCCCCGTCGTCGGAGCTGCCGTGGACCACGCTGGCGCCGAAGCCGACCGCGAAG
>CAZCJG010000024.1:0-22666 GCA_964498575.1 uncultured Anaerolineales bacterium | reverse complement strand
CCTGCTCGCCAACCCGGGCTGGGACGACGTCGACCCCGCCTGGTCGCCCGACGGCCGGCGCATCGCCTTCGCCTCGGGGCGGTTCGAGGGATCGACCGCCAACACGCGCCACGCGATCTGGCTGCTGGACCTGGCCACCGGTACGCGCGGGACCATCGTCGCCGATCCCGGCCGCGACCTGCGCCGGCCGGCCTGGTCGCCGGATGGCGCGCGGATCGTCTTCGACGCGCGAACGGGCACCGGCGCGAGCGCGCGCTGGGACCTGCACATCGTCCCGGCCGCCGGCGGCGCGCTCGGCACGCCCGTCACCAGCGGCCGCGAGCCGGATTGGGCCGCCGCCCCCGGCACGCGGCCGACCGCCACACCGACGCCGACATCCGCGCTCCCGACCGCCCCGCCGACCGCCACCGGTCCCACGCCCACCGGCCCCACCCCGACCGAGCCGCCGACCAACACCCCGCCGCCGGTGCCGACCTTCCCCAGCTTCCCGACCCTGGTCCCCTTCCCCACCTTCCCGCCACCCGAGCCGACCCTGACCGGCCCGGCCCCGACCTACCCGCCGCCGACCCCGACGCCGAGCCGCACATCGGTGCCTTCCGCTACGCCGACGGCATCCCGGACCCCGACCGCCAGCGCCACGCCCCACGCCACCACCCCCGCGCCCACATCGACGCCCGGCGGGCCGGGCATAGCCTATCTGCCGATCGCCTACCTCCTCTGGCCCGAGCCGACACCCACGCCGGAGGCCAGCCCGACACCCACGCCGGAGGCCAGCCCGACATCGGAGGTGACACCGTCTCCGGAGGGGACGCCGACAGTTTCCTTGCTTGAGATCGGTGCTATCATTCGCGGCCAAACGCGGATTTCACGCTCGCCAGAGGTTCCATGGACATCAAGACGATTCCCCTGACGCACCTGGAGGCGAACCCCCGGGAGATGCTGAGTAAGTGCGCGGATACCGGGCAGACCCTTGTCATCGAGCTTCCCGACAAGCCGATGGTGGTCATTCAATCGCTCGAACTCACGGACGATGATGACCTTGTGAACCAGTTGCTCGAATCCAACGCCGAGTTTCGCGCGCTCGTTGCCAGATCCAAGGCCAGCCCGCGACGACCGTTCGGAGAAACCGCCCGAGCTTGAACCATCGCGGTGCGGTATCTTGGAAGGCCGCCCGATGCCGATCCTCCACGACATCACCCTCACCCTTTCCCCCGACCTGCCGGTCTGGCCGGGCGATCCGCCGGTCGAGCTTGCGCGGGTCAGCGACCTCGGCGCGGGCGATCCGTGGAGCCTGACCCGACTGTGCACCAGCACCCACGCCGGCACCCACGTCGACGCGCCGGCTCACTTCCTGATGGACGGGGCGACGGTGGAGGCGCTGGACCTCGGCGCGCTGATCGGCCCCGCCGTCGTGGTCGACCTGCCCGAGGTCGAGGTGGTGGATGCCGGGGCGCTGGAGGCGCTCGATCTGTTCGACGCGGGCGATCCGGCGCCGGCGGAGCGCTTGCTCCTGCGGACCCGCAACTCCGAGCGGCGCGGGCGGGGCGTGCCGGAGGCGGAAATCCTGGCGGACTTCGTGGCGCTGGCGGCGGACGGGGCGGCCTGGCTCGCGGCGCGCGGCTTGCGGTTGGTGGGGATCGACGGGCCCTCGATCGCCCCGCTGGACGACATCGACACGCCGCACCGGGTGCTGCTCGGGGCGGGCGTGGTCGTCGTGGAGGGGTTGGACCTGCGGGCGGTGGCGGCGGGGCGCTACACGCTGGTGTGCCTGCCGCTCAAGCTGGCGGGGGCCGACGGGGCGCCGACGCGGGCGGTGCTGATGGAGGGTGTTGCGTAGCGGCATTGTATCCCCGCCCCGCTTGCGGTATACTCGCCGCGTCCCAATCCCACCCGCGAGGACGGGAATCCGCCCACCGCCTGCGACCCGCCCCCCAACCCGGAGCACCGCCATGACCGTCGGACTCGATCAAGCCCTGGACACCCCGCCCGCGACCGCCGCGGCTGGCCGGACCGGGCTGCGCGCGATCCTCGTCGACATCTTCATCCGCCCGCGGGCGGCGATGCGCAACGTGGCGGACCGGCATGGGAAGGTGTGGATCTGGCCGCTGGTCGTCTTGGCCCTGCTCGCCTCGGTCACGGCCGCGGTCCAGGCGCGCAGCACCTTCCAGCAGACGATGGCCAACGTCACGATCGTCGAGGACGGCGCGGAGGGACCGGGTGGCTCGACCATGTCCGTCCAAGGCGATTCGATCGCCACCGACGCGCAGACCGCCCAGGCCATGCAGTCCTTCTCGATGATCGGCGTGATCCTGCGCGCGGTCTTCGTCCTGGTCGCCGTGGTCCTCGGCGTCGCGCTGGTCGCGGCGATCCTGCACTTCCTCGGCACGGTCTTCGGCGGCCAGCAGGGCTACGGCGAGATGCTGATCGTCACGAGCTGGGCGCAGGTGCCGGTGATCCTCGGCCTCGCGGTCCGCCTCGTCGGCGGCCTGGCCTGGGGCTTCGACCCGAATCCCGACGGCCTGTCGGGGCTGGTCGGACCGACGAGCTTCCTGCACCCGCTGCTCGGCCAGATCGAGCTGTGGCACCTGTGGGGGCTGGCGCTGCTCTTCGTCGGCCTGCGCGTGGTCGCGCGGATCACCCGCGCCAAGGCCGTGGCCGCGATCGCCGTCGTCATCGCCCTGCAGCTCCTGCTCGGCGAGGTCGGCGTGATGGTGACCCGCTTCACCAGCCCCGGCTTGTGAAGCCGCAGGCATGGCCGCGGCGGTGGCGCGATCGGTGGCGACGGGCGGAGGCGGGGCGACCGGTGGAGGTCCGGCGATGCGCACAGGTGAGCGGATGTCCGAGCCCCTGCCGCCACCCCTGATCCAGGCGCGCGGCGTGGTCAAGGACTTCACGCTCGGCGAGCAGAAGGTGCGCGCCATGGCGGGGGTGGATATCGACGTCGCGGCCGGCGAGTTCTTGGTGGTGATGGGGCCGTCGGGCTCGGGCAAGAGCACCCTGCTCAACCTGATCGGGGGGCTGGACCGGCCGACGGCGGGCGAGGTCGTCGTCGCGGGCCGCGACATCGCCGCGCTCGACGAGATCGCCCTGGCGGACTACCGCCGGCAGTCGGTCGGCTTCGTGTTCCAGTCCTTCAACCTGATCCCGACGATGAGCGCGCGCCAGAACGTCGAGTTCCCGATGGTCTTCGCCGGCCGCCCGCCCGCGGTCCGCCACGCCCGCGCCGAGGCGCTCCTCTCCGCGGTCGGCCTGGCCGGGCGCGTCCACCACCGCCCGAGCGAGCTGTCCGGCGGCGAGCAGCAGCGCGTGGCCATCGCCCGGGCGCTGGCCAACGACCCGCCCATCGTCCTGGGCGACGAGCCGACCGGGAACCTGGACACCCGCACCGGCCAGGAGATCCTGCGCATCCTGGCCGAGCTCAACGACGCCGGCCATACCCTGCTCGTCGTCACCCACGATCCGCGCCTGGCCGAGTACGCCCACCGCATCGTCCACATGGAGGACGGCCGCATGGTCGGCGAGGAGCGCGGCGGGCGGGTGTTCGGGGCGGGGTCCGAGGTCCACCCCAAGGAGGTAGTGTTGGCTCCGCCTGATGCGGACGAGGCCGATCGGATCGAGCCTGATCCCATCGAACCCTTCCCGATCGGCGCGTAGCAGCGATGTTCGAGGCAGGGTGACCCATGCTGAGCGCGAGCACCCCCCCGCAAGCCCCCGCCTCGCCCGAGCGCGGCATCCCGCGCATCCTGCTCGGCGGTTACGCGGCGCTGGCGGAGAGCGCGTGGATGGGGGTGGCGCAGGCGAGCGAGATCCTGGACCCCTTGCGCCTGGTGCCGGCGGCGCTGCGGCGCTGGCAGGTCGTCATCCCGCGCCGGCCGCGGCTGAGCCTCGGCGGCCTGGCCACGCGCGAGCTCGGCGTGGCCGAGGCCAGCTTCATCCTGATGGCCTCGTTCTTCGGCTCGGCGCTGCTGGGCGCGGTGCGGCAGGTGCTGTTCAACGCCGAGTTCGGGGTGGGGATGGCGGCCGACGCCTACTACGCCGCCTTCCGGCTGCCCGACACCCTGTTCAGCCTGATTGCCGGCGGCGCCCTCTCCAGCGCGATGATCCCGGTGCTGCTCGGCGCCAGCCGCGACGACGGCGAGCCGGCCGCCCTGCGCCTGACCAACCTGGTCCTGACGGCCTTGCTCGCCACCCTGGCCGTCGTCGTGGTCGTCGTCGGCGTGTTCACGCCGCTCCTCGTCGGCACCATCCTCGCGCCCGGCTTCGACGCCGAGACCGCCGCTCTGACGGTCTCGCTGACGCGCGTCATGCTGGCCCAGCCGTTGATCCTCGCCGCCGGCAGCGTCTTCACCGCGCTGCTCAACGCCAAGAGCCGCTTCCTGGTCACCGGCCTGGCCGTGATCAGCCACAACATCGCGCTCATCGGCGGCATCCTGGCCGCCCGCTGGGTGCCGGGCCTGGGCATCTACGGCCCGACGCTCGGCGTGGTGGCCGGCGCGGCGCTCAACGTCCTCATCCTGCTGCCGGGCCTGGCCGGCCTGGGCTTGCGGCTGCGGCCGGTGCTGGACCTGTTCGACACCCGCCTGCGCGAGGTCGTGCGGCTGCTCATCCCCAACGGCCTCGCCGTCGGCGTCAACTACGCCGGCTTCATCGTCGACACCGCCTTCGCCTCCAAGGCGCCCGAGGCGGCGGCGCTGCCGGCGATCTACAACGCCTTCCTCCTGGTCGGGCTGCCGATCGCCCTTCTCGGCCAGGCGGTCGGCCAGGCGGCCTTCCCGCGCCTGGCGGCCGAGGCCGAGGCCGGCCGCTGGCGGGACCTGCGGCGCAGCCTGGTCCGCTCCCTGGCCGCGGCCATCGGCCTGGCCCTGCCGGCGCTGGCGGCGCTCGTCGTCCTCGGCCGGCCGACGATCCGCATCCTCTTCGAGCGCGGCCAGTTCGACGCCGCGGCGGGTGACCTGACCTACGCCGTGCTGGTCGCTTACGCCGTAGCGCTGCCGGCCTACGTCGCGACCGAGGTCGTCTCCCGCGGGCTGGTCGCGCTGCGCGACACGCGCACCTCGCTGTTCACCAACACCGCCCAGCTCATCGGGCGCGCCCTGATCATCGCCCTGCTGCTGGACCGGATCGGCGTCGTCGCCGTGCCGATCGCCTTCGCCGTCACCGCCACGCTGGAGACGCTGACCCTGGCGCCCGCGCTGTGGCTCAAGCTACGGCGGCAGCTCCGCCTGGCGCAGGAGCCGGGGCTGGCCGGGGGATGATCATCGGTCCTCGGTCACCACGCTGCCCGGCCGGCGCACGACAGACCTCGTTGCGCGTCGCAGGTTGCGCTGCCGCTGTTGTCCCCCATCCGCCCTTGGGGTATACTCGCGGCATCGATCGCCCGCCCCTCTCGACCCGGCCTGCCGCCCGACCCCATGCCTGAACCATGCCTGAACCATCCCACGGAGTCCCCGCCATGAGACCCGATCGCGCCGCCGCCCGCCTGGGCCTCATCCTTGTCGTGCTTGCCGCCGCCATGCTGCTCACCTGGCCGACGCCCGCCGCTCATGCCCAGCCGCCCGGGCCGGCGGACCCGCCTCCGAGCGCGACCATCGTGCTGCGCGCGGAGGATCCGGACCAGCAGCCGACGCGCCCGCCGACCGCCACCCGCACCCCTACCCCTCCTCCGACGGAGACACTCGTCCCGTCGACTCCCACGCCGAGTACGACCCCGCCGCCGCTCCCGACCGGCACGGCCACGGGAACGGAGATCCCTCTGGAGCCGGGGGTACCCTATGAGGAGCGCCCGGTGATCGTGGTCGAAGGCTTCGACGTCGATCCCGACCAGCCCAGCCCCGGCGCGACCTTCCAGCTCACGCTGCACGTCGCCAACCAGGGCGAGCACTTCGCCGAAAACGTCCAGCTCACCCTATCCAGCACGACCTTCCTCCCGACCAACCAGGGCAGCGTGCTCTACGTCAACAGCATCGACGAAGACGAGTCGGTCGACCTCGGCATCGCGCTGCGGGTGGCGTCGGACGCCAAGGCGGGCGTCTACCCCATCAACATCGCCTTGCGCTGGGATGATTCGTACGACGGGAAGTACACCGACGACACCTCGATCGGCATCGCCGTCGGCGGGGCCAGCGCCGTGCGGCCGCTGCTCACGGTGATCTCCACCCGCCTCCCCGGCCGCGTCGCGCCGGCCGTCCCCTTCAACCTCTCCCTGGTCCTGCTCAACACGGGCGGGCGCCAGGCGAGCAACGTCGCCGTCGTGCCGGCCGCCGGCCCGCTGGCGGCCCAGGGTCCCAGCGGCGGACCGCTGAACATCCCCCCCGGCGCGCAGGCCACCGTCAACCTGCGCATGGCCGCCGCGGCGCAAAGCGCGCCGGGCGCGGTGTCGCAGACGATCGAGCTGCGCTACGACGACCCCGACGGCAACCGCAGCACCGAGATGATCAACGTCGGCCTGGTCGTCACCGGCGAGGACGGGCTCGGCCCGCAGCCGCTGATCAGCGGCTACCGCGTGCGCGACCCCCAGGGCGGCCGGCTCCAGGCGGCGGTGACGCGCACGCTGCGCACGCTCTACCCCGGCCAGGTCTTCCTGCTCGAGATCGACCTGCAAAACGTCGGCGTGGTCGCGGCCGATAACACCCGGATGAGCCTGGGCGGCGGCAGCACGCCGACCGGCACCGGCACCGGAACCGGCGCGAGCGGCACCAGCCTGGGGGTCTTCGCGCCGGTGGGCACCAGCAACGTGCGCTACCTGGGCAGCCTGGCGGCCGGCGAGAGCCGCACCGTCGAGCAGGCGATGGTGATCGACGGCACAGCCAAGCCGGGGGTCTACGTGCTGGACGTCGACTTCAGCTTCGTCGATGCCAACGGCCAGGCGCAGTCGACCAGCGAGGTGATCAGCTTGCTCGTCGACCGCCAGGTGCTCTTCGAGGTCAAGCCGGTTAGCGTCGTCACGTCGACCTTCGTCGGCGACACGATGCCCTTCGTCGTCGACCTGATCAACCTGGGGACGAGCACGGTCAACGCCGCCAATGCGCGCATCGTGCCCGGCCGCGCGCTGGAGGTGGCCGATCCCGCGACGGCGACGCAGTACGTCGGCCCGCTCGACGGCGGCGGCTTCTTCACCTTCGAGACCCAACTGGTGCCCGCGACGCCCGGCAAGGGCCGGCTCAAGTTCGAGGTCGAGTACTTCGACAGCTTCAACCAGGCCCAGACCTTCGAGCAGACCTTCGACGTCGAGATCGAGGATGCGCCCGAGCAGCCCGAGCAGCCGGCCGAGCCCGCGCCCGAGCCGGTGAGCCTGCCCTGGCGCGTCCTGCGCGGCTTCCTCGGCCTCGGCGCCACCGGGCCGGAAGCGGCGCCGGCGGCTCTACCGGAAGGCGCGATCCGCATGGAAGGCCCGGCGGAGGGACCGTGAGAAAGCCTGGGAGCGCCGGCATCCCGCCGGCAAAGGCCCTGCAATCTTGCCAGATCAGGCTCTCGCGCGAGCCGGGCCGGCAGGATGCCGGCGCTCCCAGGGGGCGCGCATGAGCCAGCGCGACCTGCTGCGCCTGGTCCTGGCCAACCTCAACCGCATGCGCGCCCGGGTGGCGCTGACGGCGATCGGGGTGATCATCGGCACGGCGGCGATCATCGTCCTGATCTCGCTGGGCGTGGGCTTGCAGACCAGCACCCAGAGCTTGTTCGAGATGGGCGACCTGACCTTGATCGACGTCAACGCCTTCGGCTCTTTCGGCGGCTTTCGCGCGGCCTCGGTCGAGGACAGCTCGAGCCGCGACAAGCAGAACGTGCTGGGCGACGAGGCGCTGCGCGACATCCGCGCCCTGCCGCACGTGGTCGTCGTCACCCCGCAGCAGGGCTTGCAGGGCTTCGGCGAGCTCAAGCTCGGGCGCAAGACCGGCTCGTCCTTCATCCAGGGCATCCTGCCCGAGGCGGTCGAGGCGATGGACTGGGAGCTGGAAAGCGGCACGCCGCGCCTGGCGCGCGGCCAGATCATCCTCGGCCCCAAGGCCTTCGACGAGGGCGGGGGCATGTTCATGATGGGGCCGGGCATGGCGATGCGGGCGGAAGGGCCGGGCGGGTCGGCGGGCGGCAGCTCCGACACGTCACCGGATCTTCAGGGCCGTTCGCTGACCCTGACGCTGACCAAGTACGACGACGAGAACAACGAGATCACCCGCAACGAGCGCCTGCGCGTGGCCGGCGTCTTCGCGGAGGGCAACCACAACTACGACGCCTACATGCCGCTGAGTCAGGTCGAGGAGCTCAACCGCTGGTTCACCGGCCGGCGCCGCACATCCGCCGATGGCTACGATCGTGTCACCGTCAAGGTCGACGACCCCGACAACGTGCTGGCCGCCCAGCGCGAGATCGAGGCGCTGGGCTTCGGCACCAGCTCGCAGCAACAGTTCCTACGCGAGCTCAACCGCAGCTTCCTGGTGATCCAGGGCGTGCTCGGCGGCGTCGGCGCGATCGCGCTCCTGGTCGCGGCCTTCGGCATCGCCAACACGATGACGATGGCGATCTACGAGCGCACCAAGGAGATCGGCGTGATGAAGGCGATCGGCGCGACCAACAACGACGTGCTGCGCGTCTTCCTGTCCGAGGCCGGCGCGATCGGCCTGATCGGCGGTGTGCTGGGCGCCGCGATCGGCTGGGGCGTCGGCAAGCTGATCAACCTGGTCGTCCAGACCTGGCTGATGAGCAGCGCCAATGGCCCGCCCGACAGCCCGCCCTCGGATGTCGTCGTCACGCCGCTGTGGCTCATCGCTTTCGCGCTGGTCTTCGCCACCCTCGTCGGCGTGATCAGCGGCATCTATCCCGCCCTGCGCGCGGCCAACATGAAGCCGCTGCGGGCGCTGCGGACGGAGTAGCGGCCCGCCGGTCCAACCCAGCGGCGGAGTCTGGCCACCGAAATCCACCCACCCAAGGAGTTCAAGCACATGGACTGGAAGCTCGAGCTGGTCGCGATTCCCGTTTCCGACGTGGATCGCGCGAAGGCGTTTTACGTGGATCAGGTCGGGTTCAACCCGGACCACGACCACCGGGTGAGCGATGCGCTCCGCTTCGTGCAGTTGACGCCGCCCGGCTCGGCCTGCTCGATCGCGCTGGGCACCGGCCTCACCGACGCGGCGCCGGGCTCCGTGGCGGGCCTGCAACTGGTCGTCGCGGATATCGAGGCCGCCCACGCGGCGCTGGCCGGGCGGGGCGTGGCGGTGAGCGAGATTCAAGACCTCCCCTGGGGCTCCTTCGTCTTCTTCAGCGACCCCGACGGCAACCGCTGGTCGGTGCAGCAGGTGGTGCCCCGGGGCTAGCGCGGCAGCGCGGGGCGACGCGCACATTACAGAACTTTGACGGCACGAAGCCGCCACATCAGAAAGGACCTCCCCCATGATCGCACGCACCCTGGACGGCGCCGAGATCGAGCTGTCCCAAACGTTGTTGGACGGGCTCAAGGCACGCCTCACGGGCCCGCTCATCGTTCCCGGCGACGGCGCTTACGAGGAGTCGCGGTCCGTCTGGAACGCGATGATCGACCGGCGGCCCGCTTTGATTGTCCGCTGCCTCGGCGTCACCGACGTGCTGGAGGGGCTGCGCTTCGCGCGCGAACACGGCCTGCTCCTGTGCATCAAGGGCGGCGGGCACAACATCGCCGGCCTGGCCGTGGCGGACGGCGCGCTGCTGCTGGACATGGCGCTGATGCGCGGCGTCTGGGTCGACGCGCCCGGGCGGGTCGCCCACGCCCAGGCGGGCTGCTTGCTCGGCGACATCGACCGCGCCACGCAAGTGCACGGGCTGGCGGCCGTCCTGGGCTTCGTCTCGCAGACCGGCGCCACGGGGCTCACCCTGGGCGGCGGCTTCGGCTACCTGACGCGGCGCTGGGGCTGGACGGCCGACACCGTGCTGGGGCTGGACGTCGTGACCGCGGACGGGCGCCTGGTGCGGGCGAGCGCGGGCGAGAACGCGGACCTCTTCTGGGCCTTGCGCGGCGGCGGGGGGAACTTCGGCATCGCGACCGGCATCGACTACCGGCTCTACCCCGTGGGGCCGGAGATCGTCGGCGGGCCGGTCGCCTGGCCGGCGAGCGAGGCGCGCGAGGTGCTGGAGCTGTACCGGACGCTGGCCGAAGCGGCCCCGCCCGAGCTGACGCTCGTCGCGATCCTGCGCCCCGCGCCGCCGGCGCCCTGGCTGCCCAAGGAGCGGCACGGGACGCCGATCGTGATGATCCTGGCCTGCCACAGCGGCGATCCGGACCAGGCCGAGCGGGACGTCGCGCCGATCAAGGCCTTCGGCAATCCCATCGGCGACGTGCTGGTGCGGCGGCCCTACGCCCAGATGCAGGCGCTGCTGGACGCCACCCAGCCCAAGGGCCGGCGCTACTACTGGAAGAGCGAGTACGTGCCGGGAATCGAGCCGGGCCTGTGCGACAGGGTCGTCGAGCACGCCGCCGGGATCCCGTCGCCGCATTCGGGCGTGATCCTGTTCCAGATCGGCGGCGCCTTGAACCAGCCCGAGGGCGATCCCTTGCCGGTCGGCCAGCGCGACGCGCGCTACGTGGTCAACGTGGGGGGATCGTGGGAGCGCGCGGACGAGGACGCGGCGAACATCGCCTGGGTGCGCGAAACCTGGGCCGGCGTGCGGCCCTTCTCGACCGGCGGCACCTACCTCAACTTCCTGACCGAGGACGACGGCCCCGATCGCACCCAGGCCGCCCTCGGCCCCGCCCTCCGGCGCCTGGCCGAGGTCAAGGCGCGGTGGGACCCGGAGAACCTGTTCCGCACCAACCGCAACATCCCGCCGGCCTGATCCACCGCCCGCCCGCCGGCCTGATCCACCGCCCGCCCGCCGGCCTGATCCACCGCCCGGCCGCCGTCGTGCTCAGGCCAGCTCGAGCCGGGTCGGCTTGATGGTCACCTCCTCATACAGGTTGCCGGTGCCGTCCGCGGAGAGGGCCGGGAAGACATAGCGGGTCGGGAAGCAATCGTGATAGTTGAAGGTCCGGACGGGCGTGTCACCCTTGGCGACCTCCCTGACCGTCAGCGTGCGCTGCCCCGGCTTGCCGCCCACGGTGTCGTTGATCCAGGCGCACAGGTCCCTGCGGCCGGCGGTCAGCGGCCCGCGCAGGGTGAGCGCGTCGATATACTTGTGGCCGGGGGTGGTGGTACGGAAGGCCTCGCAGCCTGGCGCAGGGTCGACCACGTCCAGCACCAACGCGCCGCCGCCGAGGCTTTCCCAGGACCGGTCGGGCTCGCCCGCGGCGGCCGCGCCGGGACGCCCGGCGGCGGGATCACCGATGGTCACCTCGAAGCGCGCGCCCGGCGCCTTGGGCGGCTCGCCCACCGCGGCCAGCTCGATCCGCCCGATGCGCAGCTCGAGCCGCTCGACGAGGCCGGTGCCGGCGGCGTCGAGCTCACCCGGCGCGAAGCGGGTCGGGAAGCAATCCAGCAGGTTGAAGCGGCGCAGCTCGCTCCCGTCGCGCTTCAGGCAGATCACCGAGATGCTCTTGCGGATGTTCGTGCCCTTCGCGCAGTCCTGCCACCACTGGTAGAGGTCCTTGGTGTTCGCCCCTAACCGCGACCTGAGGGTGATGCGGCCAAAATGTGCGTCGCCGGGCGCGTAGGTGCGGTACTCGACGTCGAGGCCGGTGGTCGTCTCGCGCAGGTCCACGGCGAGATCGTCGATCGCGATGGCTTCGATGCGGCTGAGCAGCTCGGGTGGCGCGCCGTCGATCATGAGCTTGAAGCTCGGGCGCCCGCCGGCGGCGGCCCTGGCGTCCGCTGGCGAAGCGTTGGAAGGTCGGCTGGCCGCCAGGGCCGCGGTCCGGGCGCCGTGTCCCAGCGCCACCGCGCCGGCGGCGGCCAGTCCGGCGCGCTGGAGAAACTCCCGGCGGGCGATACCGGGCTTGGACTCGTGGGGAAGATCTGTCATCATGCCTCGCCTCCTCTGCGGGCTTCCTGGCCTCCGTTGCCGGGCATGGACAAGCGTCGACGGCTCGAACCCCGGCATCGAACCAGGTCGATCACTCAGACGTGACAGCGGCGGGCGGCGTTATGCTGGATCGCCATCGCCGGTCGCCCGACGCAGGGGCCGTCGCCGCACAGGCGTGAGTCGGTGGCAATGCCGGCGGGCAGCAGGGGCCTGAATCGCAGATGACACGGCCGCTGTAGGGTACAATGCAGGGAGGTGACTCATGCATCGTAACGGTCCACAACCGCCCGATCGACGTCCGCTCCGAATGGTGGACTTATGTGCCGGCATTGGGGGATTCCACCGCGCCGTCGGAGAAGCTCTGATGACGACAGCGGGAGGCCGAACGCAGCGGTCATCCTGAAGTGTCGGCGGGATCATAGGTTGAGCCGAGATGCGGTGCAAGCCTCGTCGAGTCGAGTGACTGTGGACAACGGGGCGCGCTCTTTTCGTGGTGAGCTGTGCTCAGCCGTGGTCGCGCCGTAGTAGATCGATGACGGTGGCGAGTTGGTCCTTCATGCTGGCAATGTCCCGGCCCTGCGCAGCCTGGGCGTCCTTGATGGCGGCGATGTCCTGGCCTTGGGCGGCCTGCACGTCCTTCATGCTGGCGATATCCCGCCCCTGCTCGGCCTGCACGTCCTTCATGCTGGCGATATCCCGCCCCTGCTCGGCCTGCACGTCCTTCATGCTGGCGATGTCCCGGCCCTGGGAGTCCAGGGTGATCCGGATGCCGGCAATGTCGCTGTGCACGTCGGCGAGCTGGGCGTATATGGATGCAAAGCCGCTGTCCATGTCTGTGCGAGTGCTGGCTATCTCAGCTCGCATGGCGGTGAACTCGTTGCGCACGTCCACGGCCATCCCGTCGATCTTGGCCAGGATTGCTCGACTGAGCCGAAGGTCCTCGCCCTGCGCGTGCTCCATCCCTCTAACCCGCAGGTCAAGGTCGTTCACCCGTACTTCAAGTTCAGGTAGTGTCGCCATCAGTGGTCACCTCGAGATGGTGCGGCGTGAAGGCTGGCGACGACCGGACAAGGTTGGCGCCAGCCGCCAGCATTATACACCTTGACAGGAGCATGCATATTTGGCGACCTGCTGTTGGCCGTGTCGCTCGACAGGCGGCCTGTGGTCGCCCGCTTGACGCACATTCCCCACTACCTGTCTTGTGTCTGTGCTAGGGATGCGCCAGCCCCGGCCACCAGTCCTTGCGCGAGCGCGGGTCCATGAAACTCCCGGAGTCGCGGATGGCGACGCGCAGCTCGGTGCCGCGTACCCGCCCGAAGGCCTGGCCCGCGCGCAGGCCGGGCAGCACCCGTCGCCCCTCACGGTCGTTGCGGTCGTAGAGCGCACGGAGCACGGGATCGACGCAGACGTTCTCGAGATGGACCGTGTAGCCCTTGACCACGTTGTCGTTGCGGGTGTAGGTCAGGGTCACCCGCTCGTCGGTGGCGTACAGGACCAGCGCTTCGACGCCCTGGCCGAGGTCGTAGCCCGAGCTCGGCACGCGCACCGGCTCGGCCGGATTGGCCGCTAGGCCGAGCAGCGTCGCTCCCCACTCGGTAATCGGCCCGCCGCGGCGGTTGCTCGCCCAGTCCCAATGGAACACTCGGTAGGTGGCGACAAACCAGGGCAGCCGGCCGAGCAAGCCGACCAGCTCGGGGGCATGGGGGTCGGTCGGGCCGTTGATGTCGACGAGTACGCCCGGCGCATCCGAGGGCATGAAGCCGCGGATCGCCAGGTTCAGGTCCGGATGCGCCGCCGCCGGCCGGTCGGTGGGAGGGCGGTCGACCGGCGTGGACTCGAAGGCGCCGCCGACCGGCGCGCAAGGATCGGGCGAAGGCAGGTTCGGGGTCGGTGTACGGGTCGGGGTCGCGCTCGGGATCGGCGTCGGGGTCGGGCTGGGGGTGATCGTCGGCGGGATGGGCGTGCGCCATACCAGGAAGCGTTGCGCGATCGGCAGGTGGGCACGGTGGTCGAGCGCCGTCAGGGCGCAGCGGAAGCCGCCGTCGATCGAGCTGTAATCCAGGTCGTCCTTGCTGCGGCGGGCGGAGCGCAGATGCGCGGCGTCGTCGCTGTAGCCGCCGCCACGCAGCGCGCGCGAGTCGCCGCCGTCCGGCCCGCGTGGGTCACGCGCAGCTGCCGAAGCCGCGTAATAGGCCGGATCGTACCAGTCGCCGACCCACTCCCAGGCGTTGCCGGCCATGTCCAATGCGCCGAAGGGGCTTGCGCCGGCGGGGTAGTGACCCACCGGCGCGGTCTCGGCGAAGCCGTCGTCGATCTCGGGATGCGCCCAGCGCAGGCCGGCGTTGCGATCGGCGAGGTTGGCGCGCGTGCCGTCGACCAGCGCCTCGCCCCAGGGATAGCGCAACCCGTCCCAGCCCCGCGCCGCACACTCCCACTCCGCTTCGGTCGGCAGGCGCCGGCCGGCCCACTGGCAGTACGCCGTGGCGTCGCGCCAGCCGACGGCGACCACCGGATGGTCGTCCGGCGGGCTCGCCGGGCCGTCCGGGCCATGCGGCCGGCGCCAGCTCCCCCCGGGAATGGCATTGAACTCGCCGCCGACGAACCCATGCGTGCCGCCGAGCTGCTCGGCCACGGTCTCGTACTCGGTCGCCTGCACGAAGCGGGCGAACATCGCGCGCGTGACCTCGGTCCGGTCGATCCAAAAGGCGCCGAGGGAAATCCGGTGCCGCGGCGCTTCATCCGCCGCGGCGTCGGGATCGCCCTCCGAGCCCATCCAGAAGTCCCCCGCCGGCACGTAAACCATCGGCATCCCGTCCACCGGCGCGATCGCGACCGCGCCGGGCGCGAGCTGGGCGCGCGCCATGGGGGGGTGGATGAGCCCGGCGGCCGAGCGCGCGAACACGACGACCAGGGCCGCGGCGAGCGCGAGCGTGATGGGCGTTGTGGTGGCGGCGAACGGCGCATGGACTGTCGCGGCCCCCTGGCCGTGGCGAGAGGGCTGGGTCGATGTCATCGTGAGCCTCCCTGATTCATGGCTGTCGCCAGGGCAGCCACGCGGACTTCGCACCGGCATCAGGCGAAACAGAAGGCGGAGCCAAATCGCGCCGCCGATGCCTGAACGCTGTGGATAATTTTGACGAAGAGTGGAGGTCTTGGTTACTTTTGCGCCTACTCACCCGCGCCGCGGGCGGGCGATCGCAGGAAGAGAGTGGTGACCGCCCCTACGGCCACACCTTCGGGCAGGGAATCTTCCGCGCGATGCTCCGATACACCGCCGCCAGCTCGTCCGTGCCCGGCGCGAAGAAGTAGTGGCCGGGGCTGGTGGCGATCAGTCGCAGCAGGGCCGGGTCGACGTCCGGCCCCAGGCCGATGGTGAAGAGGACCGCGCGGCCGCGCTTGAGCCGCTCGGCCGCGACCACCACCTCGCCGGCCCTGGACGTGCTCGGCCGCCCGTCGGTCAGGAGCACGACCACCGCCTGGGCGTCGGCGCGGCGCTCGGGGCCCGCCAGGACGGTCCCGGCCGCCGCGATCCCCGCGTCGATGCGCGTGCCGGGGTGCATCACCACGCCGTCCAGCGCCCGCCGGGCCGCGGCGGCGTCCGTGGTCAGGCGGCTGAGGATATAGGCCGCGTCGTCGAAGTGGACGACCGCGACCTGCTCGCCGGGGAGCTGGAGCAGCCCGATGAACTCGCGCGCGGCGGCGATCGCGGCCGCGAGCTTGGTCGCGCCGCCGGGCCGGGTGCCGATCTCCCTGCTCGACGAGCTGTCCAGCACCAGCACGATGTCCGTCCGGCGCGCCCGCGGCGTGCAGCGGTCCACGAGCGCGATCGGCAGGTAGATCGGCTCGGGCACCGGCGTCGGCGTGGGCGTGGCGGTCGGCGTCGCGGTCGGCGTATCGGTCGGGGTCGCCGTCGGCGTGTCGGTCGGTGTCGCCGTCGGCGTCGCGGTCGGGGTGGGACTCGGCGTCACCGTGCGGGTCGCCGTCGGGGTCGGCGTGTCGGTTGGCGTCGGCGTCGCGCTCGGCGTCGCGGTCGGGGCGATCACGCGGACGAAGGGGACGGGAAAGATCAGCGCGCCGACCTTGCCGCGCGCATCGACGTGCTGGGTGCGCGCCTCGACATTGGTCGGCCACAGCCCGCCGGCCTCGGGCTCGAGGCGGTAGGTCAGGCGGAAGCCCGGTTCGGCGACCTCGCCGAGCGCCCAGGTCAGCGTGCGCGCCGCCGCGTCCCATACCGGCTCGACCGGCCGGCCGCTGCCCGCCACGTAGCGCATGTTGGCGGGGAGGACGTCGACGACGGTGGCGGCCTTGAACAGCGGCGCCGCGCCGATGCGCCCGGCGATCTGGGCGTAGATCTCGGCGAGCTGGTCCTCGCTCGGGCTGTCGTAGTAGTGCGAGGGATCGCTGGCCATGCGCCGCAGCGCCTCGCGGTCGACGTCCGAGCCGAGGCCGATGGCGAAGACCTCGATGTGGGCGGCGCGCAGCGCGTCGATCACGCCGCCGAGCGCGTCCAGGTTGGGCGTGCTCGTGTGCTTGCCGTCGCTCATGAAGACGATCACCCGCCCCGCGTCCGGCCGCGAGCTCGCCGCGAGCATCGTCAGGCGCGCCTCGTCCAGGCCATCGATCAGGTTGGTGTCGCCGGCCGGCGTCAGGCCGGCGAGCGCCTGGATCACCGGCGCGCGGTCCTCGCCCAGCGGCTGGACGCGCTCGGCATTGGTGCTGAAGGTGGTCAGGCCAATGCGCGAGCGCGGGGCGCGGATCTGGGTGACGAAGCGGATCGCGGCGTCCTTGGCCGCCAGGAGCTTCCGTCCCTGCATCGAGCCGGAGCGGTCGATCGTCAGGACGACGTCGACCGTCTTGTCATCCGGCGGACAGCTCCCGTCGACCACGAGCTGCACCTCCACGGTCTGGCCGATGTCGACCACCGCCGGCTGGGCGCTCTTGTGCGCGATCGCCCCGCAGTCGCCCGCGCCGCCGAGCTGCGGCAGGCCGGAGACCGCGTCGGGATCGCGGTCGTAGACGCGGATCGTCCCCCCGGCGTCGGTGACGTACAGCCGGCCGCCCGCGTCGACCGCCAGGTCCGTCGGGTGCTCGCCCTCGCCCGCCACGGACCAGGCGCCGCGCGGCGTCCCGTCCGCCGCGAAGGCCAGCACCCAGCCCGAGCGCGTCAGGACGAAGGCGCCGCCGTCGGGTGTGGCGGCGACCCGCTCCGGCCGAGCGGCCAGGCTCTGCGAGGCGAGCTTCTCGCCATGGAGCGACCAGATCGTCAATCGATAGGTCTGCTGGTCGATCAGGAACACCCGATCGTCCCCCAACGCGAGGTCGGTCACGCCCGCCAGGCTCTCACCGTCGAGCGGGCGGGAGGAAATGACAGATTGCAGGCCCTTGCCGAAAGTGAAGACGGTCCGTCCGGCGAGGTCGAACGCGGCGATCTGGCGCTTGAAGTTCCCGGCCAGGCCGATCAGCCAGAACTTCCCGCCCGCGTCAGGCAGCCATTCCTCGGGTGCCCATTCCTCGGTCACTCGGCCGTTCTCGATATGCCGGATGCGCCCGCCGCGCCAGAGCACGTAGGCCTCGTCGCGCCACGCCGCGACGTCCAGCGGCGGCGCGACGTCCTGATCCGGCACCGCCAGCGTGACCACCGTGCCGCCGCGGGTCGTCCCCGCCCCGGTCGTGGCGAAGCGCAGGTCCTGCTCCGGCCGGCCGGCGGGCGACCAGCGCTGCACCCGCGGCGCGCCGTCGCCGATCACCACCGCCTCGCCGGCCGCAATGCGCTTGGGCGCGACGAGCCGACCGAAGGTGTCGGTGTCGCGCGCCAGGACGAAGGCCAGGTCCGGCACGCGGATCGGTCCCGCCGGCGCGACCGCCGCGACGAGTCGGCCATCCGGCAGGATCTCGACGTCGCTGGCCCCGTCGAAGGGCAGGGTGGCGAGCTCCTGGCCGCCGGCGCGGGTGATGGCCAGGCCGCGCTGGCCCAGTGCCGCGACCCAGTACTGCGAGGCCTGGTCGGTCCACGCAGCGGCCGCGCGGACGCCGACGAGGCCCGCCACCAGCGTCGTCACGGTCGGGCTGCCGTCGCGCGCGCCGGCGATCTGGTTCGCGCTCGGGTCGGCGATGGCGAAAGCGGCGTAGGGTGGGTTCGCGCTGCCGGCGAAGTCGCCGCGATAGCTCAGGCCCTCCGGCGCGGTCAGCTTGGAGGCCAGGTCGATCGTCCGCTGCAGCGCGCCGCTCGTGGTGAACGCGTAGATCCGCCGGTCGCCGCGCGACACGACGTAGATCCAATCGCGCACCACCTCGATGCCCTGCGGCACGTTGACCGGCCAGGCGGCGACCGGCGTGCCGTCAGGGCGGATGACCTGCACCCGGTTGTTCCCGGTATCGCTGACCGCGAAGCTGCCGTCGGGCAGGCCGTCGACGTCGCGGGGGCCGTCGAGCTGCCCGGGACCGAAGCCGCGCCGGCCGATGGTCCCGACGAGCGCGCCGTCACGGGCGTAGACCCGCACCGCGTGATCGGTCTGGTCCGTCACCAGCACCTGCTCGGGCACCGCCGCGTAGCCGACGCCGCCGGCGACGTGCCCGGCCGGCCAGTCCAGCGGCACGAAGGCGGGCGGCGGCTGGCTGGACCAGGTCTCGGCCAGGGTATAGACGATCGGGCTGTCGGGAGCCGTGCTTTGGGCCCGGGCAGGCATCCGGTTGCCGGGCACGAGGCCAAGGACCAATAGAATCAAGAGCGCGGCGAGGGGGCGCGGCGGGCGCATGTCGGGTTCCTCCAAAAGGGCAACGCAAGTGCTTCCGGCCGGGGCAGGTGCGTGGGACAGTGAGCCCGAGCCGGGGGTTCGGGATAGGATAACACCGGCCGCGGGGGCCATGTTACGATGGCTTGACAGGCAGATCCGGCCACGCCGCGCGTCGCGCCGGGAGCAGCCGGGTCATCGGCCCCGTCCCGATCCCCACCAGGTCGTGCGGCACGACGTCGCGACGGCAGGGCACGACGCGGAATCAGAAGCCGGGTGAGGGCATGGGGGCGGATACCGCCACGCGAAACCCGATGGCATCATACCGATTGACCGCGAAGAACCAGTCGCGATAGGCCGCGCGCACGCAGAACATGGCGCGGCTCCACGATCCGCCACGCACCACGCGCGACGCGGCGCGGGAGGCGGGCGCGCTTTCGCGGCCATCGTCGGGATCGTAGGGGTAGCCGTATTGCAGGCGCTCCTCGTCCTCTCCCCACAGGCTGTTCACCCATTGCGCGACGTTTCCCGCCATGTCGCTCACACCCTCAGGCGTGTCACCCTCGACGAACACACCGACCGGCGTCGGCCGCTTCACCTGCGTCTCCAAGGTGTTGCCCTTCAGCGCGTCGAAGGTGTCGCCACAGGCATAGCGCCGCCCGGCGAAGCCCCGCGCCGCCGCTTCCCACTCCACCTCGCTCGGCAATCGGAACGCGCGGCCCGTCTGGGCGGCGAGCCAGTTGGCGAAGGCGCGCGCCTCGTACCAACAGATGCCGACGACCGGCTGCGCCGCCGCCCGGCAGCGTTCGTCCTGCCAGAACATCGGCTGCACCAGCCGCCCGCCGGGATACAGCTCGGACAGGTGCGCCTCGAACTCGGCGTCCGTCATGGCCAGCCGCCGCTGCCATCGGTCGTAGATCGCGTCATCGATCCGACCGGCGTCGCGCCACTCGTCCACTCGCCGCGGGTTCTCGCGGAGCAGGCGCAGGGAGCGGCGCGCGCCCTGCTTGGGCCCCTCGGCCGTCCCCTCCCCCGCCCGCCAGGCGCGCGCGACCTCGGTGTCCCACCAGCGCTCGTCCTCGTAGCCCCCGGCCGCCATGAAGCACCGCCACTCCGCGTTCGTCACCGGGAACTGCCCGATCGCCAGCGGTGCGATCGCCACCGCGTGCCGCGGCATCTGGGCG
Organism: uncultured Anaerolineales bacterium; assembly: GCA_964498575.1. Classification (GTDB taxonomy): domain Bacteria; phylum Chloroflexota; class Anaerolineae; order Epilineales; family Epilineaceae; genus CAZCJG01. The sequence goes on along the minus strand of CAZCJG010000024.1, from coordinate 2,832 downwards.
CGCTCCCATTGCTCCGCCTGGGGATTCCAGACCGCCTCATCCTCCCCGATCGGGTAGCGCCCGCCTTCGATCGCGACCAACGGCGGCATCAGGTACTCGCCCTGCGGCCCGGCGCGCCGCTCGAAGCGTGGGTCCCCCAGCTCTCCCACCGCCAGCGCGCAGGCGATCCGGTCGCGCAGCTCCGCCTCGGGATCGCGGCTCCGCCGCACCAGCGCCCAGCCCAGCTCGTCCAGAAACGCGGCGGGGAGGGACCCTCGGTGTAGGGGCGCACGGACGGGGGACCTTACGCCGTGAACCCCTCCCTCCACACCGTGCGAATTCGCGCGCAGCTCCGGCAGGTTGGCACAGCGCCCCGCCAGCGCCAGGTTCACCGCCATCAGGTCGCGCAGGTAGCGCTCCGGGTCCTCCGCCATCGCCGCCGCGAGGAGCGTGGTCTCTTCCCAGCCCGTCTGCGGCAGCGCCGGAAGCATTTCGGCGGGTGGCAGGCTGTCCAGGATCTCCCGCAGCCCGGGTCTGATCTGTGCCGTCCGCCACTCGGCGCGCGCCAGATCCGGCCGTGGCGCGGCCGCCAGCACCCGCGCCGCGAAGTACTCCTGGACCAATTGGTGCACGAACAGGACCTCGTCGCGCCCAGGGTCTTCGTCCAACACGCCGAGCGTCGCCCCCGCGGCCACGATGTCCGCGTCCCGTGCGTGCGCGAGGAGTCCCAGCGCCGCGTCGTAGCCCACCCGAACCTGGGCCTGCTCGCCTTCGACCTCGCTGCGTTCCTGCATCCAGTAGGCCAGCTCGCCGAGCTTGGGCAGCAGCACCCCCCGCTCCGGCAGATCGTAGGGCGTCCGCCAGCCCCGGCCCAGGGCCAGCCGGTGAATGTCGCGCTCCGTCAGCAGCGTATCCGGCCGGAACAGCGGATGGTCCCGCTCCACCTCCCTGGCCAGCGCCCGGCGCACGAAGCCGGTGAACAGCGCCGCCCGCCCCAGCGGCACCTCGCTGGCTCCCTCCACTTGCTCTACCAAGAGCCGCAGGAAGTAGGGTGAGCGCACGACCGCCAGGTGCCCGGAGCGCCCAAGCGCCTCCCATAGCTCCCCCGCTCGTGCCGGCGCGTACTGATCGAGGAAGCGCCGCACCTGGTCGTCCGCCAGGGGCTCCACCCTTACCTGCGGCACCCGCAGCGCCGGTGTCGACAGCGGGGTCGAATAGTCCAGGCTCCGGCAACTGAAGATCACCCGCGAGCCGGCGGCCACAACCGCCAGCTCCTGCGCGAAGTCCTTCCACGTTCCCACCCGCTCCCGCGCCTCGGCCGCGCTGGCGACCGGCATCTCGTTGAGCGCGTCCAGCAGCAGGATCATCCGGCCTTCCACCAGGAGCTCGTCCAGCGGGGGCAGCTTGGGGTAGCGCGAGGCCCACTGTGCCGCCAGCCAGGCCCGCGGCGCTGGGGGCGGGGCGCCTGGCGCCGCCGCCTTGAAGCTGCCGAGCGGCATGAAGAAGGTCAGCGGCTGGGCCGCATCCTCCAGCCCCGCCAGCGCGACCTCCAGCTCCAACCGGCGCAGCAGCGTGCTCTTGCCACTGCCCGGCGCGCCGAGAACCACCAGCGCCGGGTCGGGCACCAAGCCCAGCAGTGCCCGCAGCGAGGCGTAACGCTCCTCCCTGGCCCACCAGCGCCCCGAGGTCGATTCCTCGCCCTGGTCGACCAGGAGCGACAGCTCGACGAAGCGCTCGTCCAGCTCGTAGCGCGGGCCCGACCACTCGGCAATGCGACTGCGGCGATAGGCTTCCAGCACGGGGTTGCGCCGGAGCAGCACCGGGATCGCGCGATCCAGGGCGTCCACGTCCGCCGCCGGCCGCCGCGCGGCTAGGTCCAGCGCCGCGGCCGCGGCCCAGTAGGCCGTCGCCTTGGCATCCGCATCGAGGTTACGGTACTTGCCCGCGCCGACCAGGTACGCGGCCAGGCCCACCAGATACTCCCGCCAGTCGGCCGCATCCGCCAGGAGTGGCGCGGCGGCCTTGCGGATAGCGACCAGGCCGAGGTAGACCGTGCCCAGCGCGGGATCGGGCGGCCCCTGATCCGCGCTCGCCTGAAGCCGGCGATAGAGGTCGATCACCGCGGGCGGCTCCAGCCCCGCCGCCGCGAGCTTCGCCGGGAGCAGGCGGGTGACCAGCCCCGTCTCGAGTCGCAGCAGATCGTGCAGCACGTGGTCCTCGCGGCTGTGCGAGAAGTCGATCAGGCGCACGGTGCGCGCCTCCGGATCGACCAGGACGTTCTCCAGGTTCAGGTCGCCGTGGATGGTGGCGATCCGATGCGGCATCGGCTCGGCCAGGAGGGCCGGCAGGACGGCGAGCGGGTTGGGCAGCGCCTCATGCGCCGTGCCCGGGGGAGACGCGGACGGCGCGTCGATCGGGCCGGATCGGTCGTCGGGCAATCCTCCCGCGACCCGCCCCGCCTGGCCCCCGAGCTCGGCTTCGAAGAAGCGCGCTAGGTCCGTGCGCAGCATGGCGTCGTACGCCGGCCCGAGCGGCGCGTCGACGACGCGCGAAAGCCGCCAGATCGAGCCGAGAAGGACGAACAGGCGGCCCTCCATCACATGCACCAGATCCGCCGGCGATGCCGTCTCGGCGTAACGCGCCAGGCTGACCACATCGAAAAGCCCCGCGCCAACAAGCGCGTAGCGCAGCCCACCGAACGCCCCAGCCGCCCGGCGCACCCGATCTGCCAAGTCCGCGTGGACCACCGGGTCCACTGGGTCCACCCGATCTACCAAGTCCGCCGCCCCCGCCCCACCATACACCGGCTCCCCCCACACCTCCGGAATACCCGACAGCCGCCCGCGGATATAT
>CAZCJG010000023.1:0-22734 GCA_964498575.1 uncultured Anaerolineales bacterium | reverse complement strand
GCTCGCCCGCGGGCGGGCGACCCTGCTGGACCTCGACGCGGCGGCGGTCGGCCATCCCTCTATCGACGTCGCCAACCTCCTGCCCACCATCGCGGTGTGGGATGGCGGCGGCGCCCAGCGCGCGGGCGGCGCCGCCCGCGCGGCGCTGGTCGATGCGTGGATGGAGCGGGGTCCGAGCGATGGCGGCGATCTGGCCGCGTTCGAGGCCGCCGCGCTCGTCAGCTTGTGCGTCGCGCCGTTTCGGCAAATGGCGGTGGACTGGCCCGCCGCGGTGGAGGGGCGGTTGGCGCTGGCGGAAGCGCGGCTGGCCCATGGTTCGACTATCACCCCCCAGGGTCCCCGGCGCGCTCCCCGTGCGCGCCGGGGACCCCGTTTGGACGATCCGGCCCTGCCGCAGCTCGCAGAGCTGTTCGATCCGGAGCGAATGGCGGCGGCGTTCGCCGGGCTGGGGGCCGTCGCGGACGGCGCGGTCCGCGTGGACGGGATCACCGTTGCGCGCCACAAGCCGGGCCGGCGCTGCGTGATCCGCTACGACGTGACGCTGGATCCCCCCGGCCGTTCGGGCGACCCGCGGCGCGAGACGTGGTTCGGGAAGACCTTCGCCAGCCGGCGCGGGGGCCGGGTCCACGCGGTGCACGCGGCGGTCGCGGCTGCGATGGCGCCGGGTCCCGGCATCCGCTTGGCGGAGCCGCTGGGCTACCTGCCGGAGCTGGACTTGGCGGTGCAGCGCGCGGTCGCGGGGCAGTCCGCGGACGTGTCGCTGGCCAGGGGCGACATCCGGCTGGCCGAGCAGGTGGCCGAGGCGCTCCACGCGCTGCATGCATCCGGCCTGGCGCTGCCGCGCACGCATGGGCTGGAGCAGGAGCTCGCCCCGCTGGCCGGGCGGGTCGATCGGCTCTGCGCCGGCTGCCCGCCGCTGGCGATCACGGCGCGGCGCTGCCTGGCCCAGATCATGGAGGGTCCGCCGGCGGGCACAGCGTGGCGCCGGCGCCCTATCCATCGAGACTTCTACCACGATCAGGTTCTCGTCGACGGCGACGGGACGCCGGTGGTGCTGGACTTCGACGATGCGGCGATGTCCGAGCCGGCGGTCGACGTGGCGAACTTCGTCGCGCACCTCAAGCTGCTCGCGGCGCAGCGGCCGACGGCGGGCGGGGCGATCCAGGCCTCGGCGGCGGCCTTCGTCGCCCGCTATCGGGCGCTGGACGCGGGCATGGACCCGGCCCTGCTGCGCTTCCTGGAGGGGGCGACGCTGCTGCGCCTGGCCGAGATACACCACGCTCGGGCCGATGGGCGGCGCCTGGCGGCGGCGATGGCGGCGGAAAGCGCGGCCTGCCTGGGGCTCCGGCTCAACACCAGCCTGATTTCGACATGTGCCGCTTGAAAGCAATGGCAACGGTGGGTAGGGCCATGTGCTATGATGACGGTCAAGCGGACTTGATGTCCGTGCTGAACCTGCACCGGCCGGTCCATCGCATGCTGGCCACGCGGGTGGACCCCTTGCCGGAGGCCCGATCTTTGCCAGAGGATGCCGCGCTGCTCGCGCAAGCTCGAGCGTTCGATCCCAAGGCGCTCGCTCACATCCACGATAGCTACTACCCGCCGCTGTTTCGCTATGTCATGCTCCGCGTCAGCGATCGCGAGGTCGCCGAGGACCTGACCAGCGAGGTGTTCGCGCGCCTGCTGGCGGCCCTGCGCAAGGGCACGCCGCCGCAAACCACCTTGCGCGGCTGGCTCTACGGCGTGGCGGCCAACGTCGTCGCCGATCACCAGCGGGCGGCCTACCGCGCGACCCACACCGAGCTGGACGAATCCCTGGTCAGTCCCGGCGCGGGCCCAGCGGAGCAGCTCGATCGCAGCCTGGCCCGCGAGGCGCTGCTCGAAGCGGTGAAGGACCTGACCGAAGACCAGCAGCACGTGCTCGCGCTGCGCTATGGATCGGAGCTGCCGATCCGCGACGTGGCGGAGGCGCTGGGGAAGACCGAGGGCGCGGTCAAGCAGCTCCTGGCGCGCGCGGTGACCCGGCTCTCGAAAACGATGCAACCGATGGTGGAAGGCGGTGGATGATGGATGCCGCGTTTGAAGCCCTTGTGATCTCATGCCTGGACGCGCTGGACCGCGGCGAGCCGATCGACGATATCCTTCGGCACTACCCCGCCCAGGCCGCCGAGCTGCAGCTGATCCTGGACACGGCCCGGCGGCTCGACGGCCTGGACCTCGCGCCTTCGCGCACCGCCGAAGCCGCCTCGCGGCGCAGCTTCCTCACCGAGGCCGCGCAGATTCGGGCTGCCGACCCGCGCCCGTCGCCCGGCACGGCGTCGCCGGCCGCGGGGGCGACCGGTCAAGGGGAGCATGGACGCTTCGCCTGGCTCGGCCGTTCCACCCTGGCGATGGCGGCGATGACCGCGGCCGTGGTCATGATGATCGTCGTCTCCATCTCGGCCTCCGCGTCCGCCCTGCCCGGCGACGGGTTGTATACGCTCAAGCGCAGCTCCGAGCGCATCCAGCTTGTTCTGGCGACGGACGCGGCAGCGGAGACCGCGCTGCGCGACGCGTTCAACCGGCGCCGCATCGACGAGGCGAACGCCTTGCTCGCGGCGGGACGCGAGGCCGAGGTGGACTTCATCGGCACCGCCGAGGCGGCGGGCGATCGGGCCTGGCGGGTTGACGGCGTGCTTGCATACGTGGACGACTCGACCCAGATCCTGGGCGATCTCGCACCCGGCGAGCTGGTCCACGTGCGCGGGCGTGCTTCCGGCGGCCGGCTCGTCCTCGGGACGGTGATCTGCCTGGACGACCTGCCGCATTGGTCGCCCGAGTCGGGGCCACTGCCCGACGTGACGGTCAAGCCGGCGGCCCCGACGCCCCTTCCCTTCCCGACCGCGGTGCCGGCCACGACGGTACCTATCACCGCCCCGTCACCGGCCGGCAACCCGACGCCCGCGGCACCGCTGCCCGGCACGGGAGTCACCCATCCCGCCGCCACCGCCGAGGACAACGGCAGCGGCGATTCCGGCGCGACCGGCGCCACAAGCGCCGACGAGGAAGATGGTGAGGACGGCGACGACCGTAGCGGTTCGGGCAAGGACGATGATGACGACGGCAACAAGCACGACGACGGTGACGACGACGATCGCGACGACGGTGGCGACGACAAGAGCCACGACGACAAGGGCGACGACACAGGAGGCGAGGCATGAACCACGGGAATTCGGACACCGCCGTCAATCCATCGGGCTCCGCTGACGGCACCACCGCGCTGGCCACCCTGGCCGGCGGTTGCTTTTGGTGCCTCGAAGCGGTGTACGACGAGCTGCGCGGCGTGCTCGACGTCCAGTCCGGCTACGCCGGCGGGCACACGGTCAACCCCGGCTACAAAGAGGTCTGCACCGGCCGCACCGGCCACGCGGAGGTGGTTCAGATCCGCTTCGACCCGCGCGAGATCTCCTTCGACGAGCTGCTGGACGTCTTCTTCACGATCCACGATCCGACGACACGCAACCGGCAGGGCATGGACGTCGGGACCCAGTACCGCTCGGCGATCTTCTACCACGACGAGGCGCAGCGCGCGGCGGCGGAGCGCAAGATCGGCGAGATCGAGGCCGCCGGCATCTGGGGCGCGCCGATCGTTACCGAGATCGCGCCGCTGGGCGCCTTCTATCCCGCCGAAGACTACCACCGCGACTACTTCGCCCGCAATCCCGGCCAGGGCTATTGCAGCGCGGTCATCGCGCCCAAGGTCGCCAAGGCCCGCAAGCAGCATCTCGACAAGCTGCGGGCCGGGTAGTCCCGCCGTGACAGCCGACACCGGCCTCGCGCGGCATCGGTTGCTCGCCTGATCTCACCGCCCCGTCCCGGCCCAGGGCAGCGCGATCGTCCAGCGGTCCAGCGCGGTGGTCCCGGCCGTGGCCCGGACCTCCGGAGTCGCGGTCGGCATCGCGGTTGCGATCGCCGTTGCCGTCGGCGTGCGGGTCCGGCTCGGCGCCGGGCTGCCCGTCGGCGTGGGGGTGCCGGTCGGCGGGGTCGTCGGCGTGGCGCTCGGGGGTGGCGAGGTGGCGGTCGGGGGGGTGCCCGTGGGCGGCGGGGTCGGGCGGCCGGCGAACAGGGGCCACCAGCTCGGCATCGGCGCACCCGTGCGGTCGCGGCTGGCGTTGTCCAGCCCGGGGATGTTTTGGAACCACCACAGCATAAAGCCGGTCTGCGTGCAGCCCCAGGCGCCGCAGTCGATCGTCTTGACCTCGGCCCGGCCGTCGCGGCGCCAATCCTCGCAGATCGACCGGGCTGTCAGCCGGCTGCCGTAGACGTACTCGCCGCTGACGCCCTGCGGGATGTTCGGCGGCGTGTGGACGTCGCCACAGGCGCCGACGAGGTCGTTGCCGGCGAAGGGCCGGGCGACGAAGCCGGTGCGGTCGCTGGCCGTGCCGTCGCGGCAGCCGGCCGGCGCCTGCGGCCAGGGCCAGGTGGCGGACGAGAAGTCGCAGGGCCGGTACTGGCGCATCGTGCCCTCCATGCGATGCCCCATGCTGTGCAGCGCGTAGCCGAGGTCCATGCTGTTGTGGAAGGCCATCAGCGCCACCTGCCGCCCGCAGTTGGGCAGCTCGGCACCCCATTCCGGGCCGCCCATCGCCCATTCGGGCAAGCCGCCGGTGCCGCCCTCCCAGAGCCAGACCTCGTCGACCTCGCCGCGGCGCACCAGGGTACAGATGTCGTACTTGTCGTAGAAGTAGCCCAGGTCGTAAGCCTGCCGGCCGCAGCGCGGCGGCATGGCCGGCTCCAGGAACACCTTGTCCTGATAGATCGTGTACGTCAGGGAGGGCTTTGCGTCGGGATCCTTGTAGCCATGATAAGCGGAGGCCTCGGCGACGAGCGCCGCCAGGTCGCGCGACTTCTTGAGCAGCGGCTCCGGCTGGAAGGCGCCGGTCGGCAGCGAGATCACGATCACGCTGCGCCGCATCGCCGGCTCCGGCCGCTCCGCCAGCCGCTCGGCGGCCTGCCGCAGGGCGGCGTCCTCCCGAGCGGGGTCGGCATAAGACTCCACCTCGTCGGCCGCGAGCGGGCGGCGGCAGCCGGCGCTCGCCGGCGGCGTGGCCGGCGGTCCGACCGGCGTGTCGGGCACGACAAAGGTGCTGAAGTGGATGTCCAGGACGTCGCGCGACCAGGTCTGGCCCCCGTCGAGCGAGGTGTGCGAGGTCCCGATCGGGTTGGGATAGCAGGACGCGCTGCCCGAATAGCCCCACCAGAAGCCCCCGCTCGCGGCGCTGCTGGATACGCACAACGCGTAAATGCGGCCGGCTTCGATGCGCACGCCCGGATCGAAGGCGAACACCGTGCCGCAGTCCACGGTCGCGAACGCGAGGTCGGCGCGCATCGGCGCGTGGCCCACGTCGGTGGACCGGAGATGGAGCGTGGTCGCGCCGCTGACATGCGCGCCGGGCAGCACGACGTAGCGCAGCGTGCCGCTGGCGCCGGCGACGAAGGTCTGCGCCTTCCAGGTGTCGCCGGTGATGTTGACGCTGGCGACCGGCGCTTCCGGGCAGGTCTCCTGGTCGAGGATGAGATAGGGGGTGGCGCCGGGCGGCAGCGTCGGCCAGGGCGTGTGGGTCGGGGAGGGCGGTAGCGAGGGCGTCGCGCTCGGCAGCACCTCGTCCGGGATCATCCAGGTGGTGAAATGGATGTCGTCGGTGTCGGCGGACCAGGTCTCGCCGTTGCCGGACGTGTACGACGTGCCGCGCCAATGGGCGTAGCAGTCCGGCCGGTTCGAGTAGGCCCAGGCGAAGCTGCCCGATCCCTGGTGGGAGAGCACGAGCGCGTACAAGCTCGCGGCGCGCAGGAGTGGCGGATCGTCGAAGATGAAGCGATTGCCCCGCGTGGCCGTCGCCACCGCGACGTCGCCGCCGACCGGCCCGCCGCAGCCTCCGGTCAGGCGCAGGTGCAGAAGGGTCGTCCCGCCCCGGTTCGTGCCGGGCAGATCGACCATCGCCAGGCGACCGTTCGTCCCGGCGACGAAGGTCTGCGCCTTCCACACCGCTCGGTCGACCGTCGCCTGCCCCGCCCAAGGCTCGTTGCACGTGGTCTGATCGACGACGGGCGTGGCCTGCTGGAGCGGGGCGGCGGCGGCGCGGGACGGCCAGGCTTGAAGGCGGCGCGGACCGGCCCGGTGGCCGGCGATCAGTCCCGCGCCGACGGCCAGGGCGAGGACCGCGCTGATGATGCGAGCACTGCTGATGTCCATCTGGTGTCTCCTGATGAATCGCCGCCTGGGTGCGCGGGCCTCCGGCCCGCATGACCCCACGCGCAGATCGGTTCCGGGCACAGCCGTGCGGGCCGGAGGCCCGCGTACCCAGGGCGGCGCCTGCGCGGCACAAACCCGTCACCCATCCGCGCGCGGCATGTACACCCGCATCCCGGCAACGGTCGGCGTGGCGGTCGGTGAAGGCGTGGTGGTCGGCGTAGACCCGGTCGGCGTCGCCGTCACGGTCACGACCGGCGCCCGGGTGGGCGGCGCCGGCGTGGCCGTCGGCAGCCGCCGCAGCCCGAAATCCACCCCCGTCAACGGCGCCGCGCCCAGGTCGACGGACCGCTGCGGCGGCATCGGCAGCACCAGGCCGGGCGGCAGGCTCGCCGGGTCCAGCGCGACGACGTAGCGCCCGCCGGCGATGTCCGCGAAGCGATAGTTGCCTTGCGCGCCGGCGTCGGACCGGGTCCGTCGGCTCACCGGCCCGGTCAGCGTGAGGTCCACGCCCGGCAGCGGCGCGTCGACGGCCGGGTCGTAACGGCCGTCCTCGTCGCGGTCGACGAAGACCTGGCCGCCGAGGCTCGAGCACGGGATCGCCAGCGAGATCCGCTGGTAGATCGCCGCGAGCTCGGCCCCGCTCGGCGCGACGAAGGCGTGGTCGGGGCTGCTGGCGAGCTGGGCCAGGAGCGCGAGGTCCGCGTCCCCGCCGAGCGCGATGGTGAACACCACCATGCCGGCCGCCTTGGCCGCGTCCGCCTCGGCGACGGCGGTGGAGGCCGGCGGGCTGCTCTGCACCCCGTCGCTGAGCAGGATGATCACGCGGGCGCTGTCGGGGCGATGGCGCGGGCCGGCCAGCTCGCCCCGCGCCGCCGCCAGGCCCAGGTCGATGCGCGTGCCGGCGCCGGCGATCACCGCCTGGAGGACGGTGCGCAGGCGCGACTTGTCGGTGGTCAACGGCTGGTTCACCCCGGCCGCCGCGTTGAAGGTGACCAGCGCGAGCTGGTCCGGCGGCGCCAAGGCGCGGTCGACGAAGCCCAGGATCGCCGCGCGGGCGTCGCGCAGCTTGTTCGCCTGCTCCATGCTGAGCGAGGCGTCGAGGACCAGCGCGATGTCCGAGGCGCGGGTGACCGGGACGCAAGCGACGGGGGTGGGGCTGGGAGAGGGCCAGGGGGTCAAGGTGACGGTGGGTGTGGCGGAGGGCGTCCAGGTTGGGCCGGTCGTAGGCGTGTCGCTGGGAACCGGCGTATCGCTGGGTGTCGGCGAGATGGATGGGGTCGAAGTGGGCGTACGCGTCGCGCTGGGCGTCGGCGTCGATGTGCGGGTGAGCGTGGCCGACGGCGTCGAGGACGTTGTCGGTGATGGGGCGACACCTTCGCCGCAGGGGCCGCCCTGGATGACCGTAACGGTGTTGCTGCCTTCGTTGGCCACGTAGACCCGGCCGGTCTCGAGATCCACGCTTACCGCGGCGGGAACCTGACCGACGGGCAGGGTGCCGATCTCGCGACTGCTCGCGATGTCGATGATGGTCAGCCGCCCGGCTGCGGGGTTGGAGGCGTAGACGCAGCCGAGCACGGGGTCGACCGCTGCCAAGAGCGGTTGATTCGCCAGCGCGATCTGGCCCTCCACCTGGTTGGTGAGGCCGCTCACCATCCACATCCGCGGGCTGCGGAAGTCCGCCAGATAGACGCGCTGGGTCACGGGATCGATCGCCGGGTGGCCGGTCGCCGGTACGTCGGCCACCCATGCGTTCGTCGCCAGGTCGAACACGGTCAGCACGTTCGGATCGCTGCGCGAGATGTAGGCGCGATCCAGGGCCGGATTGACGACGACGCCGTGGTTGGACGCGCCGGTCAATACGTCCGCGATCTTTTGATTCGACGCGCCGTCGACAACCGACAGGGTCCGCCCGCCGCGGGTGACGTAGACGCGGTCGCGGCCGGGGTGGACGCCGATGCCCTCGGGCGCGCCGTCGACACCGACCACCGTCGCCGCGAGCACGTCGTTGGCGCTGTCGATCACGGCCACCGTCCCGCCGGCGTTGTTGGCCACGTACACGCGGTCGGTCAGGGGGTTGACCCCCATCCAATAGAATGGGCCGCGGCCGACCGGGATCGTCTTGATCACGGTGTTGGTCGCGCCGTCGATGACCGAGACCGTGTCGCCGAGCCGGTTGGATACGTAAATCTTGTGCCGTGTGGGATGAACCACCACACCGACCGGCACCTGCCCGACCGGCACGGTGGCGATGACCCGGTGCGGCGGGGCGTGCGGGGCCTCGGCCTCCGCTCGAGCCCACCCCGCCCCCGCGGCGGGACCGGCCGTCGATATCAGGATCAAGCTTCCGACCGTCAACCATCCTGTCAGGCGTGCCATAGAACCCCCCATCTCCTTGCCCTGGTCGATGTATACCGTACGCTGCCGTCGAAAGAAGAAACGCAAGATGCTCGACCGCGCTTTCACCCCGCGCATACGCCGGCCGTCCCGGAGAAGTTTCGCGATCCGCCTCCGCCAAGGTACAATCGAAGCGGCCGCCGGTCAAACGCCCGGACCTGCGGCACCCGAGATTCGCGAACCGAGGAAGTTGGCCCCGTGAAACGCACTCCCCTTTTCGAGCAACACCGCGCCCTGGGCGCGCGCATGGTCGAGTTCGGCGGCTGGGAGATGCCGGTGTGGTATGCCGGCATCGCCGCCGAGCATGCGGCGGTCCGCACCCGCGTCGGCCTGTTCGACGTCAGCCATATGGGCGAGTTCATCGTCCACGGCCGCCATGCCCTGCCCTTCCTGCGCCGCGTGCTGACCAACGACGTCGCCGCGCTGGAGGCGGGCCAGGCGCAGTACACCGTCCTGCCCAACGCTCAGGGCGGCACGGTCGACGACCTGCTCGCCTACCGCCTGCCGAATGACCCCAACGGCGATCCGGTCTACCTGCTGGTCGTCAACGCCTCCAACATCGACGCGGATCGCGACTGGCTGCGGTCGCAGATCCGGCCGGACGAGAAGGCGGAGCTGGACGACCGCTCCGACGACATGGGCCTGGTCGCGCTGCAGGGCCCGCGCGCGGCGCCGGTGCTGGCGGCGGTCACCCGCCTGGGTGTCTGGGCCCTGCCCTACTACCATTTCGAGCGCGGCGAGGTCGCCGGCGTCCAGGCCCTGGTCTCGCGCACCGGCTACACCGGCGAGGACGGCTTCGAGATCATGGCCGAGGCCGGGGAGATCGCGCCGATCTGGCAAGCCTTGATCGAGGCCGGCGCGGAGCACGGCCTCGCCCCGGCCGGGCTCGGCGCCCGCGACAGCCTGCGACTGGAGGCGGCGATGCCGCTGTACGGGCACGAGCTCGACGCGGCGACCAGCGCCCTCGAGGCCGGCCTCGGCAAGTTCGTCAAGCTGGACAAGCCCGAGCTGGTGGGCGGCGAGCGCCTGCGGCGCGAGAAGGCCGAGGGCCCGGCGCGCAAGCTGGTGGGCCTGGAGCTGCTCGGGCGCGGAATCCCGCGCCAAGGCTACACCGTCCTCGCCGCCGGCCAGCCGATTGGCGCGATCACCAGCGGCACCCTGTCTCCCACCCTGGGCAAGGCCATCGGCCTGGCTTACGTCGCCGCCGCCCACGCCGTGGTGGATACCGCGCTGGAGGTCGACATCCGCGGCCAGGCCGTGCCGGCGCGCATCATCCGCCGGCCCTTCTACCGGCGGAGCGCGTGATCCCATGGCTGGCGCCCCGGTCGCCCCACCGCCCCGGCCGGCCATCACCCTGCGCGCCTACAGCGCCGGCTTCAGCGACGCCGAGCTGGCCGCCCTCTACCGCTGGGCCTGCGACCCCAAGCTGCTGCGCCTAACCAGCGGCGTGCCGTTGGACATCTCGTTCAAGCGCTTCAAGGAGCTCTTCTTCGACCAACTGCCGAAGTACAACAGCGAGCACGAGCAGCTCTTCGCGATCCTTGACCGCTCCAACCGCCTGATCGGCCGGGTCGGCCTGTTCGGCATCGACCCCCGCGGCGGCACCGCCGAGCTCGGCATCCTGATCGGCGACCCGTCCGACTGGGGCCGCGGCTTCGGCCGAGCGGCGGTCGCCGCCATGGTCGACCACGCCTTCGACGCCCTCGGGCTGTCGGCGATCACCCTCCACACCTACCCGGACAACCTGCGCGCCCAACGCGCCTTCGCCGCCGCCGGCTTCCGCTGCCAGCGCCAGCTCCGGCGCTTCTCGCTGGACCGCGGCACCCACGACGAGCTGGAGATGCGCATCACGCCGGCGGACCGGCTGGCCATGCGCCAGCCCGCGTCGGCATCCCCGGTGCCTGCGACCCCCGCCTGAGCGCCGGATCCGGCGTGACGGGCCACGCTGTGAGCTGCCCAAGTGGCCGGCGAGCGAGTTGACAGCTCGAACATCCGTGCTATACTCCCCTCCGCGTTTCGCCGTTCGTCTGCCTGTCCCCACCGAAGATACTGGTCCGCTCGTCGCATGTCTTCCCTACGCCGCTTCGTCCTGATCCTCGCCGTCATCGGCATGTTCGCGCTGGCCCTGCGGGCGCTGCTCGTGCCGGCGCCGCCTACCTCCGCGCCGGTGGCCAGCGGCGTCCCGGCGGCGGCACCGGGCGCGGGCCTCGCCGGGGACGATGTGGCGATGGCCGAGCCCGGCGCGGCGACCGGGGATATCGGGGCGACCCGCGCGATGTTCAGCCGCTCGGCGGATCTGATGCTGCAGGACGGCGAGCTGGTCAACGGACCGGCCCAGGCGGGCTTCGACAGCGCCGCCTTTCTCGCCGAGCGCGGCAGCGCCCTGGCCGGCTACTCCGAGCTCGCGCGCGGTACCGAGCGGGAGGCGGGCGAAATCGTGGATTACGTGGCTCGGCAGCACTCGATCAGCCCGCGCTTGCTGCTGGCGCTGCTGGAGCTTGAGACCGGCTCGGTCGACGGCGGCGGGTCCGGATACACTCCGACGTCGCAGGCGACCGGCCTGTTCAACCGACTGTCGATGAGCGCGGCGTGGCTGGCCGACGGCTACTACGGCATGAAGTACCGCGGCACGCGGGAGCTGGACTTCGCGGGCGGCGCGCGCCAGGCCGGCCCCGCCGATCGCGGCGCGGCCCACTTCGCCCTCGCCCGCTATCTCGCCCGCGGGTCGAGCGCCGCGGACCTGCCGGGCCGGCAGGCGGCCTTCGCCGAAGTGTATGCGCGGCTGTTCGACCCCTCGCCGGTGCTCGATCCGCCGATCCCGGAGGCGGGATTCCGGCAGCCGCCCCTGCTGCTGCCTTGGGAGGAGGGCCAGCGCTGGCATTACACCGGCGGGCCGCACGGCGCCTGGGGCATCGCCACCGCCTGGGGCGCGGTGGACTTCGCCCCGCCGACGATGGTCGGCTGCCGGGCGGCGCCGGAATGGGTGATCGCGGCCGCGCCGGGCGTGGTCACCTGGTCCGACGACGGGCTGGTGCTGGCGGACATGGACGGCGACGGCTCCGACGCCACCGGCTGGGTGCTGGTTTACCTGCACATGGCGACCGACGGCCGGATGCCGGTGGGCACGGTGCTCGCCGCCGGGGACCGCGTCGGCCATCCCTCCTGCGAGGGCGGCGTCGCCGACGGCGCGCACGTCCACTTCACGCGCCGCTACAATGGCGAGTGGCTGCCTGCCGATGGCGGACCCGCGCCAATGAACCTCTCGGGCTGGATTTTCACATCCTATGGCAGCGAGTACGACGGCAGCATGGCCCATCCCAGCGCCGGCACGCGCATGGCGGTGACCAGCCGCCGGCCCGGCGAGACCGAGGTGCTGTCGGACAACGGGCCGTCGCGCCGGGCGGAGCTGGCGGCGGTCTGGGCGGCCGAAGGCGGCGCGCAACAGTTGGCACAGGCCGGCGACGGCGACGGATCGAGCGGTGATCAGGCGCCGATCTCCAACATCCCGACTCCGACGGACGACGACAATCCAGGCATGGCCCCTGCGCAAGCCGAGCTCGACCCCAACGCGAGCGTCACCGCGGAGCCGAGCGCGCCGGCCGGCATGCCCGGAACGGCCAGCCTGACCATCCGCCTGGCGCTGCGCGGGCGGGAGTCCCAGGCGGCGGCCTTCGTGATCGGGCTGGAGCGGCCCGGAGTCTCTCCCGCGGTGCTGATGGGCGAGACCGACATCCAGGGCGTCAGCGCGCCGATCGCGCTCCCGGACAGCGTGCGCGGCGACTACACCGTCATCGTCCGGGTGCCCGGCTTCACGCCCGCGGAGTATCACGGCGCCCGGCTGGGCGACGACCATGTGGTGATCGACTTCACCGCCGGCGGCGTCATCGCGCTCGAGGCCGGCGAGCTCAACCATGACCGCGCGATCGATCCGCGCGACCTGGCCGCCTGGCTGGGTTTGTGGTGGCGGAGCAGCCCGAACGCGGACCTCAACGGTGACGGAGAGCCGGCGCTCGACGACCTCTGGCCGCTGCTGCGCAACCTGCGCGACGGGGGCGGCTGAGCCGAAAGCCGACCGGCCGCCACGCGCGGGCGTGGCGGCCGGTGCGTCGAAGCCGGGGTCCGCGGGGAGTCGGAGCGAGCCGGTCCCCCGCGGCGGCGGAGCCTAGTTCTGGACGTAGAACCAGAACTTGGCGACGCCGGCCGGCTTGTTCTGGGTGCCGCCGCAGAAGTCGCAGTCCGAGGTGCTGCTCTTGGTGCCGGTCGACGTCACCGCCAGCGAGTGCCAGCCGTTGGCCAGCTTGGTGGTGTCGAGCGTGACCGGGAAGAAGCTGTCGTGGTTGCCGTCGCGATCGTAGAGGATCTGGCCGGCCGAAGGCTGGACCTCGGCCCACGACCCGACGGGCGGGATGTAGTGGCTCTTGTCGAGCGCGACCTGCAGGTGGCCGCTGTCCTTTTGCGATCGGACGCTGAAGGTGTGGACGCCCGAGATCGGCGCCAGCGGCACGCACTCGACGATGGCGTTGGTGTAGCCGAAGCCGTCGTACCAGCCACGCCCGATCAGCGAGGTGTTGTTGCACCAGCGATCGTAGCCACCGCCGCCCCCGCCGCCGCCGTTGACGACGTTGATCGGGATGCCGCTGGAGTTCAGGAAGCGCTTGCCATCGACGGTATCGACGGTGGCGCGGATGCGAATCTCGCGCCAGCCGCTGCCCATGTCGGTCGTGTCCAGGCTGACCGGCACGTTGAACGCGCAGTTGGTGCTGGTTCGGCCGTCATACGGGCAGTCCAGGTTCAGCGGGATGCGCTTGAACACGCCCTGGTCGGTGTCGATGCGCAGCTCGAACAGGTGGCTCGGGTTGTCGTGCAGGACGATGCGGACGTCGAAGTTGAGCGTGCCGCTGACGTCCTGGCCCAGCGGCAGCATCGCCGCGGCGTGGATGTGGCCGAAGACCGGCGCCCACCAGGCCTGCAGCTCGACCGGGATCCGCCGCGCGTTGAACGGCGAGGCGCCGTTGGGCGGGTCCTGAGGTCCGGGCAGCGGGTTGCCGCCGCTCGCGCCGGGCGGCGTGCTGGTCGGCGCCGGCCGCGTCGTCGGGGTGGCCGTGCGGGCCGCGGTCGGCTGGGTGGCCGAGGTCGCGGTGCGGGTCGCCGTCGGCTGGACCCCCGCGGTCGCGGTCGGCGGGAGGGTCGGCGCCGCGGCGGCCTCGCAGGCCAGCTCGATCTGGCCGGCGGACTGCGACTTGATCGTCAAGCGCCCGCCCGGGCAGCTCACTATCGCGCTCTCGCCCGGGGCCATGGCCATCGACTCGCTCGCGCCGGGCGGCGTCGAGGTCGCCCCTGGTCGCGGGGTGTTGGTCGGCGGCGCGCTGGTCGCCGGGGGATTGGTCGGGTTGCCGGCCGGCGCGGTCGGCAGCGGGGCCGCCTGGCCGCGCGGGTTGTAGGACGCCGTGTCGATCAGGAGCGGCGGGCTGGCGCTGCGGGCGATGTCGGCCCAGCGCACCAGCTTGTAGTTGTTGGCGCCGCGGTCGTTGCTGCCGTCGTGGGCGACGAACAGGCCCTGGGCGAAGTTGCCGCCCAGGCCGGCGTTGGTCACGTCGATGCCGTCGGTCGAGCCGACCGCGTCGATGCCGTTGCCCGCGCCGATGGTGAACGAGGTGACGAAGGCGTGCGGCGGCTTGCGGTTGTAGACGGCGAAGGTGCTGTCGCCCTGGCTCGACACCAGGAGGTAGCCGCCGCCGTTGGGGCCGTAGTAGATCGCGATGCCCTCGACGTCGGCGTCCAGGTTGGGCCCGCTGACGTTGTCGACCTGGATGCGCGTGCTGCCCGCGCCCGGTTCGGCGCCGTACTTGTAGAAGCCGACGCCCTCCTCACCGATGTAGAAGTCGCCGGTCTGGTCGTCCGCCGCGCAACCCTCGGTCTGCGTGCCGACATCGAAGCTGCGCACGCGCCGGCCGCTGACCACGCCGCCGAGGTCTTCCAGCTCCCACTGCTCGACCCGGCCGTCCTTGTCGTTGATGAAGCCGTGGAAGCGGCCGGTGGTCGGCGAGTGGTAGAGGCAGAAGCCGTAGGTCGGGTTCACGCCCACCTGGATGCCGGGGCCGCCGATGTTGACGAGCTGGCGGGTGGCCGGGTCGACCTTGTAGATCTGCAGCCGGTTGCCGGACTCGTTGCCGGTGACCACGATGTCGACCGGCTGGCCGCGCAAGGGGAAGCCGTAGCGGACGTCGACGTTGTTGGGCTGGCCGCCCGGGATGACCTGCACTTGCCGGCCGGCCAGGTCCCAGGTGAACAGGCCATAGCTCTTGTCGGTTCCGATCACCAGGCTCTGGCTCGGGTCGGTCGGGTGGATCCAGATCGCCGGGTCGTCGGCGTCGCTGTTGACCGAGGCGGTTTCCACCGCGGCCGTGACGGTCGCCACGTCGAGCGCGGCGACGCCTTGCGGCGCGTCGCCGGGGGCTGCGTCGTCGTCGTCCAGCGGCTCGGCGCCGGTATCCGGGGCGGTGTCGCTGCCGGCCGGCGCGTCGGCACCCAGGGCGGTGTCGCCGCTGCTTGCCTCGAGGTCCACGCCGTTGGGCGCGGCATCCAGCCCTTGGGGATCGCGGTCGGCGCCCGCTGCGGCGACCGGTCGCGCGCCGAGGTCGGCCACGATCTTCCAGGTCGACGGCGCGAACGCGTCGTAGTCGGCGCCGGTCACGCTGCACCAGCCGCCGCCGACGTCGCCGGCGGGATCGCTGAACGCGCCCGCCGACGTGGCGCTGGCAGGGCTGGCCGGCACCGGCGCCAACCCCAGGCCGGATGCAAACCCGGGCCATAGCATGGATGTCGCCGCCAGGCAGCCGATCAGGCCGGCGGCAAGCTTGAGCTTGAGCATTCTGAGCACTCCTTGGAACTAGGGACTAGGCATGCGACAGGCGCCGCCCGCCCGGTGGGGCTGGGACCAGCCGCGACCGAGTCGGCCGCCGGCGGAACGGTATGTCGCTTGGAGCGCTGACAAATGCTAGGGAGGGGGGGTTATCACCACGCTGAGCGTAGGTTGAGACTAAAGACGTCCGCGTCGCGCGCCAGATACTGCCTCAAACGCCCTGTGGGGGCAGCGCAGGGCAGGCGTGGGGCGGGCGTCGGCGAGCGGACGGCTGGGCGTTGCCTGGTGTCGAAATTCACCACCGAGGCAGGAGACCACTCCGGCACTGCCACGTGTCGTTTCTCCTCGTGGAATTCACCACGGAGGCAGGAAACCACAGAGGCGTGCTTCTCAGTGGTCTCCTGCCCCCGTGGTGCGATCTCGCTCGGCATGATCTCATGGTTGACCTGCCTCTCGGTGCGCATCGGCGACTTCGCTTCGACCGCGGGAAGCGTCGGCGCGGTGCTTTTCCCCACCGCCGTGCTACAATCCGCCGCCGATGTTAGACGGATTGACGCTCGTGCCAGCCCTGGCGCTGGTGGCCGGCGCCTTGATCTGCTTGCGCCTGCCAGGCTGGCCCCAACGGCGCCGCACCACCGCGGTGCTCGGCGCGGTGGCCCTGGCCATGACGACGGCGGTGGTCATGGCGGCCCAGTTGTGGCGGTCGACGCCGCGCACGCTCAGCCTCGCGCTGTCGCCGTGGTCCGGCGCCGTCTTCCAGAGCGATCCGGCGCTGGCGGTCGATGCCTTGGCGGCCTTGTGCCTCGTGCTCGCCTGCCTGGGTTGCCTGGTGGTCGCCCTGCGCGCCCTGGCGCCGCGGGGAGGCATTGAGCTGGCGGGCGGGCCGCTCTTGGTCGGCGCGGCCAGCGTTCTGTTCATCGCGGCGGCGCGCAGCCCGCTCGGCTTGATCTCGGCCTGGCTGCTGCTCGATGTCGCGATGTTCTTCGGCGCGCGGATCCGGCGGCGGGCGCTCCTGGCGAGCCACCTCGGGCTGCTGGTGGTGCTGGCCGCGCTGATGGATCTGCCGGCGACGGGCGGGATCATCGATCCGGCGGTGTTATCCCAGTGGTCGCGCTTCTTGCTGATCGCGGCCGCTACCATCCGCATGGGGCTCTACCCGTTCTGGTGGCCGATCCCCCGCAGCCGCCCGGGCACCTTGTGGCAGGCCTGCGCGCTGCGGGTGGGGCCCACGATCGCCGGCGCCTATCTCGCGCTGGCGGTCGCCCATGCGCCGGACCACGCCGCCAGCGTGGGGCCGATCCTCGTGCTGCCGGGCCTGGTCGCGGTCGTTTTCGGCGCCCTCCTGACCTGGCTGGCCAGCGACATGCCCAACTTGATGGATTGGTCGACGACCTACTATGCCGGCCTGATCGTGCTGGCCGCCGGCCTCGGCACCGCGGCCGGGGAGGCCGCGGCGCTGCTGCTCTTGGTCGATCTCGCCATCGGGCGCTTCGCCCACTACGCGAGCCACGGCCTGGCGGCCGGGCCGGCCACCCGGGCGGCCGCCCTGCTCGCCGTGTTCAGCCTGGCCGGCTTGCCACCCAGCCTCGGCTTTTTCGGCCGCTGGCTGCTGTACGGCGAGCTTGTCGCGGACGGCCGGATCGGTCTCTTGATCGTGCTCGTCGCGACCACCGGGCCGGTCATCGCCCGCTGGCACGACCTGCACCCGCGCGGCGGCGTCCCGTCGGTGGCGGGCGAGCGGCTCGCCGCCGGCCTGGCCGGGCTGGCCAGCGTGAGCTGGCTGCTGGGGCTCGGCTTCCGGGCGATGCAGCCGATGCTCACGGACATGACGGGCGCCGCGGCGATGACCGGCTTCGCGGACCAGGCCTGGGTGGTCGGTGGCGCGATCCTCCTGCCGATCGTGCTCGGTCCGCTGCTGCGCGCGATGTCCGGCGCGGCGGCGGGCGCGCCGGTCGAGAGCCAGCGCCAGGAGGCCATGCTCCAGGTGCTGCGTTTGACCGACTTGTTCGACGGGTTCAGGACCGGGCTGATCCGCGCCGGTCGCGTGATCCACGATGGCCTGGGCTTCACCGAGGGCCAGCGCGCGATGGCATGGACGCTCCTCGCGGCCATCGCCACGGGTGCCAGCGTGCTCGAGGCACCACCCACCGCCTCCACCGGGTCGGTGCCGACGATGCAGTCCGGCCTCGTCCTCGGAACCGCGGTCGCCGTGGCGGCGACCATGCTGCTCGTGCCGACACCGCTGGCCACCCTGGCGGCGCTCGCGGCGGGCTACGGCCTGGCCGCGTTCGTGCTCTTGTGGACCGGCGCCGGGGCCGGGGCCTCGATCGCGAGCATCGCCACCATCAAGCTGGTGGCCGGGGGGGTGGTCGTCGCGATCCTGGCGATCAGCGTCGTCCAGGCGCCGGCCGACCAGCAGTGGGCCGGCGCCGCGCGGCGCCTGAGGCGCCTGCCATCCGACCAGGCCTACCAGCACGCGCGGCTGCTGCCGGCGCTGGTTCTGGCCACCGCCATCGCCGTCGCCGCCGGCATCCCGGCGGTCGCGCTGTCCGAAGCCTTGCAGCCGGCCCTGCTGCATACGGCCCTGATCCTGATGGCGGGCGGCATCTTGACCGTGGTCTTCGCTCGAACGCCGCTCCGGCTGGCCGGCGGCGTGCTGCTGGCGCTCACCGGCTTCGAGCTGGTCTACGCTCAGCTCGAGCCGGGGCTGTTCATCACCGGCAGCCTGGCGGTATTCCAGCTCGCCTTCGCGGTCGTCGCCGCGGCTTTCGTCGGGCTCGACGCGCATTCGGGCCTGCCCGGCTGATGGGCTTGGGACTGATTCCGCTGTTGGTGGTCGTCGGCATCCCCTTCGTCGCCGGAGTGATCAGCTTGCGGCTGGGCCAGCGCCGGGCGGGGCTGGCGCTGCGCGTCTCGGTCGGCATGGCCCTCGCCCTGGTGCTGACGGTCTCGCTGGCGGCGGTCGATGTCGAGGTCCCACTCGTCGCCGGGCGCGCGCTGATCTTGAAGTCGGTCGCCCAGCTCGGCGTCCAGCTCCTGGGTCTGGCGATGCTGGGCTTCGTGATGGCGCTGAGCGCCGATCGACCCGCCGACATCGCGAGCTGGCTCCCGGTGGCCTGGCTGAGCCTGGGCGGCCTGACCCTTGCCCTGCTGGTGACGCCGTTGCCGCTGGCCCTGGTCATGTTCCTGGGATCGGTTCTGGTGTGGGTGTTCGGCTTGCCGCCGGCGCAGCGGCAAGCCTCGTCGAGCACCATGATGCGCTTCGCCGCCCTGCTGTCGCTGGTGATGCCGGTGCTCCTGATCGCGATTCGGCTGGCCGACATGCGCACCGCGGCGACCCCGGATCTCGAGCCGCTGGTGCTGGCGCTGGCGGTGCCGGCCTTCGGCCTGCTGCTCGGGGTCGTGCCCCTGCACGCCTGGTCGCTGACCGTGGCCAGCGGCACGCCGCGCCCGATGCTCTTCGGCATGTTGCTGCTGGTGCAGACCGCCGGCTACGGCTTGCTCCTCAGAACGCTGGCCACCTACCCGTGGATGACCGGCATCGCGCGCGACGCGCTGGTGATCGGCGGCGCGCTCTCGGCTTTCGTCGGCGGCTGGCTGGCGCTGGCGGCCCGGCGCAACGATCCGGACGACTGGCTGGTCTACGCCGCGGTGGCCAACAGCGGCATGCTCCTGGCGGGCCTGGGCACGCAATCGGCGATTGCCGGCGCCGGCGTGGCGCTACTGCTCTTCGCCCGCGTGCTGGCGTTGGTCATCTTGGCCCTGGCGCCGCGGGTGGCGCCGGCGCTGCGCCGGCTGGCCAACGCGGCTGGGACCCTGGTGCTGGCCGGCACGCCGGGGCTGGTCGGCTTCCCGGGTCTCTGGCTGATCTTGCGCCGGCTCCAGGCCGCGGATCACACCTTGGCCAACCTGGCGATCCTGGCCGGCAGCGGCTTCCTGTTCGCCACCGCCGTGCGGCGCTGGCGGTCCGATCCCTCGCCCCCCGACGGCCAGCAAAGCTCAGCCGACCAACAGGGCGCCCGCCGCGCCGTGATCGCGCTCATCGTCCTGGTGGTGGTGCTGGGCTTCGCCCCCCAAATCGTCGCCGCCGCCTTCAACACGGCCATGCAAGGGCTGTTCTTCGCCACGCGCTAGCCCGCCGTGGCGCCTGTCGGCTGGCCGCGGCCGGGGGCACGCTTGACAGCATGGCCCAATGCGGCTTTAATTTGAGTTTAACTTCTTCGAGGTGTTGAACGGGTGGAGGTAGAGGCGTGGGGAATCCTGAAGCGACGGACTGGGCGCCGGATGAAGACTACTGGCAAGCGCTGATCGAGCAAGGCGAAGCACCGCGCTCGGTGGGGTGGGAGTCGGTCGCGGCGATCGACTTGGGCATGGCCGGCGACGGCGACACCGGCGGTGGCGCGGCGGGCAACGGGCTGCTTCCCGGCCCGTCACGCCGAGGCGTGGCGAAGGGGCGGGACGACGCGACCTGGAGCCTGCTGCTGGCCTGGCAGGCCGCCGGCAAGACGCTCGTGGCGCCCGTGATCGGCTGCAACAAAGGCGGCCTGCTCGTCCGGGTGGGGGATGGTCTGGGCTTCGTCCCCGCCTCGCAGCTCCGCACGCCGCCGCGCACGCTCGGCACGCCGCAGTTGCGCGTCGACCTCGAGTCGCTGGTCGGCCGCGAGATCAGCGCGCGCTTGATCGAGGTCGACCGCAGCCGGGACCGGGTGATCCTCAGCGAGCGGGCAACGTTGTGGAACGGCACCGATGTCGACGACCAGCTGGTGGCGCTGCAGGGCTGCATCGGCTGCGAGGTCGAGGGGGTGGTGCGCAGCCTGTGTGATTTCGGGGCCTTCGTCGATCTGGGCGGCGTGGATGGGTTGATCCACATCTCCGAGCTGAGCTGGCAGCGCGTGCAGCACCCGTCCGATGTCGTGGCGCTGGACCAGCGCTTGCGGGTTCGGGTGCTGAACGTGGACTTCGACAGCCAGCGGGTCGGGCTGAGCCTCAAGCAGCTCCATCCGGACCCCTGGCACCTGGTCGGTCAGCGCTACCAGGCCGGGGACCTGATCGACGCGGTCATCACCAACGTCGTGCACTTCGGGGCCTTCGCGCGGGTCCACGAAGGCATCGAGGG
Source organism: uncultured Anaerolineales bacterium (assembly GCA_964498575.1). Classification (GTDB taxonomy): domain Bacteria; phylum Chloroflexota; class Anaerolineae; order Epilineales; family Epilineaceae; genus CAZCJG01. The sequence goes on along the minus strand of CAZCJG010000023.1, from coordinate 2,130 downwards.
CTTGATCCACATCTCCGAGCTTTCCGACATCCCCTTCGTCGACCCCACCCAGGTCGTCAGCGAAGGCATGAGCGTCCGCGCGCGCGTCCTGCACATCGATCCCGCGTCACGCCGGCTGGGCCTCAGCATCCGCCAGGCCTGATCCCCATGTGAGACCGCTCCCCGCCCTCCCCGTCCCCACCTCCGCCCAGCTCCTCGCGGCGCTGGGCGGCGCGGCCCTCGTCGCCGGCGCCGTGGCGAGCCTGGGGCTGGTGTTGGGCGCGCCGCCCGGGCAGGGCGGATCGGGCGCCACGCTCCTGGTCGGGCTCACCGAGCATTGGCGCTGGCTCTTCGGGTGGGCGGCGCTGCCCGTCGCGCTCGGGCTGGCCTGGGCCGGCCTGGGCCTGATCTGGCGGCGCCACGCCGATCCCTGGCACTTGCCCTGGGGCCGCGCCCTGGCGGCGGAGCTCGCGCTCGCCGCCGCCCTGACGCTGCTGGCCCTGGGTCGTGGCCCCCTGCTGCCCGACGCCACCGGACCCGGCGGGCTGGTCGGCTGGGCGCTGGCCACGGCCACCCGTGCCTGGCTCGGTCTCGGGCCGGTGCCCGCCACCCTGCTGTGGCTGGCGGTGGGCCTGCTCGGCGTGCTCGGCGTGTTTCGGGTCGGCGCCCGCGGCATCGCCGACCAGCTCAACGCGCTGGCCGACAGCCTGGCCGTCGCGCCGCCGGGCGGAGGCGGCGCGGCCGGGCCGGGACGTCCCCCGGCGGCGATCCCGGGCACCGCGACTGGCTCGGGACCCCCCGCCCGCGCTGTGCCAGGCCAGCAATCGCCCCTGCCGGCCGCACCGTCCGCGGCACCATCATCCGCGGCGGCGCCATCGACCGCCGCGGCTTCGCCCGAGACCGCGCCCGCCGGTACCGCCACGCCGCCCAAGTCACGCATGCGCCAGCCGGCGCAGCGATCGTCCGCTTCCTCACAGACCTCCCCGCCCGCCGCCGACCCGAACAGCCCGCCGCCGCGCTCACCGTCCGTCGATCCCGGCGGTCCGCCACCCGCGCAACCACCGCTGCCGAGCCTGGGCCACCCGGCGAGCGCGTCGGCCCGCCAGTCCCCGACAGCCCCCGCCCGCAAGCCGCCGGCCGGGCGGCAGGCCGCGATGCCGGACCGCGCGCCGTACCTGCCGGGCCCGGATCTGCTGCGCGGGCGCGCACCCAGTGGCCCCCGCCCGGCCGGCGGCGCCGCCCATGCCGCGCTGGCGGAGACGATCGTCCGCACGCTGGCGGGCTTCGGCGTGCCGGCCGAGGTGGTGGCGATCGAGCCGGGGCCGACCTACACGCGCTTCGGGCTCCGGCCGGGGACCGTGACGCGGGCGGGGCAGGCGCGGCGCGTGCCGGTGGGGCGGATCGTCGCCCTGCGGCAGGACCTGGCGCTGGCGCTGGCGGTACCGTCGATCCGCATCGAGGCGCCGATCCCCGGCCGCTCGCTGGTCGGCATCGAGGTGCCGAACCCGACGGCGGACGAAGTCGGCCTGCGGGGCATCGTCGACAGCCCGGCCTGGCGGCGCGTGCTGAAGAAGGGCGGGCTGGCGCTGGCGCTGGGGCGGGAGGTCAGCGGCGAGGCGGTGGCGGCGGATCTGGCGCAGATGCCGCATCTCCTGATCGCCGGCACCACCGGCAGCGGCAAGAGCGTGTGCCTGGCCGCGATCCTGGCCAGCCTGCTGTTCGAGCACAGCCCGGACGCGCTGGCGCTGGTCCTCGTCGATCCCAAGCGCGTCGAGCTGGCCGCCTTCAGCGGCCTGCCGCACCTGGTCGCCCCGGTGGTCACCGACTGGCGCGAGGCGATCGGCGCGCTGCGCTGGCTGGTTGCGCAAATGGAGGACCGCTTCGAGCAGTTCGCCCGGCGCGGCGTACGCGATCGGGCGGGCTGGAACGCCCGCGTGCCGGCGGGCAGCCCGCCGATGCCGGCGCTGGTGGTGGTGATCGACGAGCTGGCCGACCTGATGCTGGCCGCGCCGCTGGACACCGAGCCGCTGGTCGCCCGCCTGGCCCAGCTCGGCCGCGCCGCCGGCATCCACCTGGTCGCGGCGACCCAGCGGCCGTCGACCGACGTGGTGACCGGCTTGATCAAGGCCAACTTCCCGGCGCGCATCGCCT